>NZ_CP004393.1:475000-775000 GCF_000819565.1 Celeribacter indicus
CACACCTGTTGAAAAAGGTCGGGATGAGTTGTGCCTAGGGGTGAAAGGCCAATCAAACTCGGAGATAGCTGGTTCTCTGCGAAATCTATTTAGGTAGAGCGTCATCCGAATACCCCGGGGGGTAGAGCACTGGATGGGTAATGGGGCCCCACAGGCTTACTGATCCTAACCAAACTCCGAATACCCGGGAGTAGTAGATGGCAGACACACGGCGGGTGCTAACGCCCGTCGTGGAGAGGGAAACAACCCTGACCTCCGGCTAAGGCCCCTAATTCATGGCTAAGTGGGAAAGCAGGTGGGACGACCAAAACAACCAGGAGGTTGGCTTAGAAGCAGCCATCCTTTAAAGATAGCGTAACAGCTCACTGGTCTAGACAAGTTGTCCTGCGGCGAAGATGTAACGGGGCTCAAGCCATGAGCCGAAGCCGAGGGTGGTACATTCGTGTACCGCGGTAGCAGAGCGTAGTGTGACATAGTCTCATGTCTCCTTCGACCCTCCGGGGTCCTTGGAGACACGAGGCTTTCTGTGAAGCCGGCGCGTGAGCGATCCGGTGGAGAGATCACTAGTGAGAATGATGACATGAGTAGCGACAAACAGGGTGAGAGACCCTGTCGCCGAAAGTCCAAGGGTTCCTGCTTAAAGCTAATCTGAGCAGGGTAAGCCGACCCCTAAGGCGAGGCCGAAAGGCGTAGTCGATGGGAACCAGGTTAATATTCCTGGGCCAGAGAGATGTGACGGATTGCAAAGGTTGTTCATCCTTATCGGATTGGATGGGCCGCTCAGCAGTCCCTGGAAATAGCCTCTCATAAGATCGTACCCTAAACCGACACAGGTGGACTGGTAGAGAATACCAAGGCGCTTGAGAGAACGATGTTGAAGGAACTCGGCAAAATACCTCCGTAAGTTCGCGAGAAGGAGGCCCAGTTTCTACGCAAGTATTGGCTGGGGGCACAAACCAGGGGGTGGCGACTGTTTACTAAAAACACAGGGCTCTGCGAAGTCGCAAGACGACGTATAGGGTCTGACGCCTGCCCGGTGCCTGAAGGTTAAAAGGAGAGGTGCAAGCCTTGAATTGAAGCCCAGGTAAACGGCGGCCGTAACTATAACGGTCCTAAGGTAGCGAAATTCCTTGTCGGGTAAGTTCCGACCTGCACGAATGGCGTAACGACTTCCCCGCTGTCTCCAACATCGACTCAGCGAAATTGAATTGCCTGTCAAGATGCAGGCTTCCCGCGGTTAGACGGAAAGACCCCGTGCACCTTTACTACAGCTTCACACTGGCATCAGGCACAACATGTGCAGGATAGGTGGTAGGCTTCGAAGCAGGGACGCCAGTCCCTGTGGAGCCTCCCTTGAGATACCACCCTTGTTCTGCTTGATGTCTAACCGCGATCCCTCATCGGGACCCGGGACCCTGTGTGGCGGGTAGTTTGACTGGGGCGGTCGCCTCCCAAAGAGTAACGGAGGCGCGCGAAGGTTGGCTCAGAGCGGTCGGAAATCGCTCGTTGAGTGCAATGGCAGAAGCCAGCCTGACTGCAAGACTGACAAGTCGAGCAGAGACGAAAGTCGGCCATAGTGATCCGGTGGTCCCGAGTGGAAGGGCCATCGCTCAACGGATAAAAGGTACGCCGGGGATAACAGGCTGATACTGCCCAAGAGTCCATATCGACGGCAGTGTTTGGCACCTCGATGTCGGCTCATCTCATCCTGGGGCTGGAGCAGGTCCCAAGGGTATGGCTGTTCGCCATTTAAAGAGGTACGTGAGCTGGGTTTAGAACGTCGTGAGACAGTTCGGTCCCTATCTGCCGTGGGTGTAGGATACTTGAGAGGAGTTGCCCCTAGTACGAGAGGACCGGGGTGAACGATCCACTGGTGGACCTGTTATCGTGCCAACGGTAGTGCAGGGTAGCTATGATCGGAAAGGATAACCGCTGAAGGCATCTAAGCGGGAAGCCCCCCTCAAAACAAGGTATCCCTGAGGGCCGTGGAAGACCACCACGTCGATAGGCCGGAGATGTAAGTGCAGCAATGCATTCAGTTGACCGGTACTAATTGCCCGATAGGCTTGATTTGATCCAGTAAAAGCAAAACTCAGCTGCTACGGACAAACCAGAAGCATACACAATCCCTGCTTGACTTGGCTCTTTCCTCGGTTTGGTGGTCACAGCGTCAGTGAAACACCCGATCCCTTCCCGAACTCGGCCGTTAAGCACGACCGCGCCAATGGTACTGCGTCTCAAGACGTGGGAGAGTAGGTCACCGCCAAACCTAGTAAAGAGCCCATAATCTCTCTCAACGATGTGCCCCCGATCGATAAATCGCCCGTGGGCAAAAATACCCTGTCGCGGGGTGGAGCAGCCCGGTAGCTCGTCAGGCTCATAACCTGAAGGTCGCAGGTTCAAATCCTGCCCCCGCAACCAATAAAATAAGGCCCCCGAGCGCTTCAACGCCGGGGGCCTTTTTTAATGCCTCAACACCACCTCAAATTTTAGAGGGAATCCCGAGCCAGGATTTACCGACCCGACTTGATCCGATAGGCCATGACGGCGCCGACCATTTCCTCACGGGCACGGTCTGAGGCTGTGCCAGAAATGAAACGACGCACCGAAGATCGCGAAACGCCAAGCTCGCGAGCGGCCTCACATCGCGATCCAAAGGTGACGCCAAGTATAGTCGTCTTGACCGGAGCCGCTGGCCGATAATTTCGAGGGGCTTTATTTCCAAGGCCAAGTGCGTCGAGATTTCCGCGGCGACTCAACATTTGTGAAACTGCGGTCTGGGTGACGCCGTGCGCCTTAGCGGCCTCTTTCATGCTTGGGTAATATTTCCCACGCACAACTACGGGACATGTGCAGCCCATCAAACAAACACCAGAGCGCCGATCACCATACCGGCAAGCGCGTCGAAGAGCAGGACAAGAAAGAGAAGCGCGATAAGGCCAGTGCCGTTCGGATGGTCCCGGCCATAGTCGCTCGTTTCAAGGTTCTCGGTGCTGTAGGGTTTATCGGACATTTGACCTCTCCGGTGTTGTCACGTTAAGCTTGGCACGGTTGCTCATTGCAATGTCTGGACATAGTTCGGGACGATGCAGAAACAGTTGATCAGCTACAAACGCCACCGCTTTCCGCCGCAAATCATCGCTCATGCGGTCTGGTTGTACGTTCGTTTCAACCTGAGCCTTCGCGAAGTGGAAGAGATGCTGCTGGAACGAGGTATCGACGTTTCCTACGAGACCATTCGGCGGTGGGTCCGCAAATTTGGGCCGCAGATCGCCCGAAACTTACGCTGCGGCCAGCGCTGCCCCGGCGATATCTGGCACCTCGACGAGGTTGTCGTGGTGATATCGGGGCGTAAATTCTGGCTCTGGCGCGCCGTCGATCAGGATGGGACCGTGCTGGAGGAAATCCTTCAATCCAGGCGTAACAAACGAGCCGCAAAGCGCCTTTTGAGATCCCTGATAAAGCGATTTGGCCTGCCCAAGCGGATCGTCACCGACAAGCTGCGGTCCTATGGAGCCGCGAAACGTGACGTCGCGCCGGGACTGGAACACCGTTCCCATAAAGGTCTGAATAATCGGGCTGAAAACAGTCACCTGCCGTTCAGGAAACGCGAACGCTGCATGCAAGGATTTCGCTCGCCCGGCGGATTGCAGCGATTTGTTTCCACTCATTCGCCAACCCGAAATTGCTTTTCCGTCCCATCCCGCCGCCGTACTGCCATGGCCATCCGATTTCATCGACTGGAAGCGTTCGACATCTGGAAGGCCGCCGCCGGGCTTGTTTAACTTTCCACCCAACAAACCATCTTCAGCCGCATACTGATTAACGTGACAACACCGGTCGACCGAACCTCTGCCCCGGCCGATCACGCACGGCGCATCCTGACATCGCCCTCTTCCGCCAGCGCGACATTGCGTTTGACCTCCAGAAAACTGTCTGGAGTCACGGAGATCGTGTCGATCCCCGCCTTGACCAGCAGCCGCGCGAAATCGGGGTCGTTGCTGGGCGCCTGTCCGCATAGCCCGATTTTACGCCCGGCTTCGCGTGCGCGGCGAATGGCGGTTTCGATCATCCAGATCACGGCCGGGTCGCGCTCGCGGAAGACCTCGGCCAGCGCCTCGCTGTCGCGGTCGACCCCCAGGGTAAGCTGGGTCAGGTCGTTCGACCCGATGGAGAACCCGTCGAAACGCTCGGCGAATTCCGCGGCCCGGATCACGTTCGACGGGATCTCGGTCATTACATAGACTTCGAGCCCGTTTTCCCCGCGCGTCAGGCCATTCGCGGTCATCACCTCCAGGACCTTGTCCGCCTCCTCGGGTGAGCGGCAGAATGGCACCATGACGATGACATTCGTGAACCCCATGTCGTCCCTCAGCCGTTTCAGCGCAACGCATTCCAGCGCGAAGGCGTCACGGTAGAATTCCGAATAGTAGCGTGCTGCGCCGCGGAGTCCGATCATCGGGTTTTCCTCCAGGGGCTCGAAATGGCGGCCACCGAGAAGGTCGGCATATTCGTTCGACTTGAAGTCGCTCAGCCGGACGATCACCGGCTTCGGGTGCCAGACGGCGGCAATCCGCGCCAGTCCCATGGCCAGGCATTCCGTAAAATAGCTGCGCCCATCCTTGTATCCCTTCGTCAGTTCAGCGATGGCGCTGCGCTCGGTCGCGTCCGTCACTCTTTCGGGGTTCAGCAGGGCCAGCGGGTGCACCTTGATCTCGTTGCTCACCAGGAATTCCATTCGCGCCAGACCCACACCGTCCGCCGGAAGCCGCCACCACCGGACGGCGGCGGAGGGATTGGCGATATTCAGCATCACGCCGGTGCGTGTCTCCGGCACGTCGTCGAGCGAGATATCCCTGACGTCTATATGTCCCAATCCGTCATAGACGACCCCGGTCCCGCCTTCGGCGCAGGAGACGGTCACGTCCTGGCCGTCGTGCAGGACATGGGTTGCATTGCCGGTTCCGACCACCGCGGGAAGGCCCAGTTCACGGCTGACGATGGCGGCATGCGACGTGCGCCCGCCGTGGTCGGTGACAATGGCGGCGGCGCGCTTCATGACCGGTACCCAGTCGGGGTCGGTGGTCGAGGTGACGAGCACCGAGCCATCGACGAAGCGGTCGATCTCGTCGGCGGAACGGATCAGGCACACCCGGCCCGCAGCCGCCGCACTCCCGACACTAAGTCCGTCCACCATCAGCCTGCCTGCCGGTGTGACCTCGAAGGACTGGAACACGGCGCCGGTCTTGCGCGATTGTACCGTCTCGGGGCGGGCCTGAACGATAAACAATTCGCCGGTCTCCCCGTCCTTCGCCCATTCCATGTCCATCGCGACGCCGTAATGCGCCTCGATGGTCTTTGCGTAGCGCGCCAGTTCCACCACCTCTGCATCGCTCAGCGTGAAGCGCTCGCGCTCCGCCAGGGAGGTGGGCACGTTGCGCGTCGCCGCCTCGCCGGCCCGGCCGTGGATCATCTTGATCTCTTTCGCGCCCAGCCTCCTGGCGACGACGGGCAGCCGGCCGGGATCGTCGAGGAAGGGCTTGAACACCTGAAACTCATCCGGGTCCACCGCGCCCTGAACGACGTTTTCGCCAAGCCCCCACGCGCCGTTGATCAGCACGAAACGGTCGCAGCCGCTCTCCGTGTCGATCGAGAACATGACGCCCGAACTGCCGATGTCGGAGCGCACCATCATCTGAACCCCGACCGACAGCGCGATCTCCGTCTGGCCGAAGCCATGGATCTGGCGGTAGGTGATCGCCCTGTCGGTGAAAAGCGAGGCATAGCACCGGCGGCAGGCGTCGAGCAGCGCGGCCTCGCCGGTGACATTGAGAAACGTCTCCTGCTGTCCGGCGAAGCTTGCCTCGGGCAGGTCTTCGGCGGTGGCGGAGGATCGGACGGCGACCGCCGGCTTCGTGCGGCCGCTGCGTGTCGTCAGCTCCCGATAGGCGGCGCGAATCGCGTCCGCCGTCTCCTTCGGCCATTCGCCGGAGGTGATTGCGGTCCTTATGGCCAGGCCAGCCTCGCGCAGCGTCGTGCGCCCGGCCTCGAGCGCGTCGATACGCTCCGCAATGACCCGCTCGAGGCCATTGGCCGTGATGAAGCCGCGATAGGCATCCGCCGTTGTGGCAAATCCCTGCGGCACGCGAATGTTTTTCGCCCCGAGGGTCGAGATCATCTCGCCCAGTGACGCATTCTTGCCGCCCACGCGCGCGACGTCTCCGCGGCGCAGATTCTCGAACCAGATCAGAAGCTCGGACACGATTTTCCTCCCCCATCAGACTGGACGCACTCTGGAAGGCACGAAGCGCGCAGTCATTGATGGAAGTCAATGCGGACGGGAACCGGAAGCCCGCGGCATCGTCGCACGACAGGGCGTCCGAGAAAACGCGTGCCGCTCACTTCGAGAGAAGGACAGGCACCCTTGCGTTCTCAAGGAGATGCGAGGTCACGGCACCGATGACGAAATCGTAGAACTGCGAGTGGCCGAAGGCTCCGGTCGCAACGAGTTGAGCGTCGCTTTCGGCCGCCGCCGACAGCAGCGCCTTGCCGATCTCGCTTGATTTGGCGTCGCGGTCGACGAGCGTGGCAGAGTAGCCGCGCCGATCCAGCGCGGCCGCGAAATCGTCGCGGCTGCCGGCCAGGTGCGAGCTTGAATAGGCGTCGCGGGAGACCGCCAGCAGGTCGATCGCCGCTCCCGCCTCCGTCAGGGTCAGCACGTCATGCGCCGCCCTTGCGGATTCCCGCGTGTCGCTCCAGCCGATCAGGACGCGTTTCGCGGGCAGGGCCGGCGACACCTCGCGCGGCAGCACGAGCGTCGGTCTCCCGGACTGCCGGATCGCCTGACTGCGCATGCGCGCGGCGCTGGCGGGTTCTTCCTTCGGATCGGCGGTTCCCAGCGCCACAAGATCGACGCCACGCAGGCAGGACAGGAGATAGGCCTCGTCCGCCAGGCGACCGTCGCGTTGGCTGCGGTACTCTCCGGCAATGCCTGCACGCCGCACGGCCTCCGAGAAGGCCTTTTCGATCTGCGCGTCCTCTTCCTGATGCCAGTTCTGCACCTCGGGAACGACCATGACATCCATACCCGCGCTGTAGACGACGGCGGGTTCGACCGGGTGTACCCCGATCAGATGTGCATCCAGTTGACGGGCAAGCTCCGCACCCGCCGGAGCGAGCCAAGCGGCCTCGTCAGGTGAAAACAGCACGAGTGTGATGGTCTTGATGGTCATTCCGATCTCCTTCCTGGTCCGTTACGTCTTCCATGCCATTGCCTCGCTTGTGTCCCGAGCGCGGCCGCCGGGTCATTGACAGACGTCATCGGGGCCGCCGGACCCCGCGATGACCTCCCTCGACCTGTCCCGGATCGAAGGTCGGCCAGGACATGCACCCGCGTCACGGAACCAGCACCGCGGCGCCGCTCAACTGCCCGGAGCGAAGATCGTTCAGCGCGCGATTGGCCTGTTCCAGGGGATAGGCCGTGGTCTCGGTCTCGATGCCGGCCTCGATGGCCAGCGGCAGGAACTCGTCGCCATCGCTGCGCGTCAGATTCGCGACCGAGCGGATGACCCGTTCATGCCAGAGATCGGCATAGGGAAAGGCGGGAATGTCACTCATATGGATGCCCCCCGACACGACGCTACCACCCTTGCGCACCGCTTTCAGCGCCTTGGGGACAAGCGCGCCGACAGGTGCGAAGATCAGCGCGGCATCCAGCGGCTCGGGCGACCCGGCGTCGGACGAGCCTGCCCAGACCGCGCCGAGGCGACGGGCGAAGTCCTGCGCCGTCCGGTCTCCGGGGCGTGTGAAGGCATAGACCTCCTTGCCCTGCCAGACGCAGAGCTGGCACAGGATGTGCGCCGCCGCGCCAAAACCGTAAAGGCCGATACGGTCGGCTGGTCCGGCGAGTTTCAGCGTGCGATATCCGATCAGCCCGGCACACAGCAGCGGTGCCAGTCGCACCGGGTCCGCATCGTCGGGCAGGGGAAAGACATAGCCGGCATCGGCCAGGCAATATTCGGCGTAGCCGCCGTCACGGGTATAGCCGGTGAATTCAGGCGCGTCGCAGAGGTTCTCGCGATGGGCGCGGCAGTAAGGACAGATCCCGCAGGTCCGCCCCAGCCACGGCACTCCGACCCGCTGGCCCGGCGCCAGCCTGTCTACACCGGCGCCGATGGCGTCCACGCGTCCGACGATCTCGTGCCCCGGCACCAGCGGCAGGGCGGGATCGGACAATTCGCCATCGCATATATGCAAATCGGTGCGGCAGACGCCGCAGGCCTCCACCTTCAGCCGGACCTCGCCCGGTCCCGGATCCGGGACCGGCAGATCTCGAGCGAGCAGCGGAGCGTTCGGCCGCTCCAGGACCATCGCACGCATGGACGCCTCGTGCCTCGGTTGGCGGCCCAGGTGGCCGCATGATCAGTTCGTCCCCTCAAGGGGCGATGCACCAGGGTGCCAACAGCTTTCCTGGCGCCGCCCGATCAGTCTACGCGATGGCGGCGAAAAGATCCACCGACCGTTCCTTGCCCGCAGAGAGCAGGTCGCCCGGCTGGCGTCTTGCCGGTTGGACGCTTTCTGATAGGCTTGGCACCGTCGGAGGCGACCAACCGGCGCCGTCGGATCGGTGCTGGACCCGTTGACGGGCATCAACGCCGGTTTCGTTGCAGCGTGGCACATGATTGACGACAGCAACTGCCTGAAATGGCGGGAGGCGCGCTCTCTTGTCGAGAAACGGGATCAGAACAAGGGAGTGGACCGGATGGAACAGTCATCGAACCTGATGCTTTCCGATGCGCCGCACGGGCTTCCGTCGGACGAGGTTGCCCGACTTCTGGCGGTGTCGTCCGAAACGGGCCTCTCACAGGCCGAAGCCGCGCGGCGGCTCAAGTCCCATGGCCCGAACCGCCTGCGCCGCCAGAAGCCGAGGAGCGCGCTGGCGATCCTGTTACACCAGTTCCGCAGCGTGATCGTCTGGTTGCTTGCCGCGGCCGCTGCGGTCTCCCTGGTCATGGGAGACCATGCCGAGGCGGCCGCCATCGCCATCGTCCTGGTGCTGAACAGCGCCATCGGGTTCTTCACCGAACTGAGGGCGGCCCGCTCGATGGAGGCGCTGTTCGAGATCGCCGAAGTCCGGACCCGCGTGCGCCGGGACGGCCATATCCGGATGATAGATGCGCGCGATCTGGTGCCCGGCGACGTGGTGGTGCTGGAAGGCGGCGATATGGTGACGGCGGACCTGCGCCTGACCGAGGCCTCGTATCTCGAGGCCGACGAATCCGTCCTGACCGGAGAGGCCGCGCCGGTGGCCAAGACCCCGGACCCTGTCGACGAGCAGACACTCCTCGCCGAACGAACGCCGATGCTCTTCAAGGGCACCGCGATCACCCAGGGGGCGGGCACGGCGATCGTCACCGCGACCGGCATGGCGACCGAACTGGGGCGGATCAGCAGCCTGGCGGAAACGGCGCAGGCCGAGATCTCGCCGCTGGAGGTCCGGCTGGAAAAACTGGGGCATATGTTGCTCTGGTTGACGCTGATCCTCGCCGTGGGCACCGCCATGGCGGGGATCTTGCGCGGTCATGCGCTGGCCGACATGGTGCAGACCGGCGTCGCGCTGGCGGTGGCCGCGATTCCCGAGGGGCTTCCGGTGGTCGCGACGCTGTCGCTGGCGCGTGGCATGTGGCGGATGGCCAGAAGGAACGCGCTCATTCGCCGCCTCTCGGCTGTCGAAACGCTGGGGGCGACGACTCTCATCCTGACCGACAAGACCGGCACGCTCACGGAAAACCGGATGACCGTGGTCCGGTTCCTGCTGGAAGACGGCGAATTTCCGCCCGACGCGGAGGACAGGACTGTGAGGCTCGCCCTGAAAACCGGCGCGCTCTGCACCACCGCGGAGCTGGGGCACGGGCGCGAGGACGGCACGGGAGATCCGATGGAGCTGGCATTGCTCCGGGCCGCGGACGGGGTTGGACTGCCGCCGCCGGAGAACCGGCTTGCCCAGCATGCCTTCAAACCGGAGCGTCGGATGATGGCGACCGTTCATGCCGATCCCGATGGCGCCTATTTCGCGGTCAAGGGAGCGCCCGAGACGATCATCAACGCCTGTGGAAAGGTCCTCGGCCCAGCGGGGCCACATGATCTGACCGAAGCGGACAGAGCGGAGTGGATGGATCGCAACGCCCGCGTGGCGGGAGAGGGATTGCGCACCCTGGGACTGGCGATGAAGATCGGGCAGGATGCCGGGGCGGAGCCTTACGAGGGATTGACGCTGATCGGACTGGTCTGCTTCGCCGATCCGCTGCGCAGCGATATTCCACCTGCCATAGCCGCCTGCCGGGAAGCCGGGGTGCGGGTGGCGATGATCACCGGGGACCATGCCGCGACGGCGGCGCGGATCGCATCCGAGGCCGGGATCGGAGACGACGGCTCGACGGTGATCGAAGGGCACGAACTGGCGGAGCTCGATCCGGAGGAGGCGCCGGAGACCTTTCGGGAGAGGCTCCGCGCGGCCGAAGTCTTTGCCCGTGTCGCGCCCGAGGCGAAGCTGACGCTCGTGGATTTCCACCAGCAGGACGGGCAAATTGTCGCGATGACCGGCGATGGCGTCAACGACGCTCCGGCGCTGAAGAAGGCGGATATCGGGGTCGCGATGGGTCTCCGGGGCACGCAGGTTGCCCGCGAGGCCGCAGACATGGTGTTGAGTGACGACGACTTTGCCACGATCGTCGAGGCGATCCGCCAGGGGCGGGTGATCTTCGGCAATATCCGCAAGTTCATCGTCTATCTCATGTCCTGCAACCTGTGCGAGGTTCTGGTCGTGGCGGTCGCGCTGAGCGCGGGGCTGCCCGCGCCCCTGCTCCCGCTGCAAATCCTGTATCTGAACCTCGTGACGGATGTGTTCCCCGCCTTCGCATTGGGGCTGGGGCAGGGCGACGGCCGCGAGATGCACCGTCCCCCGCGTCCGCCCTCCGAGCCTATCGTCGGCCGAACCGAATGGCTGCGGATCGCGGGTCTGGGTGCGGCGCAGACCGTCGCGACGCTGGCCGCATTCATGCTGGCGCTTTACCGGCTGGATCTCTCCGCCGAGCAGGCGGTGACCGTGGCTTTCCTGACACTGGCGCTCGCGCAGCTCTGGAACGTCTTCAACACCCGCGCCGCCGATGCGCCGCTCATTGCCAATGACGTGGTGCGGAATCCCTATGTCTGGGGCGCTCTGGCGCTCTGCCTGGTGCTGATCGGTGCGGCGCTCTGGGTGCCGGAGCTGTCATCCGTCCTGAGCCTCGCAACGCCCGGCACCGGGGGGCTGGCGCTGGCGGCGGTCGCGAGCCTGTTGCCGCTTCTTCTCGGTCAGGCGGCATTGGCGATTGCCGTGACCCTTCGTCCCCGGTCCACCAAGCGGCGGCCGGCAGCGGCGGCACGATAACCGCACGTCCGGCACACCGCTCCGCAGGTCACGACAGGGCGCGTTTCACCTTCGGCAACAGCCGCAACAAGGTCGCGTCGGCAACCAGCACAACAAGGATGGCGAGCCCGCCCATCGGGAACAATGCCCCGAGGACGAGAACGAGCGCGGCCGCGCCTTTCCAGAGCGGCAGGTCACGGGGTTTCGGCGGTGCGGCCAGCCGCGCCTGTCCGACAGGGCGGCGTTTCCACCACATGACAAGGCCGGACAGAGACATGCCGATCACCGACAGGCAGACCAGCGTGTTGAGCAGGAGGTTCCAGATCCCCATGTCGCCCTCGTGGAAGGCGATGCCCCAGGCCATCGCCTTGGCATAGGGCGAATAGTCGGAATATCGCACGTCCGCCAGGACGTTCCCGGTGTAGCGGTCGATGTGGATCGTCCGGTCCGCCGCCGGGTTCGGTCCGTCGTTCGACATGCTGTCGTGGCCGATCGTCCAGACCCCCGCCTCGCCGGCGGGAAGGGTAATCTGGAACCGTCCCACAAAACCCAGCCCGCGCGCGAACTTCGCGACGCTGTCGAGGGAGACCGCGCCCGGAATCGCCCGCGATCCGGCGAGTGAGCCGGACATGGGCAGCGGCGTCTGCTCGAGTCCCCAAGGGACCTCATGCGCTCCCTCGTGGTTCATTTCCGCATGCGTCGCATCCGACAGGGGCGCCCCCCATTTCTCCGCCGGGAAGGTGTTCCACGCCTGCACGATGCGCTCGCCCCAGATCCCGGACCAGCTGAGGCCGGACAGCAGGAACAGCACGAGGATCAGGGAGATCCAGAAGCCGAGCGCGCCGTGCAGGGATTTCCAGAACGACCGCCCGCGTGCCGAAAGCCGGGGCAGCAGCGTGTCGCGCCAGCCTGCGCCGTTCCGCGGCCAGTGCAGGTAGAGCCCGGTGGCGACCAGCAGGAGCGCAAGGCTCGCCGCAATCTCGATCAGCCGGTCTCCGAACGTGCCCAGCAGCAGCGTGCCGTGGATCCTGTTGGCGAAATCGTACCAGCCCGCCCGCCATGGGAAGCTGTGCAGTATCGCGCCGGTGTAGGGATCGACCGCGAGGCCGGTCATGCTGCCGCCGGCTTCCACCGCGAAACCGGCGACCCGGTCGGGTGCGAGCGGTTCGACATATTGCACAGCATGGCTGCCCGGCACGGCCGTCTCGGCCGCGGCCCTAAAGCGTTTCGGCTTGAATTTGAATCGGCGGGGGTTTCCTTGAGGTGGCTGATGTGATTCATCCTGTTTGGGAGGATGGATCATGTCAGCACCTTTGCCGAATGCGCTTCGGGCGCGGTTTCAGGAGTATATTGAGGAAGGGTTAAGCGGGCGGGCGGCGGCGTTGCGCCTGAAAGTGTCTGCGGCGACAGGCGCGCGGTGGGCGCGTCAGGTTCGGACCAAGGGCCATGCGGAGCCCGCACCGCAAGGCCCGCCACGTGGTCGGGGAAAGCTGGCAGCGCATCAGGCTTTCCTGAAGGAACTGGTCGCGCAAGACCCCGACATCACGCTCTTTGAGTTGCGCGACGCGCTGGCGGCCGCGGCAGGCGTGCGGGTGCATCATTCTTCCATCGCCAACCTGCTGTCCCGGCTCGGTTTCACATACAAAAAAAGTCGCTGGTCGCCACCGAGCGCGGTCGCGCCAAGGTAAGACAGCAGCGGACTGAGTGGTTCAAGCATCGGCTGCCTGCCATTGCGGCCTTTCCCGAACGCGTTGTCTTTATTGATGAAACGGCAGTGAAGACCAACCTGACCCGTCTGCGTGGCCGGGCCAAGCGGGGTCATCGCCTGACCATGGATGCACCGTTTGGCAGTTGGGGAACCCAAACGCTGATCGCCGGGCTGGCCTCGGATGCTTTGATCGCACCATGGGTCATCAAGGGTGCCATGGATGGCCCCGCCTTTGCCGTCTACATCCGAGAAGTGCTTGTCCCGGAGATCGCCCCCGGCACCGTTGTCATCCTGGACAATCTGGCGACCCATCGGAACAAGGAGGCGGCTCAGGCCTTGCACGACCACGGCTGCTGGTTTCTGTACCTCCCGCCTTACTCGCCGGATCTCAATCCCATCGAGCAAGCATTCTCCAAACTGAAAGCTCACCTTCGAAAGATCGGCGCCAGAACCTTCACCGAAGTCTTCGACGCCATCGGCGCAATCTGCGAGCTCTACGACCCAACAGAGTGCTGGAACTACTTCAAGGCTGCTGGATATGTCTCGGGTTAAAGCCGAAACGCTTTAAGCGTGCTGAGCGGCAGGACGGCCTCGCCCTGCGTCACGGCCATCCTCTCGGCGCCGAGACCGGCACCCCAGGAGATCCAGAGCATGATGAGCCCGGTCGTGGCCAGCATCAGCAGGAAGGGGATGACATAGAGTCCGGCATAGAAATGCCAGCGCCAGGCGATGAAGTAATATCTGTTCGCGGCACGATCGGCCGCAGGGGCACCTGCCCCGTGGGAGATGTCTGTCATGGTATCCTCGGTCGTATCTGAGTCTTCGGAAGGGAAGTCAGATGACGGCGGGAGGACCCGTGGAGGGCGGCAGACCGGTCGCCTGTCCGGCCGTCAGGATGGTGGAAGGGAACAGGGCCGGTGCGGCAAGGGATGCGGTGGCGATGTCCGGGGCGGCGGCCACGTCGGGCAGGGCTGCGCTGAGATGGAGACTGGCCCAGTCGCAGTGTTTGGGGCGGTCAGGGGACTGTTTCTCGACCGGCTCTCCGGTCTTTACATCGAGGCGCAATTCGAGCGGCCCCTCGCCGGAGCAGATCACAACGGCAATGCCCTCGGGCGCTTTTTGCAGCATGAGACCGTTGCTTGCGGCGGACAGCAGGAAGAAGGGGACGAGTACGGCCCATACGACGAGTTTCAGCGAATGGAGTGCCTGCCGTGTTCCCATGTCTCGTCCTAGCCGCGCGGACCGCGGTGCGTCAACGGAAACTGGTGGTGGGGCGAGTGTTGCCGTCTCATCGGGCGTCCGGGTGCAGGTGCGGCTGAACCGCTCCGGGTTTGCCGGAGGCTCCAACTCTTGAGTAGGATGGAGCATCATGAGCAAGACAACGAACAAATATTCCCCTGAAGTGCGCGAGCGAGCGGTTCGTATGGTTTTGGACAACGCCGGTCAGCATGAGAGCCGCTGGCAAGCGATCGTATCGATCTCGGCGAAGATAGGCTGTTCGACGAACACGCTGAATGACTGGGTCAAAAAGGCAGAGATTGATCGTGGCGACCGTGCTGGGGTCAGTACCGAGATGGCCGAGAAGATGAAGGCGCTGGAGCGCGAGAACCGCGAACTCAAGCAGGCGAATGAGATCCTGCGGAAGGCGTCGGCGTATTTTGCGATGGCGGAGCTCGACCGCCGACCGAAGTCATGATCGCCTTTATCGACGATTATCGTGGAGAGCTCGGGGTCGAGCCGATCTGCAAGCACCTGCCGATTGCCCCGTCCACATACTACGATCATCTGGCCAAACGGGCCGACCCTGATCTGCGCTCGGATCGGTTCAAGCGCGACGACGAGCTTCGCCCCGAGATCGAGCGCGTGTTCGATGAGAATTACAAGGTCTATGGCGTGCGCAAAGTCTGGCGCCAGATGCGGCGGGAAGGATTTGATGTGGCCCGATGCACGATAGCCCGGTTGATGAAGGATTTGGGCCTGCAGGGCGTCATCCGGGGCAAGCCGCATAAAACGACGATCCCTGACAAGAAGCAGCCGTGCCCGATGGACAAGGTAAACCGGCAATTCCGGGTGCCGGCACCGAACATGCTCTGGGTCAGCGATTTCACCTATGTCGCCACCTGGCAAGGGTTCGTTTATGTGGCATTCGTGATCGACACGTTCGCGCGCCGGATCGTTGGGTGGCGCGTCAGCCGCACGGCTCACACAGGCTTCGTTCTCGACGCTTTGGAACAGGCTGTTCATCAGCGGCAGCCTGGTGTGGGACTGATCCATCACTCAGACCGCGGATCGCAATACCTGGCGATAAAATACACCGAACGCTTGGCCGAGGCAGGAATCGAACCCTCGGTCGGCAGCGTCGGTGACAGCTATGACAACGCTTTGGCCGAGACAATCAATGGTCTCTTCAAGGCGGAGGTCATCCACCGCCGTGGCCCGTGGCGCAGTCTGGACGCCGTGGAATACGCCACTCTGGAATGGGTCGACTGGTTCAACAATCGCCGCCTCCTCGAGCCCATCGGGAACATCCCACCAGCGGAAGCAGAGGCAAACTTCTACGCAGCTCTGGTAACTAAGACCATAGCCGCATAACTTAAACCAAACAGCCTCCGGCAAACCCGGAGCGGTTCATGCCGGAGATGAGCGAGGTCGCCCCTTCCTCTGCACCCACGAAATAGATGGCGATCAGCAAGAGAATGCCGGCGAAGATCGCCCAGGGCAGAAGCTCGCCGACGGGAAGGGGTTCGGGATGGAATCCCGGCGAAATTGCGGTATCAGACATGACTCTAAAGCCTCCTGGGATGACGCGCCCGTTGAAGTTGATCAGCGGCAATCGGGGGTCTGGCTCCCGAAACGGTGTTTCGGTTACAGTGGCGCGACCGCTCCGGACTTGCACCGGATTCCCCTCTCGCAATCTGTCTGGACAGGCTATTGGGGCATGACTGTGCTGTCAACGAATATGGGACTTACGCTAGGCGATTTCTCCGATGGGAACGGCGGGTAAGGAGGTAGGGATGACGGATCGCCTGACGGTGATTTGCCAGGGCGCCACCACGGCGAACAGGATTGCCGCGTTCGCGGGAGACGACCCGCTGGAGGAGCGGGCGCTGTCGGCCGTGGCGGCACTGCCTCCTGCCGGGGGACGGTTCGATGCCGCGCTCGTCAGTCCGATGCGGGCGGCGCGGCAGACGGCGGACGCCTTGTCGATCCGCTGCGCGGAGGATCCCGACCTCCGGGAGGTCGATTATGGCGACTGGACCGGACGGACGATCGCGGAGATCGCGGCGGAGGCGCCCGAGCGGCTGGCGCATTGGATGGCCGATCCGGCCTTCGACGCGCATGGGGGCGAAAGCCTCGATGCGGTGCTCGATCGCGCCGGCCGCTTCCTCGCGCGCCGCAGGGGCGGAGGCCATGTCGTTGTGGTCACTCATTCCGCGGTGGTGCGCGCAATGGTGGTCGGGGTGCTCGGCGCGCCCGCCAGCGCCTTCTGGAAGATCGACGTGGCGCCGCTCACCGTCACCGATCTGCGGCATGACGGGCGGCGCTGGGCGCTACGAAGCTGTGCTGTGCCGCTCGCCGGCGCGGCGCGGCTCTGAGGCGCCTGCCGTGTGACAGCCGGGAGATCACGCGCTCTCCCGCCGGAGCAGGTAGATATCCATGATCCAGCCATGGCGCGCGCGCGCCTCTGCCCGTGCGGCGACGATCTGCGCGGCAGTGTCGGAAAGCGGGCCGGCAAGGCGGATTTCCTGTGGCATGCCCGCATAGGCTGCCCACCAGATCAAGATGCCCCGCGGATCGAGGCACCGGAAGGAACAGTCGCCGTCGAGCATCACCACCAGCGACCCGGTGCCGGCAGGCCAGCCCTCCTCGCGCAGGCGCCGTCCGGTGGTGATCAGCACCGGCGCACCGATCCGGTTGAGCGGGATGCGATGTGTTGCGGTCAGCGCGGCGATGGCGGTGATGCCGGGGATCACCTCCATGCGGATCTCCATCCGCCGGGCCAGCCGTCCGGCAATGCGCATCGTGCTGTCGTAGAGCGCGGGGTCGCCCCAGACGAGGAACCCCGCGCGCCCTCCCGAGGGCAGGGCGTCGCGCAGCGTTTGCTCCCATGTCGCGGCGATGGCATCGTGCCAGGTCTCCACACCGGCGCGGTAGTCGGGACCGGTCGCATCGCGCCGGGGCAGGTCGAATTCCACGAGACGGGTGGAGCCGGTGAGATGCGTCTCGCAGATCGCGCGGCGCAGTCCGGCCAGGTCGTCCTTGCCCGCCCCCTTGCGCGGGATCACGATCACGTCGGCCGCGTTCATCGTGTCGATCGCCTGTAGGGTCAGGTGCCGCGGATTGCCCGTTCCGATGCCGATCAGGGACAGCTCGATCATCGTATGACCTCCGGTCCCGGTTCGCCCAACGGCCCGTAGAGGATAAGGGCCGGCGCATCCCCGGCGGGCGCATCGCGAAGCCGCGCGGCCAGACCCGCCAGCGTGTCGAGGCGGAGAGCTTGGCCGGGGGTCGAAATCGCCTCCGCCAGCAGGGCGGGCGTGTCGCCGGGCAAGCCGGCGGCGACCAGGCGTTCGGCGAATTCGGCAAAGGTGCGCCGGCCCATGTAGACCGCGGTCATCGCCTCGGGATCCGCCAGGGCCGCCATGTTGAGGCGCTCTGGCAGCGCGCCGTTGAGGTCGTGGCCGGTGACGAACTGGAGCCGGCGTGCGGTCTTCCGGCGCGTGAGGGAAAGATCCGCCGCCGCGGCCGCCGCCGAGGCGGCGGAGACGCCGGGAATGATTTCATGCGCGATCCCCGCGGCACGCAGCGCGACAATCTCTTCCTCCAGCCGTCCGAAGATCCCGGCATCGCCGGACTTCAGCCGCACCACCCGCGCACCCGTGGCGGCATAATCCACCAGCAGCCGGCTGACGTGATCCTGTCGCGGGGAGGGACGCCCGGCGCGCTTGCCGACGCCGACCAGATCCGCCTCGGGCCGGGCGAGGTCGAGGATCGGCCCTGCCGACAGATCGTCGTAGAGGATGGCGTCGGCCCCCCGGATCCTGTCCACTGCCCTGACGGTCAGAAGCTCGGGATCGCCGGGGCCCGAGGAGACGAAACTTACGAAGCCGCTCATGTCGCTTCTCCGATCAGGTGGAAGAACGTGCCATGTGCCAGCCCGCGGATCGAACCGGTCTCCGGCACCGGCGCACCGGTGGCATCCGCAACGGCGGCCAGCGGCGCATCGGGCTGTTCGAGGATGGTCGAATAGTGGAACTCGTGCCCGCGCAGGCCTGCGGCATGGCCGAGGCCGATCACCGGGGCGTGCAATCTTGCATGGCGATAGCCCAGGTGCATCTTGCGCCGTTCGTAGGAGGTGACGAGGCCGAGCAGGCCGGCCATCTCGTGCCGCGCGCCGTCCTTGTTGATCAGTGCGGCCCCCATCGCCATGTAGCCGCCGCATTCGCCATGGACGGGGCGGGTTTCGGCAAAACGGCGCAGCCCGGTGCGGAAGCGCGCGGCGGCGGCGAGCCTGCCCACATGCAGTTCGGGATAGCCGCCGGGCAGCCAGCAGATATCGGCCTGCGCGTCGGGGGCCTCGTCGGCAAGCGGGGAGAAGGGGAGGATTTCGGCCCCCGCCGCGCGCCAGCCTTGCACGATGTGCGGGTAGACGAAGGAAAATGCGGCGTCCTGGGCGAGTGCGATGCGCTGGCCGGGGGGGCGGAGCGCGGCGGCCGTGCCCGCCGGGCGCGCGGTCGCGCCCGCCGCCGCGATCACCGCGTCGAGATCGACATGGGCGGCGATGAAGCGCCCGGCTTCTGCCATCATGTCCTCGATCGACGCGTGTTCGCTGGCCTGCACCAGGCCCAGATGGCGCTCCGGCATCTCGAGATCGGGACGGCGCGGCAGCACGCCCAGCACCGCGAGGCCGGCCTCCTCCATCCCCGCGCGCAACAGCGCCTCGTGACGCGGCGAAGCGACGCGGTTGAGCACCACGCCCGCGACCCGCACATCGGGGCGGAAGCGCGCGAAACCCTGTGCGACGGCGGCCGCCGATTGCGCCTGGCCCGAGACGTCGAGCACCAGCACCACGGGCCAGCCCAGCATGGCGGCAATCTCGGCGCTCGCGCCAGTGCCGCATTCGCCGGGTCGCGCCACCCCGTCGAAAAGTCCCATCGAGCCCTCGGCCAGCACCAGATCGGCGCCTTCGGCCGCGGTGAGCAGTTGCCCGATCCGACCGCGCGGCATCGCCCAACTGTCGAGATTGAACGAACTCCGCCCCGAGGCGGCGGTGTGAAAGCCGGGGTCGATATAGTCCGGCCCGCTCTTGAACGGCTGAACCGCGAGGCCGCGTTCGGTGAGCGCGCGCAGCAGCCCCAGCATGAGGGAGGTCTTGCCCGTTCCGGAGGCGGGGGCGGAAATCATCAGGCCGGGGGGCAGGATCGGCGGCAAGGTCATTCGTGTCCCTCCGGGAACCGCGGATCGGCCCCCACCGGGCGAAAACGGCGGTCGTAATCGCCGGCGTAGAGGCGGCTCTCGTCGAACTCTTCGGCATTGAGGGCGGGGCCGACGAGGATCAGCGCCGTGCGGCCGCGTTCGCCGCCGGTCGCTTCGAGCACGGTCGAGAGCGTCGCACGCAGGATCTTCTGGTCGGGCCAGCTCGCGCGCCAGACCACGGCGACCGGACAATCCGGGCCGTAGGCGGGCATAAGTCGCGCGACCACCTCGTCGAGCACATGCACGGACAGGTGGATCGCCAGCGTCGCGCCGGTGGCGGCGAAATTCTCCAGCGTCTCGCCCGGCGGCATGGTCGAGGCGCGTCCCGAAGTGCGGGTGAGGACCAGCGATTGCGCCACGCCGGGCAGGGTCAACTCGGCTTCGAGCGCCGCGGCGGCGGCGGACACGGCGGGCACGCCGGGGGTGATGTCGAAGGGGATGTCTTCGGCGCGCAGACGGCGCAGTTGTTCTCCCATCGCGGACCAGACCGACAGGTCACCCGAATGCAGCCGCGCGACGTCCAAGCCGGCGTCATGGGCGGCGCGGAATTCTGCCACGATCTCGTCCAGCGACAGCGGCGCAGTGTTCACGATCCGCGCGCCGGGCGGGCAATGCGACAGCAGGGCCTCGGGCACGAGCGATCCGGCATAGAGGCAGACCGGGCAGGCGGCGATCAGGTCGCGCCCGCGCAGGGTGATCAGATCGGCGGCGCCGGGGCCCGCGCCGATGAAATGGATGGTCATGGATCTGCTCCTTCTGCAAGCGCTGCGCTGGCGGTCCGGTCGCACGACAGCCGGCGGGGGGTTAGAAGCCGCGCGCCGGTTCCGCAGGCGGCGAGCGCGGCGGCTTCGGCCAGTGATCCGGTGCCGTACAGGGCCTGGACGCGCGGCGAACGGGTTGGGGTGGATTGCGACGCGAGGCACCGGGCCGGAATGGCAAGGAGGGGCAGGCCGAGTGCCGCCGCCAGCGCGCGGGCCTGCGGCTGTGCCGCCTTGTCTTCGGAGGTGGCAAGTGCGTCGATCCCGTCGCCGAGCGCGGCCACCGCCTCGCGCAGCGCGGCCAGCGGTGCCTGGGCACGGAACCCGATCCCCGCCACCCTCATCGCGTGACGCTCCATTGCGTGATGGGACGCGCGCGCGACCAGCCCCGCATCCGGCCGAGCGGCGCGGCCTCCGATATCTCGAGGCGCAGCAGTCTGCCGCCCAGTTCCGCATGGCGCCTCAGCAGCAGGGCCTCGGTTTCGAGCGTGACGGCATTGACGACAAGCCGGGTGCCGGGGGCAAGCCTGTCCCACAGCGTCTCGAGCAGCGGGTCCGAGGCGCCGCCCCCGACAAAGACCGCATCGGGCGCGGGCAGCCCGCTCAACGCCTCCGGTGCGCGGCCCTCGCGGATCTCGATGCGGTGCGAGAGGCCGAAGGTCGCGGCATTCGCGGCGATATTGGCCGCGCGCGCGCTCTGCGGCTCCAGCGCGAGGGCGCGGCAGCCGCGTGCCGAGAGAGCCCATTCGACGGAAACCGATCCCGATCCCGCGCCGATGTCCCAGAGCAATTCGCCCGGCCGCGGGGCCAGCGCCGACAGCGTCAGCGCGCGGACCGGCGATTTCGTGATCTGCCCGTCCGAGGCGAAAAGCGCATCGGGCAGGCCAGCGGTGCGGGGCAGGCCGGGCGCGCCGGCGGCTTCGATGGCGACGGCGACAGGGGCTTCGGTCACGGTAGTGCCGAATGCCTCTGCGGTGGTCTCGACGATACGCTCGCGCGGTCCACCGAGCGCCTGGAGGATCCACAGGCGGGAAGGGCCGAAGCCCCGCGCGTCGAGCCAACCTGCGAGTGCCTGCGGCGCCGCTCCGTCGCGCAAGAGGCAGATCATCCGGATCTTTTCCGCAAGCACCGGCACGAGACGGTCGAACGGTGCGGCGTGAAGGCCGAGGCAGATCGTCTCCTCGAGCCGCCAGCCGAGCCTTGCCGCCGCCAGCGCAAAGGTGGAGGGCGCGGGATAGGCGCACCATTCCTCCGGCGAAAGCTCGGCGCTAAGGCTGCCACCCGCCCCGAACCAGAATGGATCGCCCGAGGTCAGGACCGCGACCGGCCGTCCGCGCAGCGCCAGCACGGGAGCCAGCGAAAACGGGACGGGCCAGGCGCACCCACGGGCGTCCACCTGTGCCAGCGCCAGATGCCGGGGCCCGCCGAAGACGGTCTCCGCCGCGTCGAGCGCGGCCCGGCTTGCCTTGCCGAGCCCGTTCAGGCCATCTTCGCCCACACCTATCAGGCTCAACCACGGATCAGCCATGACACGCACCCTTCTCCTTGGCGGCACCAGCGAGGCCAGCGCCCTCGCCTCGGCGCTGGCGGCGCGCGGCGCAGATGCGATCTTCTCCTATGCCGGACGGACCGGCGCGCCAAAGGCCCAGCCGCTCCCGACCCGGACCGGCGGTTTCGGCGGCGTGCCGGGACTGGTCGCCTATCTGAGCGAAAACGGGATCAGCCATGTCATCGACGCCACCCATCCCTTCGCCGCTCGGATGAGCCGCAATGCGCTCACGGCCTGTGCCGCGGCCGGTGTCGAGCTGTGCAGCTTCGAGCGCTCGCCATGGCGCGCCGGGCCGGTGGATCGATGGACCCATGTGCCCGACCTTGCGGGCGCGGTTGCGGCGCTGCCGGAAAACCCCGCCCGCGTCTTCCTCGCCATCGGCAAGCAGCACCTGACAGCCTTCGCCGCGCGGCCCGACCATCATTACCTGCTGCGTCTCGTCGATCCGCCCGAGGGCCCCCTGCCGTTGCCTCAGGCCGAGGCGGTCGTCGCGCGCGGGCCTTTCACGGTGGAAGAGGATCTGGCGCTCTTGCAAAGCCGCGGGATCTCCCTCCTCGTGGCAAAGAATGCCGGGGGCACGGGAGCCTGGGCGAAGATGGAGGCGGCGCGCCTGCTGTCCCTGCCGGTGATCGTGATCGACCGCCCGGCGCTGCCGCCGCGGCACATCTGCGAAACGGTCGCGCAGTGTCTCGACTGGCTCGATCATGGCGCCTCCGCGAAACGCGGAGTATAGACGAAGCGCCCCACCCGGCGCGTCCGGGCATTGCCGAGGATCACCACGGTGCGCATGTCGGCCATCTCCGGACGTGCCTCCGACAGCGTGACCGTGAGAAGCTGCTCGCCCGGCTTTCCGATGTCGCGCGCGAAGGAGATCAGCCGGTCGTCACCGCATTCCTCGCGCAGGATGTCCAGGACGCGGGCGAACTGGCCGGGGCGCGCCCTGGAGCGCGGGTTGTAGAAGGCCATTGCGAAATCGCCGCGCGCGGCCATGCGCAGCCGGTGCTCGATCAGCTCGCGCGGCTTGAGATTGTCGCTGAGGTTGATGGCGCAGAAGTCATGCCCCAGTGGCGCGCCCAGCCGCGCCGCCGCGGCCAGCATCGCCGTGATACCCGGAAGGATACGGATGTCGATATCGTGCCAGGCGGGCGCGCCCGCCTCCAGCGCCTCGAACAGGGCGGAGGCCATGGCGAAGACGCCGGGATCGCCGGAGGAGACGACCACGACACGCCGCCCGCGTGCCGCCAGGTCGAGCGCGAGCGTCGCGCGCTCCACCTCCACCCGATTGTCCGAGGGGTGCAGGGTCAGCCCGGAGCGCCCGGCCACCCGCGCCACATAGGCGGCATAGCCGACGACATCCGTCGCTTCGGCCAGCGCCGCCGTGACCTCCGGCGTCACCAGTGCCGCGTCGCCCGGCCCGAGCCCCGCCACCGCCAGCCAACCGCTCATGGCCGCCGCCCCTGGCCATGGACCACGACGATGGAGAAATAGGGCACCGTCTCGGTCTCGATCAGGCGGCCGATCCTCTGGTCCTTCATGGTGCCGCGCTCGATCAGCCAGGCCTGTTCCAGCCGGTTCGCGGCGATAAGCGCGCGCTTGAGCTTCGCGAGGTTCCGCCCGATCTTCATCACCACGAGGGCGTCCGTATCCGCAATGCGGCGGGTCAGCTCGTCTTCGGGCAGGGTCGCCATCAGCACCGTCAGCACGTCGTCGCCCCAGGTGATCGGCACCCCGGTCTCGGTCCAGCACCCCGACATGCCGGTGATGCCCGGCACGATCTCCATCTCGGCGCGGCCCTGAAGCCGGGCATGGAGATGCATGAAGGAACCGTAGAAGAACGGATCTCCCTCACAGAGCACGACCACGTCTTCGATCCGCGCCAGTTCCGCGATCCGGTCAGACCAGTCCGCGTAGAAGGCGGAGAGCAGGGCATTGTAGCGCGGATCCCCGACCGGGATCTCGGTCGTGACCGGGTATTCCATCGCGTATTCGACGGCCTGCGGGGGCAGCAGCCCCTCGACGATGGCGCGCGCCTGTCCCCGCCCGCCGCGCTTGCAGAAATAGGCGACGTGGCGCGCGGCCTCCAGGCGTCGGGCGGCGCGCAGGCTCATCAGTTCCGGATCGCCGGGGCCGAGCCCGACGCAGATCACCTTGCCCATCTCATTCCTTCCGGCTGGCCAGTGCATTGATTGCGGCAACGGTGATGGCCGAACCGCCGAGCCGTCCCGCGACCACCAGCGCGGGAGCGGGCGGATCGGCGATCAGGGCGGCTTTCGCCTCCGCCGCGCCGACGAAGCCCACGGGGCAGCCGACGATCGCGGCCGGGCGCGGGCAGGCGGGATCCTCGAGCATGTCAAGCAGGTGGAAAAGCGCGGTCGGCGCATTGCCGATCGCGACCACCGCGCCCTCCAGCCGGTCGCGCCACAGTTCCAGTGCGGCGGCCGAGCGGGTATTGCCCATGCGTTTCGCCAGATCCGGCACCCGCGCGTCCTGAAGCGTGCAGATCACCTCGTTCGCCGCGGGCAGGCGCGGGCGGGTGATCCCCTCCGACACCATGCGCGCATCGCACAGGATCGGTGCGCCGGCTTCGAGCGCAGCCCGAGCGGCCTGCGCGAAATCCGGGGTAAGACGCACATCGCGTTCCAGCCCCACCAGCCCCGCCGCGTGGATCATGCGCACGACGACGGGCTCCTCGTCGGGGGTGAAGGGGGACAGGTCGGCCTCGGCGCGGATTGTCGCGAAGCTCTCGGCATAGATCCTGGCACCGTCGGTTTCATAGGTGTGGGGCATCAGAGGTCTTTCTTCAGCAGGGCCGATCCGGCCAACAATTCGTTTTGGCTCAGGGCACGCCGCGCCGGCGGATCCTCCGCGCGCCCGTCGAGCACGAGGTCGAAGCGGTCGTCGCCGGTCGCGACAAGGGTCATGTCGCTCGGTGCGGGACGGGCGCAGCCCTTGGTGCAGCCGGAGACGTGCAGATGCGCCTCGGGCGGCAGGGAGGGGGCGAGGGCGCGGGCGAGCGGCCGGGTCGCGGCCAGCGCCTGCGGACAGTCCGGCGCGCCGGTGCAGGCGTCGATGCGCAAGCGCGGATCGGAGGGCGAGGCGATGAGGCCCGGCAGCTCAGGCACCGTCGTCGCGCCCTCGATCAGCAGCATCCGCCACGGCGTGAGCCGCAGCGCACCGAACTCCGCCAGCGATGTCAGCAGGTCCGCTTCCATCCGCCCGAATTCCAGCGCGACGAGAACGCCCCCCTCGCAAGGACCGGGCGCAGGCGGCTGCCGTCCCGCGCCGCGAGGGACATGCGTCCAGGGGGCGGGAGGCCGTGCCCCCTGCGCGAGATGCCGCGCCATGCGGCCGCGATTGTCCTGCACGCCGCCGCTCGTCACGAACCATTCCGCGAGATCGAGCGCGGCGCGGGCGGCCGTCTTCCGAGTGACCGGGCGCCCGGTCTCCATCCCGTCGGCGCGGCAGATCAGCCCCTCGCCCGCGCGTTCGATCCGGATATCGGCGGCGACTGTACCGAGAACGGGCTGCGCGCCGCAATCCACGGCGAAGCCGAACTTGCCCGAAAGCGCGGGGGCGTCGTCAGCGCGCAACGCCTGCGCCAGGTCGCGCGCGACGGCCTCGCTATCGTCGCCCGCACGCCAGAACGGGGTGATGAGGATGTTGCGCCGCGCCTCGGCCTCGGGACTGGCGTCGATCAGTCCCATTTCGCTCAGGGCGGCGATCAGGGGCGGGTGGCTGTCCTCGGACACGCCGCGCAGTTGCAGGTTCGCACGCGCCGACAGGTCGATCCGGCCGTTGCCGTGGCGGCGCGACAGGCCGGCAATCCCGAGGGCCTGTTCCGGGCCCATGCGGCCGAGCGGCAGGCGCAGGCGGACGACGAGCCCGTCGCCCGAGCGCATCGGGCGCAGCGCGCCGGGGCACCAGCCCCGAATGACCGGGTCGCTCATGTCTCTTCCTCCAGAAAGGTCCGGCTCGAATTGCGCCGGGTTTGCCACAGTCCTGCCGCGGCCAATTGACGAAACCGCTCGCGCAGCGCGGCGAGCGCCTGCGGATTCTCGGCCTCGAGGAACGCCACCAGATCCGCGCGCCCCAGCGTCGCCTCGAAATAGAGATCGAACAGATGCGGTTCGACTACCCCGGCGAGATGCGCGAAGGCCGCGAGGTGATCGAGCGTCGCCGCGATCTCTGCTCCGCCGCGAAATCCGTGCCGCATCATCGAGCCGATCCAGTCGGAATTGGCCGCCCGCGCCCGCAACACCCGCGCCACCTCCTCGGCCAGGGTGCGCGCACGCGGCGCCTCGGGGCGGGTGGCGTCGACGTGATAGAGCGCGGGTTGCGTCGGTCCCATCCGTGCCATCGCGGCGGCGAAACCGGCCTCATGGGCGGCATAATCCGCCGCCATCAGGAGGTCTGTCTCGGGCAGATCCTGCAAATGCACGAAGCTGTCCGCCGCGGAAAGCCGCTCCTCGAGCGCCTTGCGGGCCGGCGTGACCGCACCGTGCGCGTCGATCGCGTGGCTCGAGGCGGCAAGCCAGGCCTCCCCCGCCATCAGCCGCGCCTCGGCGGTGAACTCCTCAATGGCGGATCCCATGTCGAGTCCGTATTGCCCCGGCTTCGGACCGAAGACGCGGGCGATGCGGTCGAGATAGGGGTTCTCCGCGGCGGGTTCGTCGCGCTCGGCCAGGGCCGCGCAGGCGGCCTCGAACATCTGCGCGAGCCCGGCAAAGACGTCCCGGAACAGCCCCGAGACCCGCAGCGTCACGTCGATCCGGGGCCGGCCCAGCAGCGGTGGCGGGATCACCTCGAACCCGCTCACGCGCTCGCTGTCCTCGTCCCAGCGCGGCCTGATGCCCGCGAGGTGCAGCGCCATGGCGAACTCCTCGCCGGCCGTGCGCATCGTCGCCGATCCCCAGAGATCGACCACCAGCCCTTTCGGCCAGTCGCCCTGGTCCTGGAGGTGGCGGCGCAACACTTCCTCGGCGAGTTTCACCCCCTGCGCATGGGCGGCGCGCGAGGGCACGGCACGTGGATCCGTGGTATAGAGATTGCGTCCACTGGGCAGGACGTCCGCGCGCCCCCGGTAGGGCGAGCCCGACGGTCCCGCGGTCACGAACCGTCCGCACAGGGCCGCCATCAGTCCCGCACGCTCGGCCGCGCCGCAGGCGCCCTCGCCGAAGACATGCAGCCCCTCGGGGAATTGCGCCTCCTTGATGTCGCAGACGAACCGGTCGATGCGGGTGATCGCCTCGGCCGCGCTGGCCTCTTCCGGGATCCCCAGATCCGCCTCGACTCCGCGCCCCTGCGCCTCGGCGCGGATATCCGCGATCAGCCGGTCGCGCCGGGCGGGATCGAGCCCGTCCGCGGTCGAATATTCGTCCAGAAGGTGTTCGAGCTGGCCGAGCCCTTCCGGCAGTTTCGTCTGTGCCAGTGGCGGGGGCAGGTGTCCGATCGTGACCGCGCCGGTCCGCCGCTTCGCCTGTGCCGCCTCGCCCGGATCGTTGACGATGAAGGGGTAGACGACCGGCAGGGATCCGGTCAGCGCCTCGGGCCAGCAGGCCTCCGACAGGGCAACCGATTTTCCGGGCAGCCATTCGAGCGTGCCATGCGCGCCGACGTGGATCAGCACATCGATCCTGCTCCGCAGCCAGAGGTAGAAGGCGACATAGCCGTGGCAGGGCGTGCGGGCGAGATCGTGGTAGTCATCCTCGCGCTTGTTGACCTCGCCGCGTTCGGGTTGCAGCGCGATCAGCGCCTGTCCCGCGCGCAGGGCGCGAAACCGGAAGGCGCCGTTGCAGAAGGCGGGATCGTCCTCGGGCGCGCCCCAGGCGCGGGCCAGATCGTCGCGCAGCGCCATGGGCAGGGCAGCCAGCGCGGCGCGATACGCCTCGAGCGGCCAGCTCTCGACCTCCTGCCCCAGACGCACGGCCAGATCGGGCACAGGCGTCGCGTCATATCCTTGACCGGCAAGTTCGGCGAGGATCTTTCCGGTGGATGCGAAGGCGTCGAGCCCGACCGCATGGGCGATCTGGTACGCGCGTCCCGGATAGGTCGACAGCACGATCGCTGGCCTGCATCCGGCCGCGGGCAGGGTGGAAAGTCTGTGCCAGCCCGCGACCCGATCCGCGATCGCTTCGACCCGCCCTTCATCCGGCTGATGGATCAGGCGGGAAAATTCCAGGTCCGGGTCGCGCGGGGCGCGGGCCTTGAAACTGGCGACGCCGGCAAAGATCCGGCCGTCCACCTCGGGCAGCACGACATGCATCGCGAGATCGGCGGGCGAGAGCCCCCGCTCGCTCTCCGCCCAGAGCCGGCGCTCCGCTGTCGAGAGAGCGACCTGAAAGACCGGACAACCCGCGGCGTCGAGCGGCGAGGGCGCGCCATCCGGTCCCTTCGCGGAAAAGGCGGTGGCGTTGACGATTGCCGCCGGGGCAAGGCGCGCGATCTCCCGGCGCAGCCAATCCGCGATCGACGCGATCTTGAGCGACGGGGCGAAGAGGCCGAAGGCGTCGAACCCCCGCGCCTCGAGCGCGGCAATCAGCGCCTCGACGGGCGCGGTATCGGCTGCGCTCAGGTAGGAGCGGTAGAAGGTGACGAGCGCGAGCGGCCGGTCGGGGGGCTCGGGCGGGGGTACGACCCCGGCGCCGGGGCGGTAGAACCCGGCTTCCGGCACCGATTTCAGCCCCGCGACGGGCTGCGCATAGAGCCCCGCGGCGAGCGCGAGCTGTGCCAGCGCCGCCTGCGCTGCGACCGCCCCGCCCGCATCGCACAGGTGCTGCAAGCGGCGCAGGGTCGAGACGGGGAGGGTAGAGAGCGCGTCGAGCCGCGGATCCGGTCGGCCGTCCGCCGGCAGCACCGCAAGCGCCATCCCGCGCCTCCGCGCGAGATCCTGGAGCGTCGCGAGCCCGTAGGGCCAGTAGCTCTCGCCGCCGATCAGCCGCACGAGGATTCCCTTTGCCCCCTCGAGGGTCTGCTCGGCATGGACATCGACCGAAAGCGGGTGACGCAAGGCCGCCAGGTTGGCGAGGCGCAGCGACGGCAGCGGAGCGCCCGTGTCGCGTGCCCGGTGCCAGCCAGCCGCGAAAGCCCCCAGATCGCTGTCGGAGAAGGACAGCGCAATCAGATCGGCGGGGCTCTGCCCCAGATCCTGCGGCAGGTCCGTCTCCTCGAGACCGTGGCTTTCGCGGAAAACGATGTGCATCGTCGCTCAGGCTCCCAGCACCGCGCGGATCGCCGCCTCGTCCACATTGTCGTGCTCGGCGATCACGACCAGTTCCGAACGCCGCGGCTCTCCGCCCCAGGGCCGGTCGTATTGCGCCCGCACCCGCGCCCCCACAGCCTGAACGAGCATCCGCATCGGTTTGCCCGCGACCGCGACATACCCTTTCACCCTCAGAACGTTCTGCTCGCGCGCGAGCCGGCCGATCGCGTCCTGCAAGACCTGCGGATCCGCGATTTCGCCCATGCCCACCACCACCGTGTCGAAGTCGTCATGCTCGTGATCCTCCGCGCCATCGTGGTGGCTGGGCCGGGCGTCGATGTCGTCCTCGGCGGCCGCGCCGAGCCCCAGAACCACGCGCGGATCCACCGCACCCTCGGTCACCGTCAGGATCGGGACCGGGCGGGGGGCCTCCGCCTCGACCACCGCACGGGCCTTCGTCACGCCGTCCTCGCCCGCCAGGTCTGCCTTGGTCAGCAGCACGATATCGGCGCAGGAGATCTGGTCCTCGAAGACTTCCGACAGCGGTGTTTCGTGATCCACACTCTCGTCCGCCTCGCGCTGGGCCTGAACCGCGGCCGGGTCCGGTGCGAAGAGCCCCGCCGCCACCGCCTCGGCATCGGCGAGCGCGATTACACCGTCCACGGTCACGCGCGAGCGGATCGGCGGCCAGTCGAACGCCTTCAGCAGCGGTTTGGGCAGCGCGAGCCCCGAGGTCTCGATGAGAATGTGATCGGGGCGCTGCGGCAGGGCCAGCAGGGCCTCGATCGTGGGGATGAATTCGTCCGCGACCGTGCAGCAGATGCAGCCATTGGCCAGCTCGACGATGCTCTCGGCCGGGCAATTCTCGTCGGCGCAGGATTTCAGGATATCGCCGTCCACCCCGGCGGTGCCGAATTCGTTGACCAGCACCGCGAGGCGCCGGCCTTCGGGATTGGCCATGAGATGACGCACCAGCGTGGTCTTGCCAGAGCCGAGAAAGCCGGTGATGACTGTGACGGGGATTTTATTCAGATCGGACATCTGCAACTCCTTTGGGGTCAGTCCTGCGGCGGAAGCCGGGCGATGGATTGCTTGCGGAAGATCTCCGGGCGCTCGCGCCAGGGAACGCGCCCGTCCTCGCTCGCGGCATAGCGCGCCGCGCCCTCGAGGATCGCCTCGACATGGCGGTCGGGATCGAGGTCGCCATAGATGTAGCTCCAGCGCTTCGGCCCGCCGGAAAGCGCGATGGTGCAGCCGCGCGTGCAGGCCGACAGGCAGGCGACGGGGCGGATCGTGACAGTGTCGGGCAGGCACGCCGCCTCGAGCCGCCCCAGCAGGCGCGCTCCGGGACGCGGCTCCTCCGTCTCGGGCGGACCGCCCGCGACGCGCCGGCAGGTTTGGCAGATCATCAGGGTCACCCCGCCCATCTCGCAGTCCTCCAAAGGGACGATGCGGGAGCGGAAGGCAGGAGAGGCGGTGGACAAGCCATCTCTAGCCGGCCGCGACACACCCCGTTCGCCCGAAACAAATCTGTGCTGGCAGGTCTCCCGGCTTGCGGATCCCGGAGCATTGCGCTCCTGCGGTCCACCCGCCTTCCCGGCACATTGGCCAGTGGCTTCGGGCGGACCTCTCCGGTCACGGTCGCGGGGGCGGCTGCGCTTTGACCTTTGCGGTCTGTCGCATTCCCTCTTCGCCTGTCACAGACAGGAACCAGCTGGCCCTCACCTGAGGCAAAGCCGGTGTGGTTGTCAAGGACGGGATGGCAGGGATGCGTCCATCTGCGCCGGCCAGCACCGCTCTTCGCCATCGGGAGAGGAGGCTGAGTGAGAGGGACTGCTGCGGTGGCGCAGGACGCTCCGGGAGAACAAGGCTAAGCGCCGGATCCGTCCGGCTATGCCGGAGCATCTTGCAGGGCGGCGAATGTGCGACGGATCCTGTCGATCAGATCCGTCTGCGGCGCGGAAAAGACGGTCTTCCTGTCGTAGATCAGGAACAGGGGCATGGTGAGCTCGATCCCAGGCGTGCGCACGATGCGGAGGCCTTCCCTTTCGAGATCGGCGGGCAGCGCGCTCTGGAAGACGAAACCCGGCCCGATATCGGCGCGAATGGCAGCCAGGATCGGCTCCGGATGTCCGAATTCCAGCACGCTGTTGGTCCTCACCACCCCTGCCGTGCGCAGCGCCTCGTCGATCAGCTCGCGCGCGATCTGTCCCTTCATCGGCGTCACGAACGGCAGGGAGGCGAGTTCGGACAGGGTGGCGACGTCGCCCACCAGCGTACTGTCGAGAGCCGCGACGAGGAATAGCGGCTCCTTCCAGAGCAGCTCGGTCTCGAGCCGCGACGTGTCCTGCGTCGGGTCGATCAGCGTCACGCCGAAATCGCAATCTCCGGACAGCACCGCCTGCGTCGCGAGGTGGGGGCTGGACATCGACATGCAGACCTTGGCAGCCGGATATTCCTTGTGAAACCGGATAATGATATCGGGAAGTTTATAAGTTCCGACAACCATGGCCGCCGCGATCTTGGTCTGGCCCAGCACGCCCTTCTTGATGTCGGCGAGATCGAGAAGCATTTCGGAGCTGCGTTGCATGACCTCCGTCGCCCAGGAATAGACCCGTTCACCCGCCTGCGTCAGTTCGATATTGCGCCCCGTCTTGCGGACCAACTGCGTTCCGAGGCTGTCCTCGAGGCTGCGCAGATGCGAGGTGACGGCGGGCTGCGCGATGTTGAGCCGCTCGGCGGTTCGGGTCACGCTCGAATACCTTGCGATCATGCAGAACACGTTGAGCTTGTGCAGCGTCAGATTGCGCGAATGCAGGAATTCGCTGGTCAGGGCGGTGAGCGGCGCCTGGGGCGGGGATTTCGTCATATCGGCTCGGACTTCGGTTTCGGGCGGCTGCCGGCGGCGGGGGCGGGCGGGATCGTGCCCGCAGACCGCCCTCCCGCCGCAGGGTTGCGCGATACAGCATAGCCGAAAAGCGCGATTTCCAAAGCCTTTCCTCGCGAGGCCGGAGCCGGGCGGCAATCTCCATTCATAAGTTTTAAGTTATGAATTTTTTGCAGGTTGATATTGGACAAACCCGCCTCCGATTTCGAAAAATAACGGAAACAAGGCATGCAGGACGCCCGAGCGTTCCTGCGCAAACGGGAGGACATCGCGCCATCGTCCATGAGGGGGTGGCACATCGGCGGCACCGGAGGAGACGACCCGTCCCGCCGCCGCGATACAGCCATTGTTTCTGGGGCGCAGGCTCTCGAACTCCGCACGGAAGATGCAGGGGAGAGCAGGCGCGGGGCCATGGGAGGAGGCCGCCATGAACGCATCGCACAAGACGAGAGTCTCATTGACACAGGAGCAGATGGTGCTCGCCATTTCCGGCGTGCTGTTTGTCGCCTTCTCACTGTTTCTCGACAATTTCTTTCAGATCTCGAACCTTCTGTCGCTGTTGCAGAACGTGTCGATCCTCGGAGTCCTGGCGGTCGGGATGGCTGTGGTGGTGATCGGCCGCGGCATCGACCTGACGATGGTCGCGGTGATGGTGTTCTCGACCGGCTGGGCCTTCGTGCTCGTGTCCCGCGGGATGCCGATCGAGCTGGCACTTCTGCTGGGCATGCTGCTCGCACTCGGGATCGGCATCGTGAACGGGATCCTCGTCGCCTATGTCGAGATCCCGGACATCTTCGCCACGCTCGCGATGGCCACCGTCATCGCCGGGTTGGGGCGGTTCGCGCTCGTGCCCAGCGACAACATCTTCATCGGCGGCGACCTGGGCTGGCTGTCCGCACTCGGCACCGGCACGCTTGCGGCGATCCCGATGCCCGTCGTGCTGTTCCTCGTCATCGCCTGTGTCGCCTTCGTGGGCCTGCGCCTGACGCGCTACGGAGCCTTCATCTACGCCATCGGCGACAACCCCCTCGCCTCGCGCAACAGCGGCATTCCGATCCGGCCGATCCGCGTCCTGATGTACGGCATCTCCGCCTTCGTCGCCTTCTGCGCCGGGCTGATCATGGCGATGACGGTGTCCTCCGTGAACACCAAGCTCGCCAATTCGACGATGATCTACGACATCATCCTCGTGGTGGTGATCGGCGGCATCGGGCTTGCCGGGGGCAAGGGCAGCATCCGCAACGTCATCGCCGGCACGCTGCTCATCGGATTGCTGCTCAACGGCATGACGATCATGAACATCAGCTATTCGGCGCAGAACATCATCAAGAGCCTCATCCTGCTCTTGGCGATCATCGTCGACTCGGTGGTCAACCCGCGGGACGAACAGACGTCCCAGCAGGGCGATATATGAACAAGAATATTGAGAACAAACGCATATGAACATGTCTCAGGGGAGGAGAAACATGACACTGACAAGGTTGAGAAAGGCCCTCGGCATCGCAGCGCTCGCGGGTGCTGCCCTCGGAACCGCCGCGCCGGCATCGGCGGAACGTCCCGATGACGGTCTGGTCTTCACGTATCAGGAGGCCCTCGCGGGCAAGAAGGTCGCCTTTGTCCCGATCACCATGGGATTCGATCTTACCCAGGGCTGGATGGCCGCGGTGCAACGCGACGCGGACCGGCTCGGATACGAGCTGACGATCCGCGACCCCAACTGGAACGTCGACGCCGGCGCACAGGCGATCGAGCAGCTCATCAACGAAAAGCCCGACCTGCTGATCGTCCACAACAACGACATGCAGGCCTATACCAAGCTCATCCGCAGGGCGATGAGCGCGGGCATCAACGTGATCCAGATGAACCTGAAGACGCCGGTCAATTCCGACGCATTCGTGGGCGGCGACTGGTACGACGTCGGGGTCAAGACGGCGCAGGAGGCTGCACGCTTCTGCGGCGAAGGGACCTCGGGCAAGATTGCCGTGGTGCAGGGGCCGGTGACCGCTCCGCCGAACCAGCTCGGTGTCGCCGGGGTCGAGGACGCCCTGGCCGAATACCCGGAGATCCAGATCGTATCCAACCAGGCGGCGGACTGGGATGCCTCGAAGGCGCGGTCCATCGCTTCCACGATCATCAAACAGCATGGCGATCTCTGTGCCTTCATCGGGTTGTGGGACAACATGGATGTCGGCATCGCCGCAGCCATCCGCGAGGCCGGGCTCACCGACCAGATCAAGCTCGTGTCCACGGGCGGCGGGAACCAGGAATTCGGTTGCACCAATCTCGAGAACGGATCCTTCGCGTCCTACGTGAAGGTCGATACCCGCGATCAGGCGCACCAGCTTGCCGAAACGATCCAGATCCTGTTGCAGACCCGGCCGGAGCCGGGATCGCAGCCCTTCGGCCTCTATACCGAAAACAAGATCCTGACGCCGGACAACATCGGCCCCGGTTCGTGCTGGACCCTCGACGGGATCCGGGCGGGCGACTGAGCCTCGCTGCGCCCCAAGGCGCGGTCGCCGGATTCGCGGCGACCGCCTCTCGCACCTTCGGAGTTTTAGAATGAGCGTGAACGAAACGTATCTGCGCTGGCGCTACCGCTATATCCCGGATCATGTGCTGGGCGAGGTTCTGGCAAAGAACTGGATCGACAATGCGATCCCCGTCCTCTTCCTGGCGATTGCCGTCGCGGTATTTTCCATCCTCATCCCCGGCTTTTTCACGGTCGGCAGCCTGTCGACGATTGCCCGCGTCCTCGGTGAATACATGTTCATCTGCATCGGCATGACGCTGGTGCTGAAGGCCGGCGGCATCGACCTCAGCGTCGGTTCGAACTTTGCCCTGTGCAATTTCGGCGCGCTCTACCTGGTGAATGCGCTGGGGATGCCACTGGTCGTGGTCATTCCCGCCGTCCTGCTCCTCGGTGGGCTGGTCGGTGCGCTGAACGGGGTGCTGATCGGCTACATGCGGCTGCGCGCCTTCCTGACCACGCTCGTGACGCTGATCCTCGTGCGCGCCATCGTGGAACTGTTGTCGCTGAATTACGGGGTCGAGGCGTCCTATCCCGCCTCAGAGGTGCCGGCATGGGATTATCTGGGCCTTGCAACGATCCTCGGCCTTCCGGTCTCCCTCTTCGTCGCCGGCATCGTCGCGATCGCGATCCATGTCCTGATGACCCGGATGCGTTTCGGCTGGCATCTCAGCGCGGTCGGGGGGTCGCGCCGGTCGGCCTATAACGTCGGCCTGCCGGTCAAGCGGATCGTGGCGCAGACCTATGTCATGTCGGGCGTGCTGACTGCGGCGGGGGCATTGTTCTATGCCTCGCGGCTGGGCAGCATCGGCGGCTCGGTCGGTGTCGGGCTCGAGATCGTGATCCTGACCGCAGCGGTGCTGGGCGGCAACAGCCTCGGCGGCGGGCGCGGCTCGGTCGCCAAGGCCATCATCGGCACAGTGATCGTGGTGCTGGTGACGAACGCGCTGGTGCGGCTCGGCCTGCGCACGGGGGCGAACGACCTTGTCCTGGGTCTGATCCTGCTCGCGGCCGTGGCGATCGACGTCAAATGGGTGAAGAACCGGCTGAAGATCCTCAACCGTGCCTATGTCTCCCCGACCTATTTCGCCCTTCCGCCCTGTCCCGAAACGGTCGAGGGATCGTCCTCGATCTACGAGGTCAACGACAAGCTGGCGGTGGCCGAGCCCATCGGGCTGGGTGAACTCGACGGACCCGAGGACATCATCCTGGACGAGGACGACAACCTCTACTGCGGCAGCCGCCACGGCGACGTGATCCGGTTCTTCGCCCCCGACTATAAGCGGCACGAGGTCTATGTGCACATCGGCGGCCATCCGCTTGGCATGGCGTTCAATCGCGACCGCGAGTTGGTCGTCTGTGTCGGCGGCATGGGGCTCTACAAGGTCACGAAGGACCGCAAACCGGTGAAACTGTCGGACGAGACCAACCGCTCGCTGTTCTCGATCATCGACGATTCGCGCATGCGCCTCGCCGACGATCTCGATATCGCGTCGGACGGTCGGATTTTCTTTTCCGAAGCCACCATCCGATACGAGATCCACGACTGGATCCTCGATGCGCTCGAGGCGCGCGGCAACGGCCGGATCATCTGTTACGATCCGCGCGACGGCTCGTCCCGCACGGTCCTGCCGAACCTCCAGTTCCCCAACGGCATCACCATGGTCGGGGATGACCAGTCCTTCCTCTTTGCCGAGACCTGGGGCTGCCGGATCAACCGCTACTGGTATGACGGCCCGCGCAAGGGTCAGCGCGAGGTCGTGATCCCCGACCTGCCGGGCTATCCCGACAATATCAATCGCGCCTCGGACGGCACATTCTGGTGCGCCGTGATCGGCATGCGTTCCCCGACCTTCGACCTGGCGCAGCGGATGCCGCAGTTCCGTCGGCGCATGGTCTATCGCGTCGCAGCGGACGAGTGGATGTATCCCAACATGAATGCCGGCTGCGTCTTCAAGTTCAGCCTCGAGGGCGAGATCCTCGACGTGCTCTGGGACCGCGACGGGGTCAAGCATCCTTCGATCACCTCGATGCGCGAGCACAAGGGCAAGCTCTATCTCGGCGGGCTCTTCAACGACAGGATCGGCGTCTACGACCTGCCGGACGCGGATCCGCACTGGACGGGCATCGGACATTACTGGGGAGCGAAGAACGATGAGTAACGTCTTTTCCCGCGCCATGGACCGGTTTCGCGGCAGCGGCAGCGCCGCGACCAGCATCCCGCCGATGGACGGCGCGCTGCGTCCGAACACGCGCATCGATGACGCCGACGTGCTGGCGACGGTCACCGCACCGGATGACATCGTGGCGACCCCCGAGGGGCTGCGGCTTTCGAGCGGGGCAGATCTGCTGAGCCTCACCCAGGACGGCACGACACAGCTCCTCCGGACCGAAACGAGCGAGATCACCTGCCTTGCCAGCGACGGCGCAGGGGCGTTGGCCCTCGGTCTCGACGAGGGGCGGCTGGTCATTCGCGGTGGCAGGCATGACGGGCGGGTGCTCATCGAACTGGATGGGGAGCCGGTCCTCGCGCCCTCCGCGGCGATGTTCGAGGATCCCGACACGCTCCTTGTCTGTCTTGCGAGCCGGGACAACCCGATGCGGGAGTGGAAACGCGACCTGATGACGAAGCGCGCGAGCGGATCGGTCTGGCGTGTCGATCTCGCCTCCGGGGCCGCGACCTGCCTCGCGCGCGACCTGGCCTTCCCCTACGGGATCGCGCGGACCGGAGAGGATGGCGTCCTCATCTCGGAAAGCTGGCGGCATCGGGTGCTGCGGCTCGCGCCGGACGGGCGCCGCACGGCAGTGCTCGACGAGCTGCCCGGCTACCCGGCGCGTCTGGTGCCCGAAGCGGATGGGCCGGGCTTCTGGCTGACGCTTTTCGCGCCGCGCACGCAGTTGATCGAATTCGTCCTGCGTGAGGAGGAATACCGGCAGCGGATGATGGACACAATCGCGCCGAACTACTGGATCGCGCCGTCGCTGCATCCGCCAAGCTCCTATCTCGAACCGCTACAGGGCGGGAGCCTGAAACAGCTCGGCGAACTCAAGCCCTGGGCGCCCTCGCGCTCGCTCGGCATCGTGCTGCGGCTCGACCCGGCGGGGCACGCCACGGAAAGCCTGCATTCGCGGGCGAACGGGCTGCGTCACGGCGTCACCGGCTGTCTGCCATCGCAGGACGGCCTGATCATCTGCTCCAAGGGCGGCAATCTCGTCGTCCGCGCGAAGATATAGGTGAAGATCATGGAGACATCGCCCCTTATCGAAATGCGGTCCGTCACCAAGGAATATCGCGGTGTTCCCGCGATACGGAGCGTGGATTTCCGGCTTCTGCCCGGCGAGATCCACGCGCTGCTGGGAGAGAACGGCGCGGGAAAATCCACCCTGACGAAGATCATGGCCGGCGTCACCCAACTGAGCGCGGGCGAGATGCTGCTCGACGGAACGCCCGTCTCCTTCGCGACGCCCGGCGAGGCCCTGGCCAATGGCGTCGCCATGGTGTTCCAGGAAACCAGCCTCGTGCCCAGCATGACCGTCGCTCAGAACCTGTTTCTGGGTGAGGAAAAGCTCTTCAACCGCCTGCGCGGCATCTACATCGCTGCGCAGCAGTTCATGCAGTCGCTGAATTTCCAGGTCGATCCCTGGGCCGATGTGGCGACGCTGGGCGCGGCCAAGAAACAGATGGTCGAGATCGCCCGCGCCGTCCGGCAAAAGGCCCGCGTCATCATTTTCGACGAGCCCACTGCGACGCTGACGCCGGAGGAGAAACGGCATTTCTTCGCGCTGGTGAACGATCTGAAGGCGCGCGGGGTCGCGGTGATCTTCATCACCCACGCGCTCGAGGAGGCGCTGACCATCGCGGACCGGATCTCCATCCTGCGCGACGGCGAACTGATCGCCAGCGACGACGCGAACAGGTTCGACCGCGACACGGTCGTTCAGGCGATGGTGGGCCGCACGCTCTCCGACGAACTCTATCACAACCATGGCGAGGACAGGATCCGCAAGCCGGGCCGCAAGGTGCTTTCGGTGCAGAACCTTTCGATGTCCAAGATCGTGAAGAACAATTCGTTCTCGGTCTATGCCGGACAGATCACCGGCGTGTTCGGCCTCATCGGCTCGGGACGCAGCGAAGCCGCAAAGGTCGTCTGCGGCATCTACAAGCGGGATTTCTTCCACGGCGGCGAGGTCTGGCTCGAGGACCGGCGGGTGCGCTACCGCACGCCGCGGCCGGCGGTGAAGGACGGGATCGTCTATGTCACCGAGGATCGCAAGATCGAGGGTTTCTACGAAAGCATGTCGATCGCAGAGAACATTCACCGCGCCGCGCAGGCGGCGAATGTCAGCGCCGGCCTCTTCGTGAACATGGCGGAGATGCGGTCGATGGCAGAGGCATGGAGCAAGAAGCTCAACATCCGCGCCATCGACCCGGATGCGCGCGTCATCGAACTGTCGGGCGGCAACCAGCAGAAGGTCGTGATCGCGCGGGCGCTCGTGCAGAAGCCGAAGGTGATCTTCTTCGACGAGCCCACGCGCGGGGTGGACGTCGGTGCGATCTCCGAGATCCATCAGCTGATCAAGGACCTGGCCGAGCAGGGGATCGCGATCGTGGTGATCTCTTCTTACCTGCCCGAGATCATGAACCTGTCGGACCGCATCCTCGTCTCACGCGGTGGACGGATCGTCGAGGAATTCACACCCGAAGAAGCAACGGAGGAGCGCATCATGTATGCGGCGGTGCATTGATGGCGGACGGTATCGGAAAACATCCGCCCGCGGGGGGGCGCATCTGTGTCCTCGGGGCGGGATTCATGGGCTGCGTGATCGCGACGCTCTACGCGCACCACGGCTATGAGGTGGTGCTGTGCGACAGTGAGCCCTCCATGCTCGACAGCTATCGCGACCGCGCGCGCCCGATTGCCGCGACGCTGGCCGGCGACCCAGCCGCCGCGGAGGCGATCGTGGCGCGCGTGCGGGGCGAGGCCGCGCTGCCGGAGGCGGTGGCCGGGGTCTTTCTGGTGCACGAGGCGGTGCAGGAGGTGCTGGAGACGAAACAGGCGGTCTTTGCCGAGCTCGACCGGCTCTGCCCGCCGGAGGTGGTGCTGGCGACGAATACCTCGTCCTTCCTGATCTCCGATATTTCGGCGCGGGTCACGCACAGGGAGCGGGTGCTGGGCATCCATTACATCACGCCCGCCCATATCATCCCGGTGATCGAACTCATCCACGGCGAGGCCACGCCGCCGGAGTTGGTCGAATGGGGCCGCGCCTTCGTGCGCAGCATCGACCATGTCGGCGTGGCCTGTCCCGAACGCCCCGGCTTCCTGATCAACAAGATCCAGTTCGCCATGCTGACCGAGGTCTACCGGCTGATGGACGAGGGGCTTGCGACGCGCGACGACATCGACGCCGCGGTGCGTTTGAGCATCGGCCCGCGGCTGGCGCTCTGGGGGCCGCTTCTGACCGAGGATCTGATCGTGTCGAAGAAGACCGCGCTGGCGGTCACGGACTCGCTCTGGCGGCAGACGGGGGACGAAAGCTACGCGGGGCGGAAGGTGCTTCGCGATCTGGTGGACGAGGGGCATCTCGGCGCCGTCACGGGGCAGGGCTGGTACACCTTCGACGCTCCGGCGGGGCAGGTGGTCGAGGAGCGGGACCGGCAGTTGCGGACACTGCTCGACTGGCTGCGGGACGCGGATCCCGTGGGACATCTGAATGTCCGCTAGGCATTGGCAGAAACGAATGAGGAAAATGATGGTGCAGAGGATGACCGAAAAGCTGGGAATGGCCGCCGGGTGCGGCAGGCAGGGGAGGGCGACATGCGCGGCGTGACCTTTCCCGGAGACCGCAGGGTCGAGATCATGAATTTCGACGATCCGACGCCCGGCCCCGGCGAGGTGGTCATCGAGGTGAAAGCCTCGGGCCTCTGCGGCAGCGACCTGCATGCCTATCGGGCGCCCACGGATGACGCGGCCTTTCGCGAACTGGCGAAGGGCAAGCCCTATGAGACGATGCGCGACAACGGTCCCAAGATCGCCGGCCACGAACCCTGCGGCGTGGTCGTCGCGGTGGGGCCGGGGGTAAGCGAACGGGTGGCGCGCCTCGGCCAGAGGGTCATGATCCACCACTATTCCGGCTGCCATGTCTGCGACCAGTGCCGCACCGGCTGGCCGCAGATGTGCGAGGAGATGGTGCCCGATATCTACGGCTGGACCGCCCATGGCGCGCACGCGAAATACATGAAATGCGCGGCCCATACGCTCGTCACCCTGCCCGAGGGGCTGTCCTTCGAGGCGGGGGCGGCCATCGCCTGCGGCTCGGGCACCTCCTATGCGGCGCTGCGCAAGGTGCAGCCCAATGCCAGCCATACGGTCGCGATCTTCGGTCAGGGGCCGGTCGGGCTGTCGGGCACCCAGTTCGCCGCCGCCATGGGCGCGCGGGTCATCGCGCTCGACGTGAACAAGGAGCGGCTCGAGACGGCGCGACGTTTCGGCGCCGCCGAGACGATCAACCCCGCGGAGGTGGACGCGCCGGAGGCGATCCGCGAACTGACCCACGGCCGGGGCGCGCATTTCTCGATTGAGACCTCGGGCGCGCAGCAGGCGATCGCCGATGCGATCAAGAGCCTGCGCCTCTGGGGCACGGCGGTCTTCGTCGGACTCGGCCGGCCGCCCGTGGTCGATTTCGCCTCCGACGTGATCTTTCGCCAGATCTCGTTGCAGGGGTCGTTCACCTTCTCGACCAACATCATGGAGGAATGCGCGGTGTTTTCGGTCGATCGCGGTGTGGAGGTCGAGGCGGTGTTTTCGGATCGCTGGAGCCTCGAACAAGCTGCGCAGGCCTATGACCTGCTTGACAAGCAGTCGTCCGGAAAGGGCGTGATCATCTTCTAGACGTGCCGCTGGTGGGCACGCCGAAGCCAACTGAGGAGGAAATGGAAATGAGAAGACTGGCAGGCGCTCTTTGCGCAGCTATCGCGATGGGTTCGATGGCCACGGAGGCCACGGCGCAGGATCTGAAGATCCTGTCGAGCTGGGACCAGAGTTATCCCGCCGTCAGCGACGTGCTGATCCCGTTCATGGATTACCTGGAGGAGGAAACGACGGCCGACCTGAAGCTGACGCGCTTCGGTCCGGAGACGATCCCGCCCTTCGAGCAGCTCAACCCGGTGACGCAGGGCCTTTTCGACATGCTCTATACCAATGGCGGATATCACTACAACGATATCGCCGTCGGCATGGCCCTTGATGCGCTCAGCGGCTCCGCCGAGGAACTGCATGACTCCGGGATCTGGGATTTCGCGGATCGGCAGTATCAGGAGATGGGGCTGAAGCTGATTGCCGTCTTCTACGACAGGAACGGCTTTCACATGATCCTCAAGGAGCCGCTGGGGGACAATGCGCTGGCGGGGCGCCGGATCCGGGGCACGCCGCTCTATCACCCGGTGATCGAGGCGCTGGGCGGCTCGCCGGCCGTGCTGCCCGCGCCGGAGATCTATCCCGCGCTGGAACGCGGCGTGGTGGACGGTGCCGCCTGGCCGGCCGTCGGCGCGGTGAACTACCGCTGGTTCGAGGTCGCGGGCTATTTCGTGCGTCCGACCTTCGGCCAGGTCAGCCACATGCTGCTGATGAACCTCGATACATGGAACGGGCTCGATGAGACGACACGGGCGGAGATCGAAGCCGCCGCGCGGCATTACGAAACGGAAAGCTCCGCGATCTTCGACAGCCTCGCCGGCAAGGAGGAGGAGACGCTGGTCGCCGAGGGGATGGAAGTCACGAATTTCCAGCCCGACGTGGCCGCGAATCTCAAGAGCGCGTGGTTCGACGGCGTGCTGGACCTGTCCGCGACCATCAACCCCGAGGCCATCGCGGAGATCCGCACGACGGCCGGCGACGCGGGTATCGGCAAATAGACACGAAAGCGGCCGCTTCCGCCGGGAGCGGCCCCGTTCCACAGGCAGTTCCGGAGATATGTGATGAAGGATCTTTTGCGACATCCGCTGAGGGCGATCCTGCGCCTTCACGATGTCCTCATCAGCGTCAGTTACTGGCTCGGGTCGCTGGCGCTGCTGCTCATCGTGGCAATCTTCGCCTACGAGGTCGTGATGCGATATTTTCTCGACGCGCCGACGAAATGGGGCAGCGATTTCGTCTCCTTCCTTCTCCTGATCTCGCTCTTCCTGGTCATCCCCCATGTGACCCGGATCCAGGGCAACGTCTCCGTCTCGATCCTGCTCGACATCCTCGGCGGACGGAGCGCGGAGATCGTGCGCCGGCTGGGCTTTGCGGTCGGGGCGGCGGTGTGCATCTGGGTCGGCTTCATCTTCTGGGGCGAAACCCAGCGGCTGATCGCGCGCGGCACGGTCACGCTCACGACGGTCCAGGTTCCAAAATGGTGGCTCTACGCCTTCGTCTTCTTCGGAATGCTGAACACGGGACTGTATTTCCTGCGACTGGCGCTCGGCGACAGGTTTCGCACCGTGAAGGGAGCGGGGGAATGATCGAGGGAATTCCAGCCGTTCTTACGGGTGTCGGGCTCCTGCTGCTGGCCATGGCCACCGGCATGCCGGTCTTCGTCGCCTTCCTTGTCGTGAACCTGGGCGCAACGGTCTTTCTGCTCGGGCCCGCCGGGTTCGGGATGTTCGCCGGCAGCTTCTACGAAACCGCCACCAGTCCCTCGCTCGTGACCATCCCGCTCTTCATCCTGATGGGAGAATTGCTCTTCCGGAGCAGGGCGGTCGAGGTGCTGTTCCAGTCCATCGATACGCTGGTCGGGCGCGTCCGGGGGCGGCAATACATCCTGTCGATCCTTCTCGCGACCGTCTTCAGCACGCTCTCCGGCGCCGCGATGGGGGTTGCCGCGATGCTCGGGCGATCCCTGCTGCCGGGCATGATCTCGCGGGGCTACGATGCACGTCTCTCCATCGGGACCATCCTTGCCGGGGCGAGCCTCGCGCCGCTGATCCCGCCAAGCGTCCTCGTCATCATCATCGGCACGCTCGCCGGCGTCTCCATCGCGGGCCTTTTGATCGCCGGGATCATTCCGGGGCTGGTCTTCGCCGGGCTCTTCGCGGCCTATGTCTTCTTCCGGATCTGGCGCAATCCCGCCCTCGCGCCGCAGGACGAGGAGAGGGTCGGGCCGTCGGGCTATCGCGATGTCGCCTTCGCGCTGATCCGGCTGCTCCCGTTCAGCATCATCATCCTGCTGGTGATGGGATTGATCCTGCTGGGCGTGGCGACGCCGACGGAGGCGGGGGCGATGGGGGTCCTGGGCGCCCTGATCACCGCGGCCATCTACCGGAACCTGAGCGTGAGAATGGTGGCGGAATCGGTCGGGGAGTCGGCGAAGATTTCCGCGATGATCCTCATCGTCATGGCAAGTTCGAAACTGTTCAGCCAGCTCCTCGCGTTCTCCGGCGGAGCAAGCGCGCTGACCGAATGGATCGTCGGGCTCGACGTGTCCTCCTGGACCATGCTCGTCCTGCTGATGCTGCTGCCCTTCGTGCTGTGCATGTTCATCGACCAGATCGCGCTGATGCTGATCGTCATCCCGATCTACCTGCCGATCATCCAGACCTTTCAATACGACCCGATCTGGTTCTGGCTCCTGTTCCTCGTGAACATCACCGTCGGCGGCATGACCCCGCCGTTCGGATACACGCTCTTCGCCTTGAAGAGCGCGTGGACCGAGGGATCCCTTTCGACGGTCTTTCGCGCCGCCTGGCCTTTCGTCGCGCTGTTCGTCTTCGGAATGGTGCTTCTCGCGCTGCTGCCGGGGCTGACCACCTTTCTGCCGTCCCTGCTCTGAGGGGGCGGTGACCCAAGCACGCTCACCCGCATGGAGGAGACAATGGAAAACGGAATGAAGACATATCAGATATTCATCGGAAACGCCTGGAAGGACAGCGCCTCGGGCGAGACCTTCCAGAGCAGCAATCCCTATACCGGGGAGCCCTGGGCCGAAATCCCGAAATGCGACGCACGGGACGTCGATGCCGCGGTGGATGCGGCGCATGACGCGCTCTATCACGGGGCGTGGGGGAAGATGTCGGCTACCGAGCGCGGAGCCCTGATGAGGAAGCTCGGGGATCTCGTGGCGCGGGATGCCGACGCCCTCGCCGCCGTCGAAGTCCGCGATAACGGCAAGCTTCTGGCCGAAGTCTCCGGCCAGGTCCTCGGCGTCTCGCAATGGCTCTATTTCTACGGAGGGCTTGCGGACAAGATCAACGGCGCGGTCATTCCGATCAACAAGCCCGATATGTTCACCTATACCCTGCGCGAGCCCGTGGGCGTCGTCGCGGCGATCGTGCCGTGGAATTCCCCGCTCATGCTGATGGCCTGGAAACTGGCGCCGGCGCTGGCCGCCGGCTGCACGATGGTGATCAAGCCGTCGGAACATACCTCGGCCTCGGCCCTCGAATTCGCGGCGCTGGTGCGCGAGGCGGGCTTCCCCGAAGGCGTGGTCAATGTGGTGACGGGATTCGGCAAGGACGTGGGCGACCGGCTGACGACCCATCCGAAGGTGGCCAAGGTCGCCTTCACCGGCGGGGAGGTGGCCGGGCAGAAGATCATGGAGAGCGCCGCCTCGACCTTCAAGCGGCTGACGCTGGAACTCGGCGGGAAGTCGGCGCAGGTCGTGTTCCCGGATGCCGATCTCGACGCCGCCGTTTCCGGCGGGATCGCCGGGATCTTTGCGGCGACGGGGCAGACTTGTATCGCCGGTTCGCGCCTTCTGGTGCACGAGAGCATCTATGACGCCTATGTCGAAAAATTCGTCGCATCGGCGAAGACGGCGAAGATGGGCGATCCCATGGAGATGACGACGCAGGTCGGGCCGGTAACCACCCAGCCCCAGTTCGACCGGATCCTGTCCTATATCGAGATCGCCAAATCCGAGGGCGCGCGCTGCGTTCTCGGCGGTGCGGCCGCCCAGCGGCCCGAATGCGGCAAGGGCTGGTTCATCGAGCCGACGGTCTTCGCGGATGTCCGCAACGACATGCGCATCGCCCAGGAGGAAGTCTTCGGCCCCGTGGTCTCCATCATCCCCTTCAAGGAGGACGAGGAGGCCTACGAGCTCGCGAACGACACGAATTATGGGCTCGCCGCCGGTGTCTGGACCTCCAGCATCAAGCGCGCGACCGTGGCGCCGAAACGGCTGCGTGCGGGGACGGTGTGGGTCAACACCTATCGCGCTGCGAGTTTCCTCATGCCCTTCGGCGGCGTGAAGGCTTCCGGTTTCGGGCGGGAGAACGGCATCGAGGCCATAGACCAGTATCTCGAAACTAAATCCGTCTGGCTGTCCTATGCGGAGGAGACGAAGAACCCCTTCGTCATGCAATAGCCCGAGCGCGGCTGGATCGCGCGCCGGGGAGGCAGTTGTGCGGCTGCATCCCGGTGCGCGATCCCTTTCAGGCCCCGAGAGCCTCGGGACCGTGCGCTTCGGCAGCAGGGATGCCTCAGTAATAGATGAAGCTGCGCATCGACACCGAGCCGATGTCGATCGAGGTGTTCATGAACATGAGCCTGTCCTTCGGGTCCGACGCCCCGGCGACGGTCAGCGCCGGCAGGTAATGGTCGGGAGAAGGGTGTGCCATGGCGAAGAGAGTGCCGAGCGCCGCCCGGTCGGTCAGCGCGGCATGGTCGCCCGCTGTGAGGCGATCGGCGAAGACCGCGTCGAACTCCTCCGCCCAGTCATAGGGCAGGCCGCCGCGGCGCATGGTGCGGAGGTTGTGCACGACATTCCCGGATCCGAGGATCAGCACGCCCCGCTCGCGCAGCTCCTTCAGCGCCTCCCCGATCTCGCGATGGTGGACAAGGTCCTTGGACATGTCGATCGAGAGCTGGAAGACCGGAACATCCGCCTCAGGATAGAGGAATTTCAGCACTGACCATGCGCCGTGGTCGAGCCCCCAGCTGTCGTCGCCTTCGGCATGGTGGCTCGCCAGCAGGCTCACCACCTCCTGCGCCATCTCCGGGGTGCCGGGGGCGGGATATTGCTGGGCGAAAAGTTCATCGGGAAAGCCATAGAAATCGTGGATCGTCCTCGGCATCCGCGAGATGTCCACGAGGGTCGAGCCCTGCGTCATCCAGTGGGCGGAGACGACGAGGATCGCCTGCGGGCGCGGCAGCGCATGGCCGAGTGCGGCCCAGCTGCGGGCATAGTCGTTGTCCTCGATCGCGTTCATCGGACTGCCATGTCCGAGGAAGACGACCGGCAGGCGGTCGGAGGTCCGGAGGCCGTCCCTGAGGGCCTGAAGCTGTTGAACGATGCTCATGGCGGGTGTCCTTTCGGTTTCCGGCCTCATGGGGCCGGTGTCGATGCGGGACCGGAGCGGGGCCCCGGCTATCGGACATAAGATGTGGCTTGTCGTATCGGAATGAAATGGCGAAGATATGGAATGACTTTCTCTGAAATGTTCCGAATGGAGGCAGCATGGACCTGATCCGCACATTGCGCGTGTTCGTCGCCACGGCGGAAACCGGCTCCTTCACCGCGGCGGCCCGGAGGCTCGGGATCTCGAACCGGCTCACCTCGAAAGACCTCGCGGATCTGGAGGCGCGTCTCGGCACGCGCTTGTTCCAGCGCACCACGCGCAAGCTCGGGCTGACCCCTGCCGGTGCGGAGCTTCTGGCCCGCGCGCCCGCGGTGATCGAGGAGGTCGACGACATGCTCGGTGCGATCCGCGAGGACAGCCAGGGGTTCTCCGGCGTGCTCAGGATCTCCGCGCCGGTCACCTTCGGCGAGATTTATCTCGCGCGGATGCTGAGTCGGTTCGCGGCGCCGCACCCGGATCTCACCATCGACCTGCGCCTGGACGACGCCTATGCGGATCTCGCGGGCGAGGGGATCGACCTTGCCTTCCGCATCGGCACGCCGGACAGCTTCGCGCTCCGGCAGCGCAGGATCGGCGCGATCCGCTCCGTTGTCGTGGCTTCGCCCGGCTACCTCTCGGACCATCCCGCGCCGGTGCGGCCGGAGGATCTTCTTGCCCACGACTGTATCCTCGATTCGAACCGCCGCGATGCCGGGCGCTGGATCTTCCTGCGCGACGGCGCGGAACAGGCGGTCGAGGTCAGGAGCCGGTTCCACGTCAACAGCGCCCGCGCCGCGCGGGATCTCGCGCTCGCGGGGCTGGGCATCGCCTTCTGCCCGCGCTTCGTGCTGGGTGATGCGCTGGAGACGGGGCGGCTCATCGCAGTGCTCGACGCCGTGGAGCGCCCCGCCCATCCGCTCGGCATCGTCTATCTCGAGGGCCGCACCCTCCCGCGCAAGGTCCGGGCGCTGATCGACTTCGCGGTGGAGGATATTCGGCGCTCCGGCGCCGTCACGGGCTTGCGGACCGCGGATGACTTGACCTGAGCCAAGGCACGGGCGGACACTTGTCGCCAAACTGGGGAGGAACGCGTCCGCGGCCGGCGGGCGCGACAGTTCGCGTTTGGAGGACAGTGACATGAAAACCGTGACCGTTCTTGGCCCGTCGCAATCCGGAAAGACGACACTGGCGGCGGCGCTCGCCGCGCTGGAGGGCGCCCCGCCGTCTCCCCTCGCCCTTTTCGGCGGGACGGCCGTCACCGCCTTTCGCTATCTCGGGGAGGATTGGGCGGTGCTCGACTGTCCGGGGGGCGGCGATGCGCTCGCCTGGTGCGGCGCGGCGCTGGTGGCGAGCGATGCCGCGGTGCTCTGCGTCCCGGCGGAGGCCGAGGCGGCGGTGCTCGCCGCGCCCTATCTGCGGCTGCTCGAGGAGGCGGGTCTGCCGACCCTCGTCTTCGTCAACAAACTGGACGCGGCGCGGGACCGCATGAGCGAGGTGGCCGCGGCGCTCCAGACCTATTCGCGCCATGGAATCGTCCTGCGCGAAGTGCCGATCCGCGAGGGCGACAGGATAACCGGCATGGTCGACCTGATTTCCGAACGCGCATGGCAGTTCAACGACGGCGCACGCTCTTCGCTGGTCGAACTGCCCGCCGCGATGCGGGCACGGGAGGCGGAGGCGCGGGCGGACCTGCTCGAGCATCTCGCGGATTTCGACGATCATCTGCTCGAGGAGCTGGTCGAGGACCGCAGGCCGATGGACGCGGAGCTTTACGAGGTCGCCACGCGGGTTCTGCAACATCACGACCTGATCCCCGCCTTCCTCGGTTCCGCGAGCCAGGGCGACGGGCTCAACCGCCTGATGAAGGGGCTGCGCCACGAGGTGCCGGGGGTGGAGGCGCTGTCCGCCCGCCTCGGGGAAGCGCCGCTCGCCGTCGGGATCTTCGCCGATCAGGTGAAGCACCTCGGAAAGACCGTGCTGATTCGCGCGGTGGGCGGCGAGATCGGGGCCGGGGTGCAGCTGGCGGGCGGCGCGGTCGGCAGCCTCGTGGGCCTCGACGGCAAGACCCCGGTGACGAGTCTTCCGCCGGGAAATCTCGCGCTGACGGTGAAGACGGAACACCTGTCTCTGCGCGATCCGCTCTATGCCGCCGGGGCGGCCCACCCCGCACCGGACTGGGCGCGGCCGCATGTTGGGGGCACCCGCGTTCTGCTCTCCCCGGAGAACGAGCGAGACGAGGCCCGCCTCTCGACGGCACTCGCGAAGCTGTCGGAGATAGATCCGGGCCTCGCCCTAGAACAGGAGGCGCAGAGCGGCAAGAGCGTGCTCGCCACGCAGGGGCCGCTGCACCAGCGCGGCGTGATCGAGAAGCTCGGACAGGATTTTGGCCTCTCGCTCACCCTGGCGCCGCTTCCGGCAGCCTTGCGGGAAACCGTCTCGCGGCCGGCGCGCATGCACCACCGTCACCGCAAGCAATCCGGCGGGGCGGGCCAGTTCGCCGATGTGGTGATCGAGATCGCTCCCCTGCCGCGCGGTTCGGGTTTCGAATTTTCGGAGACGGTGAAAGGCGGTGCGGTGCCGCGCAACTATATTCCCGCGGTGGAGGCCGGCGTGCGCGATGCGCTTGCCGGGGGGCCGAACGGATGCCCCGTCGTCGATCTGCGGGTGACGCTCACCGACGGGAAGCATCATGCCGTCGACAGTTCCGATTTCGCCTTCCGCACGGCGGGCCGGGCCGCGACGCGGGAGGCGCTGTCGGCGGCGAAGCCGGTGCTGCTCCAGCCCGTCGACCGGGTCGAGATCCATGTGCCGGGTTGCTTTTCCGGCGCACTCGTGCCGCTCGTGACGGGGTTGAAGGGACAGGTCCTCGGGTTCGAGGCCCATCCCGATGCGGCCGGATGGGACGTCTTCACGGCGCTCCTGCCGGCGGCGAGCGAGGAGGCGTTGGCGCAGGCGCTGGGTTCGGCCTGCCGGGGAACGGCCTGGTACGAGGCCGCGCTCGACCACTACGAGGAAACGCGGGGTGACGCCGGCACGCTGGCGGCTGCGGTCTGAGCCGCCGCCGGGGGAGGCGGGGCAAGGCCGCGGCGGCGCCTGCGCCGCTTGCGGACGGCTTCGACAATTGACTAAAACACTCGGATATAGTATCCGCGCCCAAAGGCTAGCCGGAAGATCGTTCGCCAGCCGTTCCCAAAGTCAATGGACCCGTCTTCATGCCCTTCTCCGAAACGCTCGCACCGATTCTCGATTTTCTTGAAAAGGGGGGGATCTCGATCTGGGTGATCGCGGCCCTCTCCGTCATCACGCTCGCGCTCATCCTGTGGAAGGTCTGGGACCTGATGCTGCTTGGCGCGTGGAGCAACGGACGCGTCGTGAGCCGGGCGCTCCAGGACTGGCAGAACGGCCGCGACCGTGAGGCGCTCGAGCGGCTGAGCAAGCGCCGCACGGTGCGCGCAAAGCTCACGCGCACGGCGATAGAGGCCCATGGCAACACGGCTTTCGACGACGATGCCGCCGCGGCGGAGACTGGGCGTGTCGCCAAATCCCTGCTGGCACGCGCGCGGGGCGGGCTGCGCCCGCTCGAACTGATCGCGACCATCGCGCCGCTTCTCGGTCTTCTGGGCACGGTGCTCGGGATGATCTCCGCGTTCCAGGCGCTTCAGGACGCCGGCAGCCGGGCGGATCCGGCGATGCTCGCGGGCGGGATCTGGGAGGCGCTGCTGACCACCGCCGCCGGTATGGCGGTCGCGATCCCGGCCTCGATGGCACTTACCTGGTTCGAATCGGTCACCGACCGGCTGCGCCTTGAATTCGAAGATGCCGCGACACGGGTGTTCCTGCGCCCGCGTCGACGCGATGCCGAGAAGCTGCCGCTCGCGGCGGAGTGACAGGACCATGACTTTCGACGAACCACGCCCGCGCCGACGCCCCTCGCTCACGCCGATGATCGACGTGGTTTTTCTTCTGCTCGTCTTCTTCATGCTCGCCTCCCGCTTCGGCATGGACATGCAGATCCCGCTGACCCTTGCCGGCGCCTCGACGACGCCCTATTCCGGCCCGCCCCGCCTCGTGGATATCGACGAGACGGGGATCCGCCTCAACGGCGGCGAAGTGGAGGAGGACGGGCTTGCCGCCGCCCTCGAGCCGCTGATGGAGGAGCCGACCGACGTGATCATTCTGCGTCCGGGCGAAGAGGTGCCGCTGCAACGCCTCGTGGCGGTGATGGACAGCCTGGCGGTCGCCGGTCTCACCAGTCTGGTGGTGCTCGAATGAAACGGCTCGATTTTGCCCCGCCGCCGCGCCCGCCGAAAGGCGAGAGCATCGTCCCGATGATCAATGTGGTCTTTCTGCTGCTCATCTTCTTCCTGATGACCGCGCAGATCGCCCCGCCCGAACCCTTCGACCTGTCCCCGCCCGCCGCGGCGAGCGAGACCCCTGCGGAGGCGGAAATGACTGTCTATCTCGGCCCCGAGGGAGAGCTCGGCTTTCAGGACGCACAGGGCGAGGAGGCGGTGTTCCATGCGCTCGAACGCACCCGGATCGAACTCTGCGCCGACGGCGGCTGTGCCGGGTCGGAGGCCATGCCGCTCCGGGTCAAGGCGGACGAGACCGTGCCCGCGCTCACCCTCGCCCGGCTCCTGCCGCGGCTGGCGGAGATCGGCTTTTCCGATGTCGAACTGGTGACGGAGGCCCAATGACGATGCCCGCGAAAAGGATCGTGAACGCGACCGTCTTCCTGTCGATCGCCCTCGCGGCGCATATCGCGCTCGCCGCCGTGCGCGTCCCGCAGCTCGAGGAAGGCAGCGAGGCGGCGGGGGCCGGGGGAGAGGACGTCCTCTCGCTCGAGGCCGCCACCGCCGGAACCGTCGCCATGGTCGAGGCCTGGGAACGGCCGCCCGAGGTCGCGAGCGAGACGCCCGCGCCGGAGGCGATCGAACTGCCCGACGTTCCGACGGACGTGCCGCTGCCGCTCGCGACCGAGACGGCGCCGAAACGCCCCACCAGCGAATCGCTCGCCGCCGCGCCGCCGCCGCCCGACATGCCGATCGAGACGCCGGAGGCGCCCGAACCGCCGAAGCTCGCCGAGGCTCCGACGCAGAAACCGAAGCCGAAGCCGGAGGCGCCGCCGCAAAAGCCGCGCGAGACCCCCGCGCCGCAGGTCGAGCGGAGCGTGGCCGGCGGGGAGACCTCCTCGCAGAAAACCCGTGCCGCGGGCAGCGGCGGCGGGCCGCAGGCCGGCAACGCCGGGGCACAGGCCAACGCCACCCTCTCGAGTTCCGCCGTCCAGTCGCGCCTGTCGAACTGGGGCGGCGCGATCCGGAGCCGGATCGAGCGCCGCAAGCGCGCCCCTCGTGGCGCCGGCGAGGGCACCGTGGTCCTGTCCGTCTCGATCGCGCGGTCCGGCGCGCTGGTCGGTGTGCGCGTGGCGGCCAGTTCCGGCAACGGCGCGCTCGATGCGGCGGCCGTGGACGCGGTGCGCCGTGCCGGGAGCTTCCCGCCCGCGCCGGATGGGCTCAACGATCCGCAATACAGCTTCCGCCTGCCGATCCGCTTCACCGGCTGACCGGCAGGCCGCGCCTTTGATGTGGCGCCGCCCGACCGCTGCGGCTAGCATGCGGTGCAAGGCGGCGTCGGGACACGGGACGGAAGATGGACGAGGGGCAAGCGGTCTATATCGGGGCGTCCGGGCGGATCGGCACGCTCCTGCGGGCCGTGGCGCGACGCGTGCCCGCAGACGCCTCTCCGATGCTCTGGCAATTTCGCCGTCCGCAGGCGCGGGGCCTTGCGCATGTCCTCTGGCCCGATCTGGCGGAGGTCGCGCCGCTCGTCGCCCTGTGCCGCGATCGCCCTGTCCGCACGCTTTTCGTCTTCGCCGGCGGGACCGGCTCCGCCGACAGGACGGACGCCGCCGCAATGGCCGCAAACGTGCACCTAACGGAGGCGGCGATTTCCGCCGCGGAGGCGGCAGGCATTCCGCGGGTCGTCGTGGCCTCCTCCGCCGCGGTCTATGGCGCCGGCCGGGGCCGCGCCTTTCGGGAGGACGATGCCTGCGCGCCGCTGGATGCCTACGGTCATGCGAAGGCGGAGATGGAGCGGCGCTGCGCCGAGCGCGCCGCGCGCAGCGGGCAGGAGATCTGTTGCCTGCGGATCGGCAATGTGGCGGGGGCGGACATGCTTTTGGGGAGTGCGACCCGGCACCCGCCCGGCGCACCGCCCCTGTGGCTCGACATCTATCCGGACGGCGATGGGCCGCGGCGGTCCTATATCGGACCGCAAAGCCTCTTGCGCGTGCTTCTTGCACTGCATCGCGCGCCGGGGCCCCTGCCTGCGGTCCTGAACCTCGCCGCGCCGCATCCCGTCGGGATGAAGGCGCTGCTCGCGGCGGCGGTGGTGCCCTGGCGCCCGCGGCCGCAGACCGACGCGACGCGCCAGGACATCACCCTCGATTGCGGGCGGCTGACTGCCCTTCTGCCCAGCGTCGGCATCGCCGCGTCGGCCGGGGCGATCTGCGGCGAATGGCGGGAGGCGGCGGGGAAGGCCGGATGACACCGCAAAAGCGCCTCTTCGATCTCGCCCTCGCGCTGGTGGCGGGACTTCTGCTCCTGCCCCTGATCGTGCTCGTGACCTGTGTCATCCTCCTCCGCGATGGGCGGCCGGTCTTCTACCTTTCGGAACGGATGCGCGCGCCCGACACGGCCTTCCGGCTCGTGAAGTTCCGCACGATGACAACGGACCGGGCCGACAGCGGCGTGTCCGGCGGGGACAAGAGCGCGCGGATCACCCGCACGGGCAGGATCCTGCGACGTTCGCGGCTCGACGAAGTGCCGCAGCTCTGGAATATCCTCGCCGGGGACATGTCCTTCGTCGGCCCGCGCCCGCCGCTGCGCCGTTATGTCGACCGCTTCCCGGCGCTCTACTCCGGCGTCCTGCGGAATCGTCCGGGCATCACCGGCCTCGCGACACTCCATTTCCACGCGCATGAGGAACGGCTCCTGTCCGCCTGCACCACGCCGAAGGAAACCGACGCCGTCTATGCGCGCCGCTGCGTGCCGCGCAAGGCGCGTCTGGACCTGCTCTATGCGCGGGAGGCCAACCTCTGTCTCGACGTGAAGATCCTCGTGCAGACGGGCAGGCGGCTGCTGCGGCCGCGCCGCCGTTGAGCGGTCCGGCCGCCGGTGCTCCGCCGGATCGAAAATACTGGACACCGCCGCGCAGGCAGGCCAGACTGGTCGCCAAGGTGATGGGGTACACGCAACTGCAACGCGAGGCGTCGTGTGTACCGGAAAGTTTTGATTTCGGGGCTGACGGCCCTGCCTGTCCAAGTGGTCAGAAGTGTCCCGCTTCTCGCCGATCTCCTTGTCTTCCTGACGGCGCTCACGGTCTCCGGGCTTGTGTTGCATCCCGGTGAGCCGGGTCTGCGCGCGGCGCCCTTCGTGTGGCTCTATCCGATGGTCGGGATCGCCGGGCCGGGCATCTCCCTCGGCCTGCGGCTCAACCGGATCCGGCTCGTGATGCTGAATGCCCGCGACCTCGACAGGCTGGCGCGGGCGGCTCTGGCGTGCAGTTTCGGGCTGCTCGGGGTGGCGCTCCTCCTCGATGTGCCGCGTGCCCTTGCGCTTGCTACCGCCTTTGGCATCGTCGCGTTTTCCGGCCTTGTCGGGGCGCGGCTTCTGGCCATTGCGGCGCTTACGAGGCTGCGCGAGCGACAGCGCAGCCGGGAGCCGGTCGCCATCTTCGGCGCGGGGCCGGCGGGGGTGCAGCTCGCCTCCTCGCTCAGCCAGTCCTCCGACGTGCGCCCCGTGGCCTTCTTCGACGACAATCCCACGATGCAGGGGATGGATATCGGCGGGCTGCCGGTCTGGTCGCCGAAGGACCTGGTCGGGGATCTCTACCGGCACGGAATCGACAGGCTGATCATTGCCCTGCCAGACGACGCGCGGACACGGCAGCGGACGCTCGTGGAGATGTGCCGGCGCGCGGAGATCGAGGTGCGGATCCTGCCCTCCTCCCTCGAGCTTCTGGCGCAGGGCGGGCGGGTGCGTCCCGGCCCGGTGGAGGCGCATGACATCCTTGGTCGCGAAAAGGTGGATCTCGAGACGCCGGAAGTCGCGCAAAGCTATGCCGGACGGGTCGTCATGGTCACCGGCGCGGGCGGCTCCATCGGGTCGGAGCTGTGCCGGCAGCTCGTAGAATGCGGCCCGGCAAAGATCGTGCTGTTCGAGCAGAGCGAATACAATCTCTATCGCATCGACCTCGAATTGCGAGAACGTGCCGCCGGGCACGGGGTGGCGCTTGCCACCTGCCTCGGCTCCGTCGCGGATCCGGTGCGGGTGCGGGACGTGATCGCCGGACAGGGCGTGGAGATCGTCCTGCACGCGGCCGCCTACAAGCATGTGCCGATGGTCGAGGCCAACGAGCTCGAGGGCGCGCGCAACAATGTCCTCGGCACCAGGGTGATCGCGGATGCAGCGGTCGAGGCGGGGCTCGAACGGTTCATCCTCGTCTCCACCGACAAGGCCGTTCGCCCGACGAGCGTCATGGGCGCCACGAAACGCCTTGCGGAGCTGATCGTGCAGGATCTCCAGACCCGCGCGCCACGGACGAAATTCGCCATGGTGCGCTTCGGGAACGTGCTCGGCTCCTCGGGCTCCGTCCTGCCGCTCTTTCAGGAGCAGATCCGCGCGGGTGGGCCGGTCACCGTCACCCATCCCGAGATCTGCCGCTATTTCATGACCGTGTCCGAGGCCTCGCGCCTCGTGCTTCTGGCCGGAGCCTATGCCGAGGGCGGCGATGTCTTCGTTCTCGACATGGGCAGGCCGCAGAGGGTGATGGATCTCGCGAGGCGGCTCATCCACCTGTCCGGGCGCCGGGTGAAGGATCCCGCGACTGGCCTTGGCGATATCGAGATCCGGGTCACCGGCCTGAGACCGGGGGAAAAGCTCCACGAGGAGCTTTTCGTCGATGCCGGCAGTCTGCGCCGGACGCCGCATCCGAAGATCCTGCGCGCGGAGGAGGCGATGCTGAGCGAGTTCGAGGTGGCCGCGATCCTGCGCGAGGTGCAGCAGGCGATCGAGACGTCCAATCCCGAAAAGCTGCGCGCGATCGCGCGGGAGCGGGTGGAGGGTTACGCCGCCGGCCAGCTCCCGCGCAAGAACCGGAGCGCGTCGGATCCGGGGCCCCGCGGGCCGCGCGTGTCGCCCCGGCGTGTCACCGGGGCTGGATCGCCGCGGCAACCTGACCTATGACACTCTCATCGGGAGGCACGTCGCCATGATCGTCTATCTCAGGGAATGGTCCGGACGGAAGGACAGCTTCTTCGCCTCGGTCGTCCGCGGCGAGGAGCGGGTGCGCGCGCTGCCTCTCATCGGCCTGTCCTTCCGCGACTTCCCGCAGAGCGCCGCGCGGGCACGCGCCGCGCTCGCTGTGGCGAAACGCCAGCCGAAGGGCGCGGTCGGCCGGGCGCTGAAATACCACCTGATCCGGGCGCAATACAACTGGTCGCGCCGCTTCTTCTCGTGCCATCCCGGCGCGGTCGCGATGTGCTGGAATGGCCTGACCGGGTCGCGCCGCGCCTTCATGGAGGGCGCGCGTGACGCCGGCGCGGGAACGCTCTTTGCCGAACTCGCGCCCTTTCCCGGCCGGATGCAGCTCGACCCCGCGGGCGTCAATGCCGCGGGCTCGGTGCCGCGCGACCCCGGCTTCTTCACCGCCTGGGCGGCGGGACGGGCGGACCGGCAGGGCGAGGGCTGGCGCGCGATGGGCGCCGCACTCACCGCGCGCGCCTCGCGGCGCAGCGATGTCGGACAGGCGGAAACGACCACGCTCGGGGCGGAAAACTTCCTCTTCGTCCCGTTGCAGGTGCCCAACGACAGCCAGATCACCCTTTTCGCGGGCTGGGTGCGTTCGGTCGAGGGCATGCTCGACGCCCTGGCGCGCGCGTCTGCCCACCTGCCGGAGGGCTGGCACATCCGGGTCAAGGAACATCCCTCCGCGAAGACCTCGCTCGCCGGGCCGCTGGCGCGCGCGCTGGAGGCCGCGCAGGGGCGGATCGTGGTAGACAACCGGACGGACACCTTCGCGCAGGTGCGCGCGAGCCGGGGCGTGATCACGATCAATTCCTCCGTCGGGTTGCAAAGCTTCTTCCACGACAAGCCGGTGATCGTGCTGGGCGAGGCCTATTTCGCCCTTCCCGGCCTCGTGCGCCCGGCCGGGGACCAGCCCGCCCTCGACGCGGCCATGGCGGAGGTGGAGACGCTGTCCTTCGACCCCGCGCTCCGGGCGGCGTTCATGAACTACCTTGACGAGATCCATTTTCCGCGCATATCCGAGGACGCCGACGGACGGGTCGAAATCGACCCGAAGGCCGCGAAATCCCGCATTCTGGCCGCGAAACGGGCCGCGCTGGCCTAATCCCCCCTTTCATCCGCACCCCCTTTCTTGTAAGGCTCCGCGCCAGTCACCCTGGACTGATGAGGAGACCCAAATGGGCTATAAGGTCGTCGTCGCGGGCGCCACGGGCAATGTGGGCCGCGAAATGCTGAACATCCTCGCCGAGCGCGAGTTTCCCGTCGACGAGATCGCGGCGCTCGCGTCGCGCAAGTCTCTCGGCACGGAAGTGAGCTTCGGCGACAAGACCCTGACCACCAAGGATCTCGACACGTTCGATTTCACCGGCTGGGACATGGCGCTCTTCGCCGTCGGTTCCGAAGCGACGAAGAAATACGCGCCGAAAGCGGCGGCGGCGGGCTGTGTCGTGATCGACAACTCCTCGCTCTACCGCTACGACCCGGACGTCCCGCTGATCGTGCCGGAGGTGAACCCCGACGCGATCGAGGGCTATGCGAAGAAGAACATCATCGCGAACCCGAACTGCTCGACCGCGCAGATGGTCGTGGCGCTGAAGCCGCTGCACGACCGGGCGAAGATCAAGCGCGTCGTGGTCTCCACCTACCAGTCCGTCTCTGGCGCGGGCAAGGCGGGGATCGACGAGCTCTGGGACCAGACCAAGGGCATGTATGTCCCCGGCCAAGAGGTCGATCCGACGAAGTTCACCAAACAGATCGCCTTCAACGTGATCCCGCATATCGACGTCTTCATGGACAGCGGCGACACCAAGGAAGAGTGGAAGATGATCACGGAGACGAAGAAGATCGTCGATCCGGCGATCAAGGTCACCGCGACCTGCGTGCGCGTGCCGGTCTTCGTCGGCCATTCGGAATCGATCAATATCGAATTCGAGGACTTCCTCGACGAGGACGAGGCCCGTGACATCCTGCGCGAGGCGCCGGGAATCCTCGTCGTCGACAAGCGCGAGGATGGCGGCTACGTCACGCCGGTGGAATGCGTCGGCGATTTCGCGACCTTCATCTCCCGCATCCGTCAGGACGTGACGGTGGAGAACGGGATCAACCTGTGGTGCGTCTCCGACAACCTGCGCAAGGGCGCGGCGCTGAACGCGGTGCAGATCGCCGAACTTCTGGGCCGCCGCGTGCTCAGGAAGGGCTGAGCAGGGCCGGAACGCCCTGTGACTGCCAGCGGAGGGGCGCCCGAGGGCGCCCTTTTTCGTGGCCGCGCCTCCCCGGTCTTTCCGCGTGCCGCCCGGCCGGGACCGGGGCGGGCGCTCCCGCGCCTCCGTCACGATGGATCGCCCCGCGGGCGCAGTGCGCAAGCTCCTGAGGACACGGCGTGTTCCGCCGCCCCGCGATCACGGAAGGCCTTGCGCTCCGTCGCGAGAAAATGACTTGCCTCCGGCCCGGCGCCGTCGGACCTTCTCCCGCGAGCAGAAGGAGGAAACCATGTTCATACCGCCACGCCCCGCCCGGAGCGCAACATCGCGCATCGCCCTGATGTCCTTTGCCGCCCTCGTCCCCGGCCTTGCCGGCGCCGACGAGATCACGGCGCGCAGCACCGTCGAAGAGGTCACCCTCTATCCCTCCGCTGCGGCGATCACCCGCGATGCGCGGGTCACCCTCGCGCCCGGCAGGCACGAGCTCACCTTCGAGGACATTCCCGTGGATGGCGCGCCCGATCGCATCCTCTCGACGCTCAAGGTCGAGGTGACCGGGGCGACCCTCGGCCCGATCGGCTACACCACGGTTCCCGCGCGCGAGGCGAGCCGGCGCGGCGTGCCGGAGGTCGATGCCGCCTTCGCGCGGGTCGAGGAGCTCGAGGCGCAGTTGCGCGGCGCGGAACGGGACGTGGCCGCGATCCGGCTCGAGGCGCAGGCCGCGGAAGACACGCTCGCCTATCTCTCGCGGCTCGGCGCGGGGGACGATGCCGGTGCGGAGGCCGTGATCGAACGGGCCCGCCTCATTCGCGCGCAATCCCTCGAGGCGCGTCAGGCAGCGGCGGAGGCCAACGCCCGCGCCGGGGAGGCCGAGGACGATCTCGATGTGCTGAAGGAAGACCTCGCCGCGGCGCGCGCGGATCTCGAGCGTCTGTCCGGTGCGCAGCAGGACCGGCTTGCGGTGACGCTCACGCTCGATGTGGAGGAGGCCGGAGAGATTGCCGTGGCTCTCTCCTACATGGTGGACGATGCCTTCTGGCAGCCGGTCTACACCGCCGATCTCGACAGCGGGAGCGGCGAGATGGTGCTGACGCGGGGCATCCAGGCGAGCCAGACCACCGGAGAGGCCTGGATCGGCGCCTCCCTCACCTTCGCCACGGACGATCCCGCGCGGCGGTCCGACCCGGCGGAGGTGCATCCATGGATCCGCCGCATCTTCGACCCCGTGCCGATGCCGGAGCCGAACCTGCGCGCGGCAAAGGATTCCGTCGCGGAATACGCGCCCTCCGCCATGGCCGGGGCGGCCTCCCTACAGGCACGCCCGGCACAGGTCCAGGTGACGGGGCTCAACCAGAGCTATGCCTATCCCGAGCCCGCCACGCTCTATTCGCAGGAGGGCGCGACGGAGTTCAGCCTCGCCGAACTGCCGGTCTCTCCCGAACTGGTGGTCCGTGCGGTGCCGCTCTACGAGACGACCGGCTACCTCATGGCGACATTCACGAACGACAGCGGCGAAACGCTCGTGCCGGGGCCGGTACGGCTGATCCGCGACGGGGTGAGCCTTGGCCAGACGATGCTGGAGACCCTCGTGGACGGCGCGGAAACCGACCTCTCCTTCGGCGCTATGGACGGCATCCGGGTCGAACGGATCGTCCTCGACCGCAACGAGGGGGACCGGGGTGTGATCTCCCGCTCGACCGAGGAAACCTCCGCATGGCGGATCGAGGTGGAGAATTTCACCTCCCGCGCCTGGCCCGTCGAGGTGATCGACCGCGTCTCCGTCAGCGAGCAGGAGGACCTGAAGATCGGCTGGAGCGCGGACCCCATGCCCGGCACGACCGATCTCGAGGACCGGCGGGGTGTGCTGTCCTGGACCTTCGACCTCGCGCCGGGGGAAACGCGGGAGATCTCGCTCGAGGAGCGGCTGCGCTGGCCCGAGGGGAAATGGTTGCAGTAACCTCGCCGCACCTATCTCCGGCGCCGCCTGTGCGCGCCCCCCGAAGCGACTGACCGGGCGCTTTTGAACCGAAGCCCCGCGTCGCGCCTCGTGCGTGCGCCCGGCGGCGCCAGCCGGAGAGCCCGGCGCGCGTTTGGTGCCATGGTCGCCTCCGAGCGTGCTCGGCAGCGCTCCTCCCGCTGAGTCTCCTCGAGCGCTTGGCCATTACCCCATTCGGCAGCCGTGAAGTCGTTCCCGCACGCCTGCGGGTCGTAAAGATCACAGCGCCGGTCCGTCGGAGATGGGCCTTGAGCCTTGAGACGGCCAGTTCGATGGGATCAGGCTCCGGCGAGCAGGGCGGCAGGTAGAGAAACCGGCAGCCGTGCTCCCTCAACGCGCGGGCGGCCCCGGTGTTGCGGTGCGTGGTCAGGTCGTCGAGCGCGACGCCTGTGCCCGGCGCGATCTCCGGCACCGGCCCCTCGCGACCGCAGGCGGCGAAGGCCGTCTCGCCCTTGATCCCCCAGAGCGCAATCAGCGCGTCCGCCGTCAGACCCGCCATCGGCGTCTGCATGGCGGGGACGCGGCGCGTCATCCAGTCCGCACGCTGTTGCCTCACGCCGGCGCGGAGGCGTCCGGTGGCGAGGGCGACTTTTTTGCAGGTGACGCGGAGACGGGGCAGCAGCCTGGCAATGGACGCGTGGTGGACCTTCACGTCCTCCGCCTCGGCGAGCACCTTGCGCAGTTTGTAGAGCGTGAGCGACCGGTTCTCCAAGGAAGGCCCGATGGGGGCCGGCGTGCCGGTTCCAGGCGGCCGCCCCCGGACCGCCGGTTCGGCATGGCCTCATGTGACACGCCCACCTTGCTCCGGTCGCAGACGTCTCCCTCAGTCGCGCCGCCGCGGCCCGCCCGCTCAGGCCTTTCTCAAAGTTCCTCTGGAACCCTAAAGCGTTTCGGCTTGAATTTGAATCGGCGGGGGTTTCCTTGAGGTGGCTGATGTGATTCATCCTGTTTGGGAGGATGGATCATGTCAGCACCTTTGCCGAATGCGCTTCGGGCGCGGTTTCAGGAGTATATTGAGGAAGGGTTAAGCGGGCGGGCGGCGGCGTTGCGCCTGAAAGTGTCTGCGGCGACAGGCGCGCGGTGGGCGCGTCAGGTTCGGACCAAGGGCCATGCGGAGCCCGCACCGCAAGGCCCGCCACGTGGTCGGGGAAAGCTGGCAGCGCATCAGGCTTTCCTGAAGGAACTGGTCGCGCAAGACCCCGACATCACGCTCTTTGAGTTGCGCGACGCGCTGGCGGCCGCGGCAGGCGTGCGGGTGCATCATTCTTCCATCGCCAACCTGCTGTCCCGGCTCGGTTTCACATACAAAAAAAGTCGCTGGTCGCCACCGAGCGCGGTCGCGCCAAGGTAAGACAGCAGCGGACTGAGTGGTTCAAGCATCGGCTGCCTGCCATTGCGGCCTTTCCCGAACGCGTTGTCTTTATTGATGAAACGGCAGTGAAGACCAACCTGACCCGTCTGCGTGGCCGGGCCAAGCGGGGTCATCGCCTGACCATGGATGCACCGTTTGGCAGTTGGGGAACCCAAACGCTGATCGCCGGGCTGGCCTCGGATGCTTTGATCGCACCATGGGTCATCAAGGGTGCCATGGATGGCCCCGCCTTTGCCGTCTACATCCGAGAAGTGCTTGTCCCGGAGATCGCCCCCGGCACCGTTGTCATCCTGGACAATCTGGCGACCCATCGGAACAAGGAGGCGGCTCAGGCCTTGCACGACCACGGCTGCTGGTTTCTGTACCTCCCGCCTTACTCGCCGGATCTCAATCCCATCGAGCAAGCATTCTCCAAACTGAAAGCTCACCTTCGAAAGATCGGCGCCAGAACCTTCACCGAAGTCTTCGACGCCATCGGCGCAATCTGCGAGCTCTACGACCCAACAGAGTGCTGGAACTACTTCAAGGCTGCTGGATATGTCTCGGGTTAAAGCCGAAACGCTTTATCCGAAGCGTCGACGGCAATGGCGTTGATATGACACTGCGACCTTCATCGGAATTCCCGCGATTCAGGTTTCCGACAAAGGGCTTCAAGCAGGTCGGTGAGGCCGCCTGCGCGCGCCCGGAGGCGCTGCGGCGAGGGGCGATTCGGCCCTGCCCCGCGGTGCCGCAATCCTGCCCGAAAGCCGACGCAAGGCCGACGGAAGTCCGACAGAAATCCGACGCCGGTATGAACGGCCGTTAACCGCGCTCCCGCGGATGGACCGAATTTTAATTTTCGCCGCAACGCTCCGGTTTCGGCCGTCAAGCCATTGAAATCACATGGCTTCCGTTTTCCCGCGGGGACCTATCCGGCACGATAGTTCAAATTGTTCTCACGCCACGATACCCACGCCAAAGCCCCTGTGCTCCCATCCCCCAACAAACAGAGAGGATGGAACCATGATCAATCTGACGACGTGCGATGGCCTGAATGCCGGCACCCTGGGTGCGATCCCGTCCGGCGTGGACCGTCCCGCCAATCACAACCTCACCCGCGCGGCGCGCCGCTCCAATGTGGTGCTGATCGGTGGCCGGCATCCCGCGCCCGATTTCCGTCCGGATCTCGGCGCCCGCCTCGCCTTCGCAGCCTGAGGTCGCGCAGTCACGAAAGGACCAGACCATGATCGACTATTTCGCCAAGGCCCGCGAGGGCCGCATCGCCGCGCTCGACCTGCACAGGAGCGGGGCCGTGATGTTCTTTCCAGAAGGCATGGACGACGCGCCGGCGCGCCCGGCCATCGCACCGCGCGAGCTTATCGCCCAGGTGAACAAGCCGATGTTCCTGCGCTCCGCCTCCGTGACGGGGAGTGCCGTGCGGGACCTGCCGGAACCCGCGGCGAACGGCCCGCTCCTTCTGACAGAAGATCTCGTGGTGTCCAGGGTTCTGGACAAGGCCGCCTGACGCTCAGACCTGGACGAAGCTGCGCGAGCCGTTGTCGTACTGGTGCAGGTCGCCGTTGCCGATATCGGTCCATAGCCCGTGCAGCGTCAGGTTGCCCTCCTCCACCGCCTCGCGCACGAATGGGAAGGTCATCAGGTTTTCGAGCGAGATGAGGACGGATTCCTTTTCGAGTGCGCGCTTGCGGTCGGACTCGGGCACCTCGAGGACGCGCTCGTAGCCAGGGCGAAGGATGTCCATCCAGCGCCCGACGAAGGAGGATTTCTGTTCGAGTTCGGGCGCATGGCCGGAGCACATGTCGTAACAGCCCTGTACGCCACCGCAGTTGGAATGGCCGAGGACGACGAGATGCGCGACCTTGAGCGCGGTGACCGCATATTCGATCGCCGCGGAGGTGCCGTGGTGGTCGCCGTCATCGGTGAAGGGCGGCACGAGGTTCGCGATGTTGCGATGGATGAAGAATTCGCCTTCGTCCGCGCCGAAGATGGAGGTGACATGCACACGCGAGTCGCAGCAGGAGATGATGAAGGCGCGGGGACGCTGTCCTTCCTCGGCAAGGCGTTTGTACCAGGCCTTGTTTTCCGTGAATGTCGTTGCTTTCCAGCCGTGATAGCGTTGCACCATGTAGGTCGGGAGCGGTTTTGCATATTTCATCGAGGCGAAACTCTCTTTCAGACTTCGGCGGAATTTTCGGGCGAATGTAGTGAGAGTTTTCGCGGAATTCGAGAGAGAATCCGCTTTGCATTAAACCCTTTGTTCAGCGGCCTGTTGCAAACTTCCTGCATAGCGCGTGGGGGTGCTTCAGGATGACGGGTGAGACGATGGTGGTGGCGAAACTGCGGCCGGAGGGTGCCGTACAGCTCGACAGGGACCGGCTCGACCAGCTTTACGGTCAGCTCGGACCCGCGGGGGCGGAGGGGGTCATCTCCCGCGCGATGGAGGAGCTGGCCGTGCGGCTGGCCAGGGTGGAGACGTGTTTCAGGAAGGCGCAGTTCGACGAGATGCAGCGCGCCGCCCGGTCGATGATCGCGATTTCGGAGCAGATCGGCATGGTGACCGTCGCGCAGGTGGCGGGCGACGTGAGTGCGCTCGCGCTTGGCGATGACGGCGCCGCGCTTGCCGCCTGTGTGGAGCGGTTGATGCGGATCGGGGAAAACTCTCTGCTTGCGGTCTGGGATCTCCAGGGCGCGACGCTCTGAGCATTCGGGGATCGGCCAAGGGCGGGGCAGGCGAGCCTGCGGGAACCGGCTTGCAGGTGGCATGGGATGGGTTAGGTTTGGCACGAACCGTCACGAAAGGCCCCTCCGATGTCCCTTTGCTTTGCCGCGGCGAGCGCGGCGCAGATCCCGCTTCATCTTCTCACGCCCGACGCGCTCGAGAGCTTCCTGTCGGACCTGCCGCAGGCGGAGGCGCGCTGGGTCCGGGCGAGCGGGTTTGCGGCGCAGCCTGGCACAGTCTGCCTTCTGCCCGGCGGGGAGGGGGTCAAGGCGGCCCTCGCGGGGCTCGGTTCCGACAGGGACCGCCGGCGCAGCCGTTTCGGGCTAGGCGCCGTCCGTACCGCGCTGCCGGACGGCTGCTACCGACTCGAGACCGATCTGACGGGTGACGCGCTCGACGAACAGCTTCTGGGCTGGCTGCTGGCGGGCTATCGCTTCGACACCTATGCGGCATCGGCGCCGGTGAAAGCGCAGCTCGTGGCGCCCGACCATGTCGATGCCGCGCGGCTGGTGGCCATCGCAGAGGGCGAGGCGCTGACTCGTGACCTGATCAACACGCCCGCGAACGACATGGGACCGGAGGAACTGGAAGCTGCCGCGCGCGCGCTCGCGGAGGCGCATGGCGCCGACATCTCCGTGACCGTGGGGGAGGCGCTCCTCTCCGACGGCTTTCCGATGATCCATGCGGTGGGGCGGGCCTCGCCGCGCGCGCCGCGCCTGATCGACATGCGCTGGGGCGCACGCGGTCCGGTGCTGACGCTCGTCGGCAAGGGGGTGTGTTTCGACACGGGCGGGCTCAATATCAAGCCGGGCGGGTCGATGGGGTTGATGAAAAAGGACATGGGCGGCGCGGCCACCGTGCTCGGCCTCGCAAAGATGATCATGGCGCTCGATCTGCCGCTGCAATTGCGCGTGCTGATCCCGGCCGTGGAAAATGCCGTGTCCGGGGCCGCCTTCCGTCCGCAGGACATTCTCACCTCGCGCAAGGGCCTGACGGTCGAGATCAACAACACCGATGCGGAGGGGCGGCTGGTGCTCGCCGATGCGCTGGCGCTTGCCGACGAGACGCCGCCCGATCTGCTGATTTCCATGGCCACGCTCACCGGCGCGGCGCGGGTGGCGGTCGGTCCCGATCTCGCGCCCTTCTACGCGACCACGGAGGCAGATGCCGCGGCGTTGAAGGCCGCCGCAGGGAGGGTCGCCGATCCTGTCTGGCAAATGCCCTATTGGGAGCCCTACGAGAAGATGATCGAGCCGGGGATCGCCGATCTCGACAATGCTCCCTCCGGCGGATTTGCCGGGTCCATCACCGCCGCGCTGTTTCTGCGCCGCTTCGTGACCGGGACGCCGCGCTACATGCATTTCGACATCTACGGCTGGAACCCGACCGCCGCGCCGGCGCGTCCGAAGGGGGGTGTGGGTCAGGGCGCCCGCGCGATCCTGGATGCGCTTTCGGAGTTGCTTGCGCTGTGACCGACCGCCGTCTCACTCCCGCCAATGCCCGTGTCGCGCTCGCGGGGTTCGCAGGCGAAGGACAGCGCATCGTCCTGCCTGAGCCCGCCACCGTCACGGTCCCGGTAGCAGATTTGCGGGCGGCGCCGGGAGGAGCGCGCGAGCGGCAGCTCCTTTGGGGAGATCGTTTCGACGTGCTGGAACGGCGCGCGGGCTGGGCCTTCGGCGTTTCGCGCAAGGACGGTTACGTGGGCTATGTGGCGGAGCGGGATCTGGGGGCGGAGGTCGTGCCGGATTACCTCATTTCGGCCCGCGCCACCCATCTCTATCCCACCGACGATATGAAGAGCGAGGCGGTGACGAGCCTGTCCTTTGGGTCGCGCGTCAGGGTGGTGGACGAGCGGCGCAAGTTCATGGAGATCGAAGGCGGGCTATTCGTGCCGAAGCCCCATCTCCGCCCGCTCGCCCGGCCGTTTTCCGATCCTGTCACCGTCGCGCAGCTGTTTTTCGGCACGCCCTATCTCTGGGGCGGCAATTCCGCCTTCGGCATCGACTGTTCCGGAACGGTTCAGGCGGCACTCCTCGCCTGTGGCATCGACTGTCCCGGCGACAGCGATCTGCAACAGGCGCTCGGCGCGCAGGTCGCGGAAGGGGAGAGCTACCAGCGCGGAGACCTGCTGTTCTGGAAGGGCCATGTGGCGATCTGCGTGGATGACGAGGTGATGCTGCATGCGAACGCGCATCATATGGCGGTCGCCTATGAGCCGATCGGCCGTGCCATTGCCCGGATTGCCGCGCAGGGCGACGGGCCGGTGATCGCGCATCGGCGGCTGGAGATCACTCCACGGCGCGGATGAGCTGGCGGTCGAAGATCCGCAGGACGGTGCGCAGATCGGAGCCGCGCTTGAGCACCTGACCCTCCATGCCGATCACCGCATACATCCCCTGTTTTCCACGCAGTTTCGGCCGCTTTTCGATCCGGTAGAGCGGATGCTCGGCGGTGCGGCGGAAGACGGCGAAGACGGCGACGTCCCGCAGGAAGGACATGCCGTAGTCACGCCATTCGCCGGCGGCCACCATCCGGCCATAGAGCCCCATGATGGCACCGAGTTCGTGGCGGTCGAAGGCGACCTTGTCGTTCTGTCCGGGAAAGGGCGTCGGATCCTGCACGTTCATAGACTGAAGGTGGAGCCATTCCGGGTGCAAATCAAGGGCTCTCGCCGTACATCTGCGTCCTGCCCGATTTCAGACACAAAATAACCCATGAATTTCCCGGATCGTCCCGTCATTTGGCCCGCTTGTCGGGTCAGAACTCGTCTCAGAGCGAGAACGCTTTATCCCGGTGTCGCGGTTCAACAGCCCCCACCCAGTTCGCGGCACCGGGATCCCGCTCCATCAACTGTCGAAGGCCGAGACGCATCCGTTTCGGCCTTTTCTTTTTCGAGGCGGTTTTCCCACAGTGCCGGCCTTTCCTCCCGTCCTGACGGATTTGTGCATTTGACTTTGAAAAAACCATGCGAGGATCCTGGGGGAACACGCGAAAAGCCACTTATTCTACGGGAGTTAAAGCGTATGAAGTCATTTCACGTCACGGGCGCGCTCGCCATCGCCCTCATCTGTTCCGCCCCGGCCCTGCTTGCGCAGAGCAAGGCCACGAACCCGGCGGTGAAGGCGCGTCAGGAAGCGATGCTTCAGATCGGCGGCGGGATGAAGGTGCTGTCCGACATGGCCAAGGGCGATCAGGCCTTCGATGCAGAGGCGGCCAATGCGGCGGTCGCAACCATCGCGACCGTCTCCGCGGAGATCCCCGACCTGTTCGAGGCACAGGAAGACGATCCGGAGAGCGAGGCGCTGCCGGCGGTGTGGTCCGATTGGGACGATTTCGTCGTCAAGGCGGAGGCGCTTCACACCGGGGCGCAGAGCATCACCGTCACCGATGAGGCCTCCCTTCAGCCCGCTCTGGGCACGCTCGGCGTGACCTGCAAGCAGTGCCACGACGATTTCCGGGACTGACCTGGCCGCCTGCCGGCATGGCGCGCGGGCCGGGGGCTTGCGCGCCGTCAGCCGCACCAGATGCGGGTGACCTTTCCGGCGTCGTCGAGCTCGATGTTGAGCCGATCGATGCGGTGATCCATCGTCATCATGCTACCCGGCGGCAGGATGCGCACCGGCCCCTCGAGGGCCAGCGCATCCACAGCCGCGCGGTCCTGCCCGACCATCCCCTCGACGCGATCCATGCCGCAGCTGTCTTCGGTGGCGGCCGGCGGTTCCGTTTCCGGGACCGGCGCGGTCTCCTCCTCCTGACAGGCGGAAAGCGCGAAAGCGCCGAGGACGAAGGCACAGCATCGGATTGTCGAGGTCATGAGCGGACTCCATAGCGCGCCAGGAACATCTCCACGGCGCCGTCGATGATTTTCCGGCGCTCGTCTTCGTCGAGTTCGCACCGAGACTGGAAGGTGCAGATCGGGAAGGCGCGCGCCTTGCAAAGTTCCGCGAATTGTTCGGCTGCGAGCTCGATATCGTCAATCGCGAGCTCGCCGCGGGCGATGCAACAGGCGAAATATTGCGACAGCCGGTCCTTCACGAGGCCGGGGCCGTTTTCGTAGAACCGCCGGCCGACCTCCGGGAAGCGCGCGCTTTCGGCGACCGCAATGCGAAACATCGCCTGACCGAGATCCGACAGGAGGAAATCGAGGATCTTGCGTCCGGCGGAGCGCAGATACAGATCGGGGGGCTGACTCTCGTCCACCCTGTCTTTGAAGGCGTCGGCCTGGCGGCGGGTTTCCCGTGCGGCGATCTCGAGAAACAGGACCCGCTTGTCCGGGAAATAACTGTAGAGCGTCGCCTTGGAGACCCCGGCCTCGCGGGCGATGTCATCGACGGAGGCCCCGTCATACCCATCGCGCATGAAGACCGCGCGGGCGCCGTCGATCACCTGATCGAACTTGCGCCCCTTCCTGATGTCCGTACCCATGGATCCTCCCCTTCGTCGCGTCACCATAGAGCCTTGCGCAATCCGCTCCAACCAAAGAAAAAAGGCAGGCCACTCGGGCCTGCCCAGTGCTCGACAGGGATGATGCCGATACGCGCCACACGACAGGCGCCGGGAAAACCTAAACCGGCCGGTTCAGTCGGGCAAGAGATTCTGAACCGTCCGGTTCACTTTGTCGCGAGGATCGTGGGTTGCATGCGGCAAGTTGGCGGCATAATTTAGAACTATTCTAAATTAAGGTGCTGCATGATACCGGGTTTCGCAAACCGCCGCCGTTTCTCCGATCTCAATGAACAGGAAATTCTCGCGCTCGCCATCTCTTCAGAGGAGGACGACGCGCGCATCTACCGCCAATATGCCGCAAAGCTGCGCGCGGATTTTCCCGACAGCGCGGCGATCTTCGATGCCATGGCCGAGGAGGAGGACGGGCACCGCGAGGCGCTCATCGACCTGCACAAGCGGCGCTTCGGCGACATGATCCCGCTCGTCCGGCGCGAGCATATCTCCGGCTATTACCTCCGCAATCCGGTCTGGCTGATCGAGAACCTGTCGCTCGACCGTATCCGGGAGGAGGCGCACCTGATGGAGAGCGGCGCGGAGGATTTCTACCGCAGGGCCGCGGCCCGCACGCGCGATGCCGATACCCGCGCCCTGCTCGGGCGTCTCGCGGCGGCCGAGGCGGGGCATGACAAGCGTGCCGGCGAGCTCGAAGCGGGACTTCTGGGCCAGGACGCGCGGCGGGACGAGGCGCGCACGGCGCATCGGAAATTCGTCCTGACATGGGTGCAGCCGGGGCTCGCGGGGCTGATGGACGGATCGGTCTCGACGCTCGCGCCGATCTTCGCGACGGCCTTCGCGACGCAGGACACCTGGACCACCTTCCTCGTGGGGCTCGCGGCCTCGGTCGGAGCCGGGATCTCGATGGGCTTCACCGAGGCGGCCTCCGACGACGGCGAACTCTCCGGGCGCGGCTCGCCGGTCAAGCGTGGCATCGCCTCGGGCGTGATGACCATGCTCGGCGGCCTTGGTCATGCGCTGCCCTATCTCATCCCGCATTTCTGGACGGCGACCTTCATCGCGATGGCCGTGGTCTTCGTCGAGCTTTGGGCAATTGCGTGGATCCAGAAGAAATACATGAATACGCCCTTTTTGCGTGCGGCCTTTCAGGTTGTCTTCGGCGGCGCGCTGGTGTTCGCTGCGGGTGCGCTCATCGGCGGCGGCTGATGAGTATTTGGAGCAGCAAAAAGACGAAGGCGCATGACCAGGATCTATGTCGATGCGGATGCCTGCCCGGTGAAGGGCGAGGCGGAAAAGGTCGCGACGCGACACCGGGTGCCTTGCCTTCTCGTGTGCAACGGTGGGCTCAGGCCCTCGGAGAATCCCTTTGTCGAGATGGTGTTCGTGCCCGATGGCCCGGACGAGGCGGACAAGTGGATCGCGGAGCGGGCCGGGTCGGGCGATGTCGTGGTGACCGCCGACATTCCCCTTGCGGCGAAGGCGGTGGAGGCCGGCGCGCGGGTGCTCCGGCATGACGGGGAGGTCTATACGCGCGCGAATATCGGCAATGCCCTTGCGATGCGCGATCTGATGTATGACCTGCGGGCGGCGGATCCGTTCCGCCAGGGCGGCGGGAAGAGCTTTACAAAGGCGGACCGCTCGCGCTTTCTGGATGCGCTGGAGCGGGCGGTGCAGGGCGCGAAGAGGGACAGGACATGAGTATCGACGCGGTGGTGTTCGACATCGGCAACGTGCTGATCGAATGGCAGCCGGAACGCCATTACGACACGCAGATCGGTGCCGAACGGCGCAGGGCGATGTTCGAGGCGGTCGACCTGCATGCGATGAACGACCTGGTCGACCAGGGGCACGATTTCCGCATCACGGTCGAGCGGACCGCCGCGCGCTACCGCGATTTCGAGGCCGAGATCCTGATGTGGTATCATGACTGGATCAAGATGGCGACGCCGGAGATCCCGCATTCGGTCAAGCTCATGCGCGCGCTGCGCAGCAAGGGCGTTCCGGTTTTCGCCCTTACCAATTTCGGGATCGAGAGTTTCGAATTCGCGGAGACGCAGTATCCCTTTCTCACCGAATTCGACCGCCGGTATATCTCCGGCCGGATGGGCTGCGTGAAGCCGCATCCGCTGATTTTCGAAATGGTGGAAAAGGATTGCAGGATCGCGCCGGAGCGGCTGCTGTTTACTGACGACCGGCACGACAACATCGCCACGGCGGAGGCGCGCGGCTGGCGCACGCATCTTTTCGAGGGGCCGGACGGCTGGGCGGCGCGGCTCGTGGCCGAGGGGTTGCTGAGCGCGGAAGAGGCGTCAGCCTAGCGCGCGGACGGCACGGCTGCCGAGGGGAATTTCCTTCACCGGCAGGTGCACGATGGCGGAGAATGCACCGACGCCCACCCCGACCCACCAGACGGCGGTATAGTCGCCATAGATGTCGTAGAGCCGCCCGCCGAGCCACACGCCGAGGAAGGCGCCGAGCTGGTGCGAGAAGAAGACGATCCCGTAGAGCGTGCCCATGTAGCGCAGTCCGTAGATATGGGCGACGAGGCCGGAGGTCAGCGGCACGGTGGCAAGCCAGAGCGCCCCCATCGCGACGGAGAAGATCAGCACCGATGTCGGCGTGATCGGCAGCGCGATGAAGAGGGCCGCGGCCAGCGTGCGCCCGAAATAGATGCCCGCGAGCAGGTATTTCTTGGAAAAGCGGTTGCCGAGAAACCCGGCGAGGAGCGTGCCGCCGATATTGGCGAGCCCGATGAGGGAGATCGACACGGCGCCGAGGGCGGAGGTCGAGGTGACGCCGAGCGAGGCGAGCGTGCCCGAGGGGTCGATGGCGCCGCACATTTCCGTCACGAGCGCGGGAAAATGCGCGGTGATGAAGGCGAGCTGATAGCCGCAGGAGAAGAAGCCGAGGAAGATCAGCGTGTAGGAGGGGTCGCGGAAGGCCTTGCCGAGGATCTGACCGAGGCTGTCCTCGAGTTCCGAGCGGGAGGCGGGGGCGGGGCTGCGCATCATCGGCAGCGCGGCGAGGCTTGCGAGCACGGCGGCGGCAAAGAGGAGGAACACGTTCTGCCAGCTCATGAAGCTCAGGAGCCATTCCGCCAGCGGCGCGCCGAAGACCTGGCCCGCGGATCCGGCGGCGGTCGCGATGGCGAGCGACATGGAGCGGTTCTCGTCGGAGGAGGCGCGCCCCACCACGGCGAGGATCACGCCGAAGCCGGTGCCCGCGATGCCGAAGCCGACGAGCGTTTCATAGAATTGATGCGCGAGGGGCGAGACGGCGAAGGAGGACAGCACCAGCCCCGCGGCATAGGTGAGCGCGCCGAGGATGATCGCTTTGCGATCTCCGATCCGTTCGGCGAGCGCGCCGAAAATCGGCTGGCCGATGCCCCAGAACAGGTTCTGGATCGCGATGGCGAGGGAGAATTCCGCGCGCGGCCAGTTGAACTCCTCCGCGATGGGGATCTGGAACACGCCGAAGGAGGCGCGGATCGCGAAGCTCACGACGATCACGATACAGCCGGCGACGAGAACGGGTGTGACGAGGGGGGTGCGATGGGCGGACATCTTTGTCTCCTTTGGCTCAGCTTTCGGACAATCGCGCCCGTCGGTCAATCGAATGATCCGCATGGGTCGCATCACCTTTCCTTATGATCCGGCGCGGAGTATGGGAGACATATGAAAACGCTCATGGATATCTATGCGGCCCGTGTGGCCGAGGGGCGCCTGCGCCCCGATCCCGCACAGGAGGCGGTTCTGCCGTTGCTCGAGCGCGTCCGGCGCGAGCTGGCGCAGCAGCCGAAGGGCAAATCCGGGCTGCTGTCGCTCATCGGCGGGCGCCGGAAACCGGAAGCGGTGCGCGGGCTTTACCTCTGGGGCGGGGTCGGACGGGGCAAGTCGATGCTCATGGACCTGTTTTACGAGCATGCGCCTGTTCCGGCGCGGCGGGTGCATTTCCATGCCTTCATGCAGGAAGTGCAGGCGGGGATCGAGGCGGCGCGCAGGGCCGGGACCGCCGATGCCATCGGCCCGGTGGTGGAGACGATTGCCGCCGATATCCGGCTGCTCTGTTTCGATGAGATGCAGATCACCGACATCGCCGACGCGATGATCGTGGGACGGCTGTTCGAGGGGCTGTTCGCACGGGGCGTGACGGTCGTCACCACCTCGAACCGCGTGCCTGACGACCTCTACAAGGATGGGCTGAACCGCCAGCTTTTCCTGCCCTTCATCGTGCTGATCAAGGACCGGCTCGAGGTGCATCACCTGCATTCGCCGGTCGATTACCGGCAGGGGCGACTGACCGGGACGCCGGTCTATTTCCATCCGGTGACCGACGAGGTGCGCGCCACGATCGACGACATCTGGACCGACCTTACCGGCGGCGCACGGGAAAGTCTGACGCTGCGGGTGAAGGGGCGCGACGTCGTATTGCCCCGCTTTCACAACGGGATCGCGCGGGCGCGGTTCTGGGATCTCTGCGGGCAGATGTTCGGACCGGGGGACTATCTTGCCATCGCGGATGCGGTGAAGCTCATGATTATCGAGGACATTCCGCGCCTCACGCGCAGCAATTTCAACGAGGCGAAGCGGTTCGTCACGCTGATCGACGCGCTTTACGAGGCGAAGGTGCGCACGATCTGCACCGCGGTGGACGCGCCCGAACGGCTCTATATCGAGGGGTCGGGTGCGTTCGAATTCGAGCGGACCGCCTCGCGCCTGCGCGAGATGCAGGACGCGAGCTGGGGCGAGGACTGAGCCTCAGCCCCTGGCCAGGATGTTCCTGACGCGGGGCACGACGTCCTCGCCATAAAGGCGGATCGTGTCCATCATCGCGTCATGGCTCACCGGCCCTGCCGAATATTTCAGGTCGAAGCGGTCGAGGCCCAGCACGCGCACCGTCGCGGCGATCTTCTCTGCGACGGTGTCGGGCGAGCCGACATAGAGGGCGCCGTGGTCGATTTCGTGGTCGAAGGCCTTGCGCGAGAGCGGTGGCCAGCCGCGGCTGCGTCCGATCCGCTGGTGCATGATCGCGTAGCCCTCGAAGAAGCGGTCGCGCGCCTCCCTGTCCGTCCTGGCGACATGGCCGGGCGAGTGGCAGCCGAGGGGCAGGGCGGGGGCCTCCATCTTTTCGCGCACCTCGCGGTAGAGATCGGCATAGGGTTTGAAACGCGCGGGATTGCCGCCGATGATCGCGAGCGCCATGGGCATGTTGTGGCTGGCGGCACGTACCACGGAGTCGGGGCTTCCGCCGACGCCGATCCAGACCGGGATCGGCGTTTCCGGGAGCGGATAGACGGTCTGGTTTTTCAGCGCCCTGCGATGCCGGCCCTCGAAGCTCACCTTGCCCTGTTGCACGAGCGCGGCGATGATTTCGAGCTTTTCCTCGAACAGCATCTCGTAATCCGACAGGTCGTGGCCGAAGAGCGGAAAGCTTTCGGTGAAGGATCCGCGCCCCAGCGTGATTTCCGCGCGCCCGCCTGAGATCGCCTGAAGCGTGGAGAAGCGCTGATAGACGCGGATCGGATCGTCGGAGGAGAGCACTGTCACCGCAGAGGTCAGGCGGATGCGCGACGTCTGTGCTGCGATGGCCGCGAGCACCGGCTCGGGCGCGGAGATGGCGAAATCGTCGCGGTGATGTTCGCCGAGGCCGAAGACGTCGAGACCGACCTCATCGGCGAGGATGCCCTCCGCGACGACGTTGCGGATCACCTGTGCCTGCGACAGGTCACGGCCCTCGTCATCCCATGTGACGTCGCCGAAGGTGTCGATGCCGAATTCCAGTGCCATGGCTGTCTCCCGATCTCCCGATGCTGTGAGACACAGATATTGCGATGCGCGCGGCGGGAAAAGCCGCAGGCGCGCACAGCGTCTGTTTGCGGCTCAGCCGTTGGTCTGAAGGATGTGACCCGCTAGATAGAGCGAGCCGCAGATCAGGATGCGCGCCTCGGGAGCCGTCTCTGCGATCCGCTTCACGGCGGTGAGGACATCGGGCGCGGTCTCTGCCGCCATGCCGCTCTCGCGCGCCGCCGCTGCGGTCACATCGGCGGGCAGGGTCGCCTCGGCATCGGGGATGGAGACGGCATGGAAACCCTTGGTGTGGCGCGCGAGCGGGCGCAGGTATCCGCCGACGTCCTTCGTGTTGAGCATGCCGCAGACTAGATGGGTCTCGCGCTGCGGAAGCCGATCGAGTGCTTCGGCCAGGGCCTCGCCTGCCGCAGGGTTGTGTCCGCCGTCGAGATAAAGCTCCGCCTTCGGCGCGGCCACGGTGAGCGGGCCCTCCTTGAGCCGCTGCATGCGCGCGGGCCAGTGAACGTCGGTCAGCGCCGCCTCGAGGGCGGCATCCCCGAAGCCGAGATGGCGCAGCGCCGCGAGGGCGGCGCCCGCGTTCAGGATCTGGTGATGCCCGGCAAGGCGCGGCAGGGGCAGGTCGCGCAGGCCGCGCTCGTCCTGATAGATCAGCCGTCCGCGCTCCTCCCAGACATGCCAGTGCTGTCCGTAGGCCAGGAGCGGGGCGTGCAGCCGGGCGGCGCGCTCCTCGATCACCGTGAGCGCCGCGTCGGGTTGCGGACCCACGATGCAGGGCACGTCCTTCTTGATGATGCCGGCCTTCTCGCCTGCGATCGCCTCGATCGTGTCGCCCAGGAACTGGGTGTGGTCGATGGAGATCGGCGTGATGATCGTGAGATCCGGCCGATCGATCACGTTCGTTGCGTCGAGCCGGCCGCCGAGCCCTACCTCGAGCAGCGTGTAATCCGCCGGGACCCGGCTCATCGCGAGCATCGCGGCGACCGTCGTGATCTCGAAATAGGTGATGGGGGCGCCGCCGTTGGCGCGTTCACATTCCTCGAGCACCTCCATCAGATCGGCCTCGTCGATCAGCTTTCCGGCCAGCCGGATGCGTTCGTGAAACCGTGCCAGATGCGGTGAAGTATAAGCATGGACACTCATGCCTGCCGCCTCGAGACCCGCACGGATCATCGCCTGGGTCGAGCCCTTGCCATTCGTTCCGGCGATGTGGATCACAGGCGGGAGCCTGGTCTCGGGATGGTCCAGCGCATCCAGAAGCCGCCACACGCGGTCGAGCACGAGGTCGATCACCTTCGGGTGCAGCGACATCATCCGCTCGAGGATGACGTCCGATGTGCGGGCGCTCACGTTTCGGCGCTCCCCTCGTCCTGTGCCGGCTGTTTCGCTTTCGGTTCAGGCGTCTGATCGGCGGGCTCCGTCTCTGCCGATGCGGCGGGTGCGGGCGCCGGCAGGTCCCCGGCCACGGCGGGCGGCAGGGAACCGAGCATGCGCAGGATCGTCACGAGTTCGCCCTTCATCGCGCGGCGATGGGTCACGCGGTCGAGCATGCCGTGATCGAGAAGATATTCGGCGCGCTGGAAGCCTTCGGGCAGTTTTTCCCGGATCGTCTGTTCGATCACGCGCGGCCCGGCAAAGCAGATCAGCGCATTGGGTTCGGCGATCTGCACGTCGCCGAGCATCGCGTAAGAGGCCGTGACGCCGCCCGTGGTCGGGTGGGTCAGCACGACGATGTAGGGAAGGCCCGCCTCCTTGAGCATCTCGATGGCCACGGTCGTGCGCGGCATCTGCATGAGCGACAGGATCCCCTCCTGCATCCGCGCGCCGCCCGCCGCCGAGAACATGATGAACGGGCGCTTCAGCGCGATGGCGCGTTCGACGCCGGCGATGAAGGCATTGCCGACATACATGCCCATCGAGCCGCCCATGAAGGAAAAGTCCTGTGCCGCGGCAACGACGGGCGTGCGTCCGATCTCGCCCTCCGCGACCAGCATCGCCTCTTTTTCTCCCGTCGCCTTCTGCGCCGCGCGCATCCGTTCGGGATAGCGTTTCTGATCGCGGAATTTCAGCGGATCCTCGATCGGCATCGGCACGGCGACCTCGGAAAAGATCCCGCCGTCGAATATCGCGGTGAAGCGGTCGCGCGGCGTGATGTGCATGTGATGGTCGCAATTGGTGCAGACGTTGAGGTTTTCCGTCAGCTCCCGGTGGAACAGCATCGTGCCGCATTCGGGGCATTTCGTCCAAAGATTGTCCGGTGTGTCCCGCTTCGAGAAGAGCGAGTTGATCTTCGGGCGGACGTAATTGGAAATCCAGTTCATGAGCGCGCCTTTGGACGTTGCGGTGATTGGCCCCCCAGATAAGGCCACACGCCGGGAAATGCAATCAACGCCTGAGCGCGAGGCGGGCGGCGAGCCAGGTGACGACCAGCAGGATCGTTTCGAAGGCGATCACCTTCGGATCGGTGTAGAGCGCGGCGATCTCGGCGGTCTGGACCATCCGTCCGAAGCCCGAGAGATTGCTGGCCTGCGGGACGAGCAGCATCGCGGCCGCATTGTTGATGAAATGCAGTGCGCAGGCCGGACCGATCGTGCCGGAGCGCGCGGTGAGATCGCCGGCAAGAAGCCCGAAGCCGGTGGCCCAGATCACCGGAAAGAATTCCGCGCCCTGCCCGAAGGACGAGATATGGCCGAGGCCGAACAGCAGCGCCGAGGCGACGAGGCCGAACGCGTAGGAGCGGGACACAGCGATGATCTGGCTTTGCAGATATCCGCGGAAGACGATTTCCTCGGCCGTGATCTGGATCATGATCCCGAGCACCGCGAAAGGCAGCCAGAACAGCCACGCCCGCGTCGGGAGATTCTCCGAGATCTGGACTTCGGCTCCCGTATCCCAGGGCAGGACCATCGCAAGGAATACGAGCGGGCCGACCCATTTCAGCACGGAGACGAACTGCCGCCGCAGGCGGGCGGCGGGGCCGGTCAGGTCCCGCAGGCCGCGCGCGTGCAGCCGCCGCGCAAGCACGAGCGCGGCGAGCAGGGTGATGGCGAAGCCCGACAGGATCGTGAACAGCCCGCCCGGCGTCGTCCCGATGGCGAAGCTGCCGCCAGGTCCCTGCGCGACGAGGCGCAACTCGGGCGCGGCAAGTCCGATGAGCGTATAGAAGACCGGCCCGACCGCGATGGTGACGAAGAACAGCGCGAGGATCGCGGCAAAGAGGCGCCAGCGTTCGGGACGACGGCTGGCGGAGGCGATGATCGGCGCGTAAGGGTGGAAGCTGGCGGACACGGGAAGGGTACACCTGTCACTTGACGGAGACTGAAGAAGCGATAGCAGGTTGCGCCAGGCGACGAAAGGCGGCCGCAGGCGGAACCCCGCCGAGGCGGGCATGCGCGGCCGGCACCGGCGCGGTGCGAACGGGAACGACGGAGGCAGGAACATGGGGCGGGAAGGACGCGGTGTCCGGAGGATGACCGGGGCGGCCATGGCGGCGGCCGTGGCGCTGGCGCTGACGGCCTGTCAGATGCCGCCGCCCGGAACGGGCGCCGGGGCCGGTCTGCCGCGCCGGGTGACACTCGTGCAGAGCGGGCTGAGCGTCGAGGGGCCGGCGGGGTTCTGCGTGGACACGGCCTCGGTCCGGGATACGGCGGAGGGCGGTTTCGTCCTGCTCGCGCAATGTACGCGCGCGACCGGCGGCGGTGGGCCCGCGCTTCTCACCCTGTCCGTCTCTCCCCCGCTCGCGGCTCCCGGTGCCTTCGCACCGGCGCGCCTTGCGGAATTTTTCGCGACGGCGGAGGGGCGCGCGGTCCTGTCGCGTGCCGGGCGGGCGGACACGGTGCGTGTGCTCGAAAGCCGGAGCGGTGAAGGGGCGTTCCTGCTTCACGCGCGCGACACCGCACCTCCGCCCATCGCGGGGCTCGACGACGACTACTGGCGCGTGCTCTTCGTCCTCGACGGGCGGCTGATGACGGCGACGGCCACCGGGTTCGAGGCAACCCCGGTCTCCGCGGGCGCGCTGAAGGCGCTGCTCGCGCGCTTCCGCATCGCGCTCGAACGTGCCAATCCCGTCTAGGGCTTGATATTCCAAGAAAAGCTGTTGCGGAAATGGAACCAGACCCCTGATTTTTCCGATCCTTGTTGAGTAGGAAGCCGTGGCCGGCATAGTCTGCGCCGAACGGTTGGACAAAGGCTTCGCCAAAGATGCGTCGGTTTCGCGACTACCTGGAAAAACGGCTCAACGGGATTTCGAGCGGGCGCTGGAAAAGGCGGGCGGATCTGGCCGGTGCGCTCGATCTGGCCACGCTACGGCGGCTGCGCGGGCAGGCGAAGCAGTTGCGCCGGGAACTCGACCGTTTTCTCTTCGTGGCGGAGGGGCGCCTCGCCCTTCCGCTCATCGGGTCGAATGCGATGCAATTGCCTCTCTATACCGAATTCTCCTATCGCCCCGAACTCTGGCGCGGGCCGATCCCGTCGCGTGGCGCGTCCGCCGTCCCGGCGAAGACCATGATCGGCAGCGAGGCGACGCTGTTCCACGACTGCCGGATTTCCGAACTGACCTACCGGCAGGTCCGCAACCTGTCCGAACAGGACCTTGCGCCTTTCGGGGTGCAGATCGACGTCTTCCGCTTCGACGGCTCCTTCCTGTCGCTGTCGATCGACATGCCCGAAGAGGCCTGTCACGGCCTCGGCCGCCGCCACCTGGTGCGGCTCGATTTCGACATCGGGCTCGAGAAGCCGATCGAGATCTTCTCGCGGCTGAACGTGAAGCATGGCCCCAATCTGGAGCAGGTGGTACGCGAATTGCCGTTGCACAGCGACGAGACCTTTGTCGAATTCGACCTGGCCTATACGAAGCTCAACGAGAAGCGGGTGGAGAAGGTGTGGATCGACCTGATTTTCGAGGGTCCGGAAATGAACCAGATCTACCTGCGGGATCTGACCCTGTCGCGCCGTCCGCGCGCGGAACTCTGAGGGAGGGAAAGGATGAGCGATCTGACGCTGGTGAAGACGCGGCTCAGGGCCGGGGTCTGGGAGGGCGAGCTTCATGTCCCGCCGGGTCACGAGGCGCAGCCCGATATCGAGGTGAGCTGCCTCGATCAACAGGTGCCGGGCCATGAGCTGCGCGCGGATCCCGATCGCGCGGGGGTGTGGCTCTTCCGCTTTGCCATTCCCTCCGGGCTGGTCAGCGACGGCGTGCAGACGTTTCTTTTCACCGATCGCGCGACGGGAGACAGGCTCGGATCCTTCTCGCTGATCGCGGGGGAGGCGGCGGCCGACGATCTGCTTGCGGAAATGGCCTTGCTGCGCCAGGAACTCGACCTGCTGAAACGCGCCTTCCGCCGCCATTGCGTCGAGACCGGCGGGACGTGAGCCGGCCCTGACGCCGCGTTTCGGATGACAGCCTGCGCGCGCCCGCGCATCCTTGGCGCGCAAGGGAGGTCCACATGACGCAGTATCCGCATCTTCTCGCCCCGCTCGACCTGGGCTTCGTCACGTTGCGCAACCGCACGCTGATGGGGTCGATGCACACCGGGCTCGAGGAGCGCGGCGACTGGGGGGCGGTGGCGGAATTCTATGCCGCCCGCGCCCGTGGCGGTGTCGGTCTCATCGTCACCGGCGGCATGGCCCCGAACCGGGAGGGCGGCGTCTATCCCGGCGCGGCGGGGCTGTTCACGGAGACGGACATCGCCAATCACCGGACGGTCACCGACCGCGTCCATGCCGAGGGCGGAAAGATCGCGATGCAGATCCTGAACGCCGGACGCTATGCCTACAGCCCCGATTGTGTCGCCCCCTCCGCGATCAAATCGCCGATTTCTCCCTTCAGGCCGCGCGAGCTCGACGAGGCGGGAATCGAGAAGCAGATCGCCGATTACGCGACGGCGGCGGTGCGGGCGAAGGAGGCGGGCTACGACGGGGTCGAGGTGATGGGGTCGGAGGGCTATCTTATCAACCAGTTCCTCGTCGCCCACACCAACCGGCGCGAGGACCGCTGGGGCGGATCCTACGAGAACCGCATGCGCTTTGCCGTCGAGGTGGTGAGGCGGGTACGCGCGGCGGTGGGGCCTGACTTCATCCTGATCTACCGCATTTCCATGATCGACCTCATCCCCGGCGGCTCCACCTGGGACGAGGTCGTGACGCTCGCCCGCGAGATCGAGGCGGCGGGCGCGAGCATCCTCAACACCGGGATCGGCTGGCACGAGGCGCGGGTGCCAACCATCGCGACCTCCGTGCCGCGCCGGGCCTTCACATGGGTGACGCAGAAGATGATGGGCGAGGTTGCGATCCCTGTCATCACGTCGAACCGGATCAACGATCCTGCGGTGGCGGATCGCATCCTGGCGGAGGGCTGCGCGGACATGGTGTCCATGGCGCGTCCCTTCCTCGCCGATCCCGATTTCGTCGCGAAGGCCGCCGGGGGCCGCGCCGCGGAGATTGCGCCCTGCATCGCCTGCAACCAGGCCTGTCTCGATCACACGTTTTCGGGCAAGCTCACCACCTGCCTCGTCAATCCGCGCGCCTGTCACGAGACCGAGCTCGTCTACGCGCCGGCCGATGCGCCGAAACGGATCGCGGTCGTCGGGGCGGGCCCCGCGGGAATGACCGCGGCGATCATTGCCGCCGGGCGCGGGCATCGCGTGACGCTGTTCGACCGCGCCGGGGCGGCGGGCGGGCAGCTCAACATGGCGCGCGTCATTCCCGGCAAGGAGGAGTTCCACGGGCTCGTCGCGTGGTTCGACACACTGCTCGTGCGCAATGGCGTCGAGATGCGGCTGGGGACCGAGGCGACGGCGGAGGGGCTCGCAGCTTTCGACGAGATCGTGATCGCGACCGGGGTGCGTCCCCGCGATCCGGAAATCCCCGGCCAGAACGATCACGGCAATACCGTGAGCTATATCGACGTGTTGCGCGATCGCGTGCCGGTGGGGCGGCGCGTGGCGGTCGTCGGTGCCGGAGGGATCGGTTTCGACGTCTCCGAGTTCCTTGTCACCGGACACAGCCCGACGCTCGATCTGCCGGAGTGGAAGGTGGAATGGGGCATCACCGACCCCGCCCGCGCCCGCGGTGGCATCGCCCCGGAGGGGCCGCGGCCGGAGGCACCGCTGCGCGAAGTCACGCTCTTGCAGCGCAAGGCGGAAAAGCCGGGCCGGCGTCTCGGTAAGACCACGGGCTGGATCCATCGTGCCACGCTTCAGATGAAGGGGGTGCGGATGATCGGCGGCGTGAGCTATGACGCGGTGACGCCCGAGGGGCTGCTCATCACGAGGGACGGCGTCCAGCAGCTTGTCGAGGCGGACACGATCGTGCTTTGCGCCGGTCAGATCTCCGAGCGCGGGCTTGTCGATATGCTTGAAAAGGCGGGGATATCCTGCCACGTCATCGGCGGCGCGGATGTTGCGGCGGAACTCGACGCGAAACGTGCGATAGATCAGGGTGCGCGTCTCGCCGCCCGGCTCTGATCGCGCGGCGGGTCGGGGAGGGGCGGTTTCCCGCGACAACACGATTTCCGCAACACCACGCTATTGTCCCCGGCCTTCCCCATTCTCGCCCGAATTGGACGGGATAAGGCAGGTCTGAGGGACAAGATCGCAGGTAGACACGCAGATGGATCGACTGACTGAAATGGAAGCCTTCGCCACGGTGGTGGATCAGGGCGGTTTCACGGATGCGGCCAAGAAGATGGGAATTTCGAAATCCGCCGTTTCCAAACATGTCTCCTCGCTCGAGGCCCGGCTCGGCGCGCGCCTGCTCAACCGCACGACCCGCCGGGTGAGTCCGACGGAGATCGGGCTGGCCTATTACGACCGCGCCTGCCGGGTGCTGAACGATGCGGGGGAGGCGGATGCGCTCGTCACCTCGATGCAATCCGCGCCCTCGGGACTTCTGCGCATTTCCGTCGCGACCGATTTCGGGGTCAACCACCTCTCGCCGGTGCTGGGCGACTTCTTGGCCGAATTTCCCGATATCACCGTGAACATGGTGCTCAACAACCGCTATGTCGAACTCATCTCCGAGGGTTTCGACATGGCGGTGCGGATCGGCGAGCTCGAGGACAGCACATTGCGCGCGCGCAAGCTGACCGAGACGACGAAACGCATGGTCGGCGCGCCCGCCTATTTCCAGAAATTCGGCCGTCCGCAGAAGATCGACGATCTCAACGAGCACAAGCTGCTGCATTATTCGAACCAGTCGAGCGGGGCCGTCTGGAAGCTCACCGCGCCCTCGGGAGAAAAGCGCCAGATCCGCACCGCCGGATGGCTGACGGTGAATGACGGGCAGTCGCTGCTGAACGCCTGCATTTCCGGCCTCGGCATCGCCTACCTGCCGTCCTTCCTCTATGCCGACGCGATGGAAAAGGGCCTGATCGAGGAGGCGATCCCCGGCCTGCCGACGGATATGCAGGGCATCTATGCGGTCTATCCTCCCGGCCGATTCACCCAGCCGAAGGTGCGCGCCTTCATTGATTTTCTCGTGGGGGCCTTTGCGGACAAGGGGCCGGAGAAGTGGTGATCTGAGCCCGAAGCGCCGTCCTCACGGCGGCGAGGAAAGCACGGCCTCGACCCGCCTGTTTCTTTCGCGCCCCTCCTCCGTCGCGTTGGAGGCGCGGGGGGCAAGGAAACCGACGCCCTGCGCTTCGATCTGCGCGGGATCGACACCATGGACCGTCACGAGACGCGCCCGCACTGCCTCCGCCCGTTGCCGCGAGAGCGCGGTATTTCCCGACAGGCTGCCGACCGTGTCGGTGTGCCCGACGAGCACCACATGCGCGGTCGGATGGTCCGCCAGCCATCCGGCGAGCCGCACGAGCGAGGAAAACGGTCCCGGCCCGAGCGCCGCCGCCCCGGTTTCGAAGGACAGATCGTCGAGCGCGACACGCCCGCGCGCCGCGAGCGCGGCGGCGATGTCGGTGGGTGCGGACGCCCCCGCGCCGGTGCCTTGTCCCCCGTCGACCGGCCTCAGCGCGATCTCCGGCGTCTCCGCCGGGGTCACCGTCGTGATCTGGATATAGCCCGTCTGTGGCGCCCGGCTGGTCAGCACCGCGACAGCCCGGCCTTCGTCATGGACGGCGAGGAGATAGCGGAAATCGCCGAGATCGACATGCATCCCCGGCTCGGGCAGCAGGTCGAGCAGATAGCGGAAATCGAAACCGCCACAGTCCCGGTCGGCGCAGGTAAAGCGAATGTCGAATCCTTCTTCCGCGAGTTGCGCGCGCAGAAGCGAAAGCATTTGCAGGCTCGTGAGAGCGGTGGCGGGCAGCCTGTAGGCGACATGGAGCACGTCGCCCTCAAGCGTGAGCCGCGCCGTCTCGTCGCCCTCGAACGGACCGGTGGGAAAGGATTGTGCGGTGAAGGGGACCCTGCGTCGCGCGGTCTCGCTCGCCGTGCCGGGAAGGTCGAGCGCATGGGCGCCGGCGGCGCTGAGGCAGAGGAAAAGGCAGGCGGCGCGGAACATCGGCAGAGGCTTCAGATTTTTGTCCTGTAGTGGTATCGGCCCACCTCGTGCATTCCAAGCGAAGAATAGAGCGCCCGCGCCGCCGCGTTTTCCGCCGTGACCTGAAGCGCGAGTGTCCGCGCCCCTGCACCTCGCGCCCAGTGCGCGGCCGAGGCGACGAGCCGGCGCGCGATGCCCCGGCGCCGCTCGGCCTGCGGGACCTCGAGCGCGTGGACCACGGCGATGTGCTGTGCGACGGCGACGAAGGCCGCGCCGCACGGCCGCTCCTCATGCCGGGCGAGCAGGGCCGTCTTCGGTCCCTCCACCCGCTCCATCACGCCGAGCCGAGCCGCGTCGATGCCACCGGCCTCCCAGATTTCCCGCTGGACCGCGATTGGCGGCCAGCAGGCGAAACCGGCCTCGGGATCGGCGTCGGGCAGGATGGCAAGATCGGCGGCAAGGCAGAGGGAGGGGTCGCCTATGCGATAGCCGCGTCGCTCAAGCACCCGGTCGAAAGCGTCCTGCCCCTGCCGGACCTGGAACAGCGGTGTTCGTCCGGCGGCGGCAAAGCGGCTCTCGATCCTGTCGAGGTCCGTTTCGGAGAATACCCCCTCCAGTGTCGCGGCGGAGACACGGCGGCCGCCACCGGCCCCGTCGCGCCAGATGAAGGGGCCGCATGGCGCCTGTCGGGCAGAGGGCCATGTCGCCTCGAAGGCGGCGAAATGGCGCGTGGCGCCGATCTGCTCAGACATCGGCCGGGAAGAGACCGGCAAGCTCTATGAGAGCCGCTTCGACCTGGGTTCCGTCCTGTCCACGGATCACGACATTCGTGCCGTAGGCGCCATTGTCCTGGAAGGGATAGGAGCCCATGGACAGCTCGGGATATTTCTCGGCAAGCGTCTTGAGCGGTGTGGCGACCGAACTTTCCGGCCGGTCGATGCGATAGCTTTGCGACAGGAGCGGCTGGCCGCCCGTAAGCGTCGGCAGGAGCGAGGCGACCATCGCCTCGAAGATCGCCGGCACGCCCGCCATGACATGAACGTTCTCGAGCGAGAAGCCCGGTGCAATGGAGATGGGATTGTCGATGAGCGCCGCCCCGTCGGGAATGCGCGCCATGCGCATCCGCGCCTCGTTCGCTTCGACTCCGCGCCGCTGGAAATGGGCCTCGAGTAGGGCGCGCGCATCGTCGCGGATGCCGATCGCGCGGCCGAAGGCCTCCGCGATGCAATCGGCGGTGATGTCGTCATGGGTGGGCCCGATGCCGCCGGAGGTGAAGACATGATCATAGGCCGCCGACAGCGCGCGCACGGCGGAGACGATGGCCACCCGGTCGTCGCAGACGAACCGCGCCTCCCTGAGGTCGATCCCGATCCGCGTGAGCTCACCCGCGAGATGGTGCATGTTCACATCGCGCGTGCGGCCGGACAGGATCTCGTCCCCGATGATGAGGATCGCGGCGGTCGGATTGGGCATGGGGGCCTCCTTGAGTGGGCTTCCCTTTCGGTATAGTCCTCGCCACATGCGCTTTCAAACCCCGTTGATCCCCGCGGTTCTCCTGCGTCGCTATAAAAGGTTCCTCGCGGATATCCGTCTTCCCGACGGGCGCGAGGTGACGGCGCATTGTCCCAATCCCGGCTCGATGATCGGCCTTTCGGAGCCGGGTCTGCCTGTCTGGGTCGAACCGAACGACGATTCGCGCAGGAAGCTCCGATACGGGCTGCGGATCGTCGAACTGGGCGCGGCGCGGGTCGTCGTCGACACCGGTGTCGCCAACCGCGTCGTGGCGGAGGCCCTGATCGCGGGGCGGATTCCGGGGCTTGCCGGCGAAATCCGCGCCGAAGTGCGCTATGGCGAAAGATCGCGTGCCGATTTCCTCGTGACCGCAGGAGGCCGCCGGACCTGGGTCGAGGTGAAATCCGTCACCCTGTCGCGCGAGGCGGGGCTCGCCGAATTCCCGGATGCGAAGACCGCGCGCGGGGCGCGGCATCTGGGCGAGCTTGCCGCGCGCGTGGCCGAGGGGGATCGCGCGGTCATGCTCTATCTCGTCTGCCGCGACGATTGCGACCGCTTCGCCCCCGCTTCCGACATCGACCCCGTCTATGCCGCGGCCGCACGGGCCGCGCGGGGCGCGGGCGTCGAAACCATGGTCTTCGCGAGCACCATCACACCGGAGCAGGTGAGTTTCGACACGCGCCCTTTGCGACAGTTGTAGCCCGTCGCCACTGGCCTCCCGCGCCTGAAGCGCTTATATCGGGCGGGTAAGCTATGGAGTGGACCCTTGGACGAGACGCATCGCGGCCGCATCACCAAAGACGGAATTCGCATCTATGAGGACGCCGATTTTGCCGGCATGCGGGCCGCGGGTCGGGTCGCCGCGCAGATCCTCGACGAGGTCGCGCCCCTGGTCGTGCCCGGCGTGGAGACCGCGGAGCTCGATGCCTTCATCGAGAGGCGCGTGACCGAGCTCGGCGCCACCTCCGCCACGATCGGCTACAAGGGCTACCGGCATGCCTCCTGCATTTCCGTGAACCATGTCGTCTGCCACGGCATTCCCGGCGGCAAGAAGCTGAAGGATGGCGATATCCTCAATATCGACGTGACGGTGATCCTGGACGGCTGGTTCGGGGACACTTCGCGCATGTATGTCGCGGGCAAGCTGAGCCGGAAGGCCGAGCGGCTGCTACAGGTGACCCATGACAGCCTGATGATCGGGATCGACATGGTGAAGCCGGGAAACACGTTCGGCGATATCGGCCATGCGATCCAGACCTATGTTGAGGCGCAGCGCATGTCGGTGGTGCGCGATTTCTGCGGCCACGGGCTCGGCCGGGTGTTCCACGCGCCGCCGAACGTGCTCCACTACGGGAGGGAGGGCACGGGGCCGGTGCTCGAGGAAGGCATGTTCTTCACCATCGAGCCGATGGTGAACCTTGGCCGGCCGGAGACGAAGGTGCTGGCCGACGACTGGACCGCGGTCACCCGCGACAAGTCGCTTTCGGCGCAGTTCGAGCATTCGATCGGCGTCACCGCGACGGGCTGCGAGATCTTCACGCTCTCCCCGGCGGGCAGGTTCCATCCGACCTGGGGCGCCTGATTTTCCTTCCGATCCTGTTTGAAAAGGCCGCCTCCGGGCGGCCTTTCTGAGTATTTGGAGCAGCAAAAAGCCCGCCGGAGGCTCAGAGGCCGAGGCGCGCCGGAAGGTGCGACATGTCGTCCAGATGTTCGGCACCTTCCGCCACGAGCCGCGCCCCGTCGCCATGCGGGTCGAACCCGAAACAGCGCATTCCCGCGAGGCGCGCGGCGATGCAGCCCGAGGGGCTGTCGTCGACCACGGCGCAGTCCTCCGGCGCGACGCCCATCTGTTCGGCGGCGATGAGGAACAGGCCGGGATCGGGTTTCGCGACGCCATGGGTATGGGCGGAATGGATGCGCCCCTCGAGCCGGGCATGGAAGGCCGGATGACCGCCGAGCGTGACCGCCATCTTCTCCATCGGGCCGTTCGAGCCGACGCAATAGGGAATGCCCGCCGCATCGAGCGCATCGAGTGTCGCCTCGATCCCCGCGACGAGCGGCACGCCCTCGAGGATCTCGTAGATGCGCGGGTAGACGTCCACCTCCCAGTTGTCGGGCAGCGGCACACCGGCCGCGCGGGCCCGTTCTGCGACGGTCTTCATCGTGCCGCCGATGTATTTTGCCTCGAGCTCCGCGAGGGAGACGGGATGGCCGAGGGCGGCGAATTCGTCACAAAGGAAATCGAGCAGGGGCGGTTCGCTGTCGACGAGTACGCCGTCGCAGTCGAAGATCACGCATTTTACGGTCATTCGGGCTCCAGAAAGCTGATTTTCGTGTCGCCGTAACGGCGGGTGTCGAGAAGGGCAAGCGCTTCGGGGACCTCGATCTCTGCACTGTCCTCCCAGACGACGAGGGCGCGCGGCGCCAGCCAACCGCCTGCGAGCGCGGCGGAGAGGGCTTTTTCACCGATGCCCTTGCCATAGGGGGGATCGAGGAAGACCAGGTCGCAGGGCGGGCCGGGATTGACGGGCAGGCGGGTCGCATCCGCACGCAGCAGCGTCGTCTGCCCGGCGGCGTTGCAGAGCGCGATGTTGCGGGAAATCAGGTCCTGCGCCTTGCGCCCGTCGTCGACGAAGGTGACATGCGCCGCCCCGCGCGACAGCGCCTCGAGCCCGAGCGCGCCGGTGCCCGCGAAGAGGTCGAGCACCCGCGCGTCGGTGATCGGATCGCCGAACCTGCCGCCCGAGAGCACGTTGAACAGGCTCTCGCGCACCCGGTCCGTCGTCGGCCGCAGATGCGCGGCGGCATCGCCCTTTCCGACCGCGGCGAGCGCGCGCCCGCGATATCTTCCCGCGATGATCCGCATCAGCCGCGCATCAGCGTCTTGAGGTCGGTGGCGGGGTCGGCCACCAGGTCGGGATCGGCGGACCGCCCCGCCTCGATCAGGCGCTTGGCCACCATGTAGCTGCGGGGATCGTTCATCGCGTCGATGGCGATAAGGTGGCCGTCCCGGTAGTACCAGTGCGACCGGGCGCCCTCGCCCTCGCGACTCACGACCCGGTCATGGCCCGCGGAGAGGCCGGCGATCTGGAGTTTCACGTCGTACTGATCGGACCAGAACCACGGTTTCGCGATATAGGTCTCCTCGCCCCCCATCATGTTCTTTGCCGCGATTTCGCCCTGGTCTATCGCGTTGCCGACGGATTCGAGCCGGATCTGCCTGCCGAGGTGCGGAAAGGAGGCGCAGTCGCCCGCCGCATAGATATGCGGATCGGAGGTGCGGGCATGGGCGTCGGTGCGGATGCCGTTCTCGAGCACCAGCCCCGCCTGTTCGGCAAGCCGGGTGTCGGGCGTGATGCCGGTGCCGACGATGACGAAATCGACCTCGAGTTCGGTCCCGTCGGTCAGCAGGGCGCCGGACACCCGGCGCTCCCCGGTCAGCCGCTCAAGACCGACGCCCTCGCGCAGATCGACGCCGTGACGGCGGTGCAGCGCGCGGAAATAATCGGAGGTCTCCTTTGCGGCAACCCGCCGGAGAATACGCTCGGCCGCCTCGATCAGCGTGACCTTCAGCCCCTTCTTTGCCGCCACGGCGGCCGCCTCCAGCCCGATATATCCGCCACCGACGACGAGGACGGAGGCGCCTTCGCGGAATTCCGGGGCCATGGCATCGGCATCTGCGAGGGTGCGCATCGTGTAGACGCCTTCGAGCGTGCCGCCGAGCGCCGGGGACAGCAGGCGCGGCGCGGCCCCGGTCGCGAGGGCGAGCTTGTCATAGGACACCGTTTCGTTGCCGACCGTGACCGTCCGGGCAACCGGATCGAGTCCCGAGACGGCCGCGCCCGTCACGAGGGCGATGTTCTCGTCGGCGTAGTAATGCGCCGGACGCAGGAAAAGCCGCTCGAGCGCCATGTCGCCCAGCAGATAGGCCTTCGACAGCGGCGGACGCTGGTAGGGTGGCACGGGTTCGTCGCCGATGAGGGTGATCTTTCCCGCGAAGCCCCCGGCGCGCAGGGTTGTGACGATCGACAGCCCGGCCTGACCGGCGCCGACGACAACGAAATGGCTCATGCTTTTCCCTCTGGTCCGAAAACCCCCAGAGCCTATATCGTGAGGACATCGGATGACAACGCGAAGAGGACGATAAGATGACGATTTCCGTGGGAGACACGCTTCCGGGCGGCACCGTACTGACGATGGCCGAGGACGGACCCACCCATGTCGATCTGGGGGAGAAGTTCACCGATCGCAAGGTGGTGCTGTTCGGTCTTCCGGGGGCCTTTACCGGGGTGTGCACGACGGCACATCTTCCGAGCTTCATCCGCACCCGTGAGCAGTTCGACGCGAAGGGCGTGGACGAGGTGATCTGCATTTCGGTCAACGATCCCTTCGTCATGGACGCCTGGTCGAAGGAGACGGGTGCGGGCGAGGCCGGGATCACCATGCTGGGCGATGCCGAAGGCGCCTATGTCGCCGCACTCGGCCTCGATTTCTCGGCGCCGCCGGTGGGGCTCATCAACCGGTCGAAACGTTTCGCGCTTTACGCCGAGGACGGTATCGTCAAGCGGCTCGAAGTCGAGGAGAGCCCCGGCCAATGCACGGTCTCTGCGGGCGATTCCCTGCTTGAGAAGATCTGATCCGAAGGAAACGCCCGGCCACCGATCGGCCGGGCGTGTTCCGTTCATTCCGCGGCGTCGCTGCCGGCGGTGAACAGCGTGCGCGTGGGGAAGGGAATATCGACCCCGGCGGCATCGAGCGCCTCCTTGACCTTGCGCTTCATGTCGGCCTGGTACTGGAAGAAATCCGAGGCCGGCACCCAGACCCGGACGAGGAAATCCACGGAGTAATCTCCCAGGTTGTTGACCTGGATGAAGGGTTCCGGCTCGGCCATCGAGCGCGGATCGGACATGATCGTGGTGCGGATGACCTCCTCGGCGGTCTTGAGATTGGCGTCGTATCCCACGCCGAAGGTCCATTCGGCCCGCCGCGTCTGGTTGGTGGAATAGTTGGTGATGATATTCCCCCAGACCTCCGAATTCGGCACGATCACCTGCACGTTCGACAGGTCGGCCAGTTCGGTGAAATTGAGCGAAATATCCTTCACCGTGCCCATCTTTCCCGCAACCTCGACGAAATCGCCGTTCTTGAAGGGACGGAAGAAGATGATCATCACCCCCGCCGCGACATTCGACAGCGTACCCTGCAACGCGAGGCCGATGGCGAGACCGGCGGCACCGATGACCGCGACGATGGAGGTCGTCTGGATGCCGAAGGTGTTCAGCACGATCAGGATGGTGAAGGCGATGACGGCGTAGCGGACGACATTGGAGAGGAAGTTGAAGAGCGTGTCGTCGAGACGGTGGTATTTCTTGCTGATCCCCTTGATGCGGCGACCGAAGAAGCCCGCGAGGAAGAAGCCGATCAGGAGAAGGAGAAACGCGCCGACGATGGAGCCGCCGATCGCCAGCAGGAATTCGAGGGACAGGTAATCTCCCACCCTGTTTCCGTTGTAGACTTCGTAGTTCAGCAGGTCTTCAAGCATCCGTGGCGGCCTCATCCATGAATTGTGCGAGTTTGATGTCCTCGGCGGTGACCCCGCCGGCGTCATGGGTGGAAAGCACAACCTCCACCCGGTTGTAAACATTCGTCCATTCCGGGTGGTGGTTCATTTCCTCGGCGCAGAGCGCGACCTTGGACATGAAGGCGAAGGCATCCTTGAAATCGGCGAAACGGAAGGTCTTGGCGATGGCTTCGCCGTCGCGGGCCTCTCCCCAGCCGGATTGCGTCATCTGTTTCAGGGCCTCGTCGCGCTCGGCGCGGCTCAGGATCTCAGTCATGGTCTGCGTCTCCTTGCGTGGTCTTGAATGGGCCGTAAGAGGTGAGGATCTCCGCCTCCTCGTCCACCGCCGCCCGCTCCGCGACGAGGAATTCGGAAATCGCATGGGCGAAGCCGGGGTCGGAGACCCAGTGCAGAGAATGGGTCGTGTTGGGCAGGTATCCGCGGGCGAGCTTGTGTTCGCCCTGCGCGCCTGCCTCGACCCGCGCGACCCCCTGGGCGATCGCGTAGTCGATGGCCTGGTAGTAGCACAGTTCGAAATGCAGGCTCGGGTGATACCGGGTGCAGCCCCAGTAGCGCCCGAAAAGACGCTGCGATCCGATGAAGTTGAGCGCACCCGCGATGGGCCGCCCGTCCTGTGCGATGGCCAGCACGAGCAGCACGTCGTCACGCAGCCGGTCGTGGACATGATCGAAGAACGCCCGTGTGAGATAGGGGGTTCCCCATTTTCGTGCGCCCGTGTCCTGATAGAACTCCCAGAACGCATCCCAATGTTCGGGGCGGATGTCGTCGCCCGTCAATTGCACGATCTCGCCGCCGAATCCCTGCGCCTGCGCGCGTTCCTTGCGGATGTTCTTGCGCTTGCGCGAGGACAGGTCGGCGAGGAATTCCGCGAAGGTCGCATAGCCGCGATTGTCCCAGTGGAACTGCTGGCCGGTCCGGTGCATGAGCCCCATCTCCTCCCCCGCTTCGGCCTCGGCGCCGGTACAGAAGGTGATGTGGAGCGAGGACAGGCCGTTCTGGTCGGCGAGCCGCACGGCGCCCTCCGTCAGGGCAGCCTGGCCGGTCGCCTCGAAACCGGGCCGGGTGAGCAGCCGACGGCCGGTCACCGGGGTGAAGGGAACCGCGATCTGGAGCTTCGGGTAATAGCGGCCGCCGGCGCGTTCGTAGGCATGGGCCCAGGCGTGATCGAAGACATATTCGCCCTGACTGTGCGTCTTGACATAGGTCGGGGCCACCGCGATGACCTCGCCGTTCCGGCGCGCGACCAGGTGGCGGGGCAGCCATCCTGTGCCGCGCCCGACCGATCCCGAGGCCTCGAGCGCGTGGAGAAAGCGGTGGGTGACGAAGGGATCCTCGGGGCGGCCCGCGCCGGGGGCGGCACAGGCATCCCAGTCGGAGGCCTGCACCTCCGAGATCTCCGGGATGACGTCGATGTCGATCTGTTCCGTCACGCTGCCCGCTCCAAACAGGGTACATCTGGGCCGTCGCCGGCGCGGGTCAAGCCGGCCTGTAGCCTTCGAAGGTGATATTGTCCGCCACCGCGCGCGCCGTTCGTTCCGCCTCCGGCGAGCGCACGGTCCAGCACAGGATATGGGCACCCTGCGCCTTCAGCTCCCCGACCCGCGGGCGGCCGAGATCGGTCCATTGATGGGAGATGAACGCGGCGCCGGTGCGCGCGTAATCCGGGATCTCGCGGAGTTCGGCACGCCGGGCGGCGGGCACGGGCCAGTCGTCCTCGTCCGCCCACCCGCCCGTGGTGAGCCCTCGCGGGATCCCCGGACAGAGGTCGGCGAGCCGCACGACGGAATGCGGGTTGAACGACATCAGCGCCACAGGCCCCCCGTATCCGTCAAGCGCCCGCGCCGTCGCCGCCTCGAGCGCGCCGATCTTCGGCCCCATCGCGCCATCCTGGTCCTTCAACTCGATCAACAGCGGGGCACGCCCGTCCACCCGTGCCAGCACTTCGGAGAGGGTCGGAATGCCAACCTCCCCCGTTCCGAACCTGAGCGCGCCGAGCGCCGCGGCGTCGCGCTGGGCGATCGGGCCGCGCGCGTCGGTCAGCCGGTCGAGCGCGTAGTCGTGAAACACCATCGCCACGCCGTCCTGCGAGAGTTGCAGGTCGATCTCGATCCCGTAGCGACCCGCGATCGCGGCGTCGATGGCGCGCAGGTTGTTCTCCGCGCGGGTGACGTTGCCATCGTGCAGCGCGCGATGGGCGATGGGGCGGGCGAGGAACGGCTCCGGCAGCGCGGGCATCAGGCGAGTTCGAAGATCGCTTCGATCTCGACCGCGACGCCGAGCGGAAGGCTTGCCGCGGACACGGCGGAGCGGGCATGCCGCCCGGCGTCGCCCATCACGGCGACCATTACGTCGGAGGCGCCGTTGACGACCTTCGGTTGTTCGGTGAAATCGGGGGTGGAATTGACGAAGCCGACGAGCTTCACGAGACGGGCGATCCGGGAAAAATCGCCCTCCACCGCGGCATTGGCCTGGGCGAGAAGCGCGAGTGCACAGCGCTTCGCGGCATCTGCGCCCTCCTCGGTCGTCATGTTCGCGCCGAGCTTCCCGGTGATCAGCCCGTCGGGGCCGGCCGAGATCTGGCCGGAGACAAAGAGCTGGCGGCCGGAAACGACATAGGGCACGTAATTGGCGGCCGGGGCGGGCGCTTCGGGCAGGGTCAGGCCGAGTTCGGAAAGCTTGGCGGACAGGTCGAGGGGCATGCAGGTTCCTTTCTGTGATCAGTCCTCGCGGAAGGCGCGGGTGAAATGGTCGGTGAGCGGCTTCGTCAGATAGGCGATCGGCGCACGTTCGCCCGTGGACATATACGCCTCGACGGGCAGTCCGGGAATGAGAAACGTGCCTTCGGGCAGGCGGGCGCGTTCGCTTTCCGGAATCCGGATGTCGGCACGGTAATAGCTCGCGCCGCTCGACTCGTCCAGAAACGCGTCCGGAGAGATGCGGGTGACGGTCCCAGCGAGTTCCGGTGTGCTGCGCCGCGCGAAGGTCGGGAACCGCAGGCGCACCGGCTGTCCGGGATAGACGCGGTCGACTTCGGTCGGGTTGATGCGGGCGGTGACGATCAGCGGGCGGTCCTGCGGCACGATGGAAAGCACCGGCGCGGCGGCGGGCACGACGGCCCCCGGACCGAAGACCTGAAGCCCGTAGACGATGCCCGACACCGGTGCGCGCAGGTCGAGCCGGTCGAGCCGCAGCCTGAGCCCCGCGATCTGCTCCCGCAGGCGGCTCGCCTCCGCCTGGACGTCGCGCAGCTCTGCGATCGCGGCCTCGCGCCGGTCGGTGCCGGCCTTCAGGATTTCCAGCTCGATCTCGGAAATTTGCACCTGCGCCTGCGCCTCCGTGGTCTCGATCCGGCCGAGTTCGGCAGCGAGCTGCACCGCGTCTCGGCGCAGGGCCGTGACGCGGCTCTGCTGTGTCAGCCCGCGGGCGAGCAGCGCGGCCTGGTCTTCGAGATCCGCGGAGATCAGGCGCGCCTGCGTGCCGAGCGCGGATTTCTGCGCGGCGAGCCCATCGATGCGGAGTTCGATCTGGTGGCGCTGTTTTTCGAGCTGTTCGATCTCGGCGCGCGCGGTGGCGCGCCGGGCGGCGAAGAGGTCCTGCTGTCCGGCCAGGCTGCGCGCGACCTGGGCGTCGGTCGCCATGCGCGCGCGCAGGTCCTTGCCGAAGTCGATCTGCGCCCGCCCGTCGCGCTCGGCCTCGAGCCGCGCGGCGCGGGCGAGAAGCTCGTGGAGCCGGTTTTCCGCGAGGGCGAGTTCCGTCAGGTGCTCGGCGGGGGACAGTTCGAGCAGGAGGGCACCGGCCGCGACCGTGTCGCCTTCGGCGACGTGAACCGCGGTGACCTCGCCGCCGTCGCGATGGGCGACGACCTGGCGGTTCTGTTCGACCTGCACCCGCCCCGGCGCGATGACGGCACCGTCGATGCGCGCGAGCACGGTCCATGTTCCGAAGCCGCCGAGCAGGAGCGCGACGCAGGCAAGGCCGAAGGCGACCGCGCCGCGCACGGGCCAGGACGCATCGGACCCGCTCATCGCACCCCTCCCGGCGCCACGTTCCGGCGCAGGATCTCGCGCGAATTCGTCACCATCTCCTCGAGTACCGCGTCCCGCGGCCCGAAGGCGCGGCGCGCGCCGCCCTCCAGGACGAGGAGCTTTTCGCATTCCTTGATGGCGGAGGGACGGTGGGCCATGATGAGCACCGCCCCTCCCTCCTGCTTGTGCCGCCGGATCGCCGCGTTGAGCGCATGCGAGCCGTCGTTGTCGAGGTTGGAATTCGGCTCGTCGAGGATCACCAGCACGGGCGCGCCGTAGAAAGCCCGCGCAAGGCCGATGCGCTGAAGCTGACCGCCGGAAAGCAGCCCGCCGGTGGAGGAGACATGCGTGTCATACCCTTCCGGCAGGGACAGGATCAGGTGGTGGGCATCCGCCTTCCGCGCGGCCGCGACCACCGCCGCCGGATCCGGGGAGAGGGCGAGCCGCGCGATGTTTTCCGCGATCGTGGCGTCAAAGAGCTGAACCTGCTGCGGCAGGTAGCCGATATGCCGGCCGAGGTGTTCCGGCGCATATTGGTCGAGCGTCGCACCGTCGAGCCGGATGCTGCCGCCGCTCGGGGTCCAGCTGTTCGTCAGTGCGCGGGCAAGGGTCGATTTCCCCGCGCCCGAGGGCCCGATCACCCCGACGGCCTCGCCCGGCTCGACGGCAAAGGACACCAGGCGCAGCGCGGGCACGGACTGGCCCGGCGGCACGACGGTCAGGTGGCTCACGTCGAGCGCAGCTTTGGGCCGCGGCAGGTCCAGGCGGGGTTCGACGGGACGATGGGTGCCCAGAAGTTCCGCGAGATCCGTCCAGGCACGGTGCGCGCCCTGCACGAGCTGCCACTGGCCGATGAGCGTGTCGACAGGCTGAAGCGCGCGTCCGAGCAGGATGGATCCCGCGATCATCGCCCCCGGCGTGACGGCGTTTCCGAGGACGAGCCAGGCGCCGAGGCCGAGCATCGCGGATTGCAGGAAGAGGCGCAGCGTGCGCGAGGCGGCGGAGTAGGAGCGGGTGATCTCGTCGCTTTCCACCGCGCGGCGCAGCGCCTCCGACCGCGTCCCGAGCCAGCGCCGGTGCGCCGCCTGTTCCATTCCGAGCGCCCTGAGCGCCTCCGCCGTGGCGGTGAGCCGGGTGGCGAGATGAACAGCCTCCGCCTCTGCGCGGATCGCGCGGGATTGCGCCGTCCGTGCGGCCGCGCGGTGGAGGAGGGCGAGCCCGGCGAGGGTCGCGCCGCCAGCGAGGGCGAGAAGGCCGAGACCGGGATGAAACAGCGCGATGCCCGCGAGAAAGACCGGCGTGAACGGCAGGTCGAAAAGCGAGGACAGGGCCGGTGAGCCGAAGAATCGCCGCAGCGTGGCGAGATCCTCGAGCGCGCCTGCCTGTCCCGTCCTGCGCGGCCGTCCCGCGGCCTCGGCGATGGCGGCATGGAACACCCGCTCGTCGAGACCCGCCTGGAATCGCGCGGCGACGCGCGACAGCAGCCGCGCGCGCACCGCATCCAGGAGCCCCGTCATCAGGTAGAGGAAACACACGATGGCGAAGAGCGCCGCGAGCGTCTCCACCGATGCGGAGGCAAGCACCCGGTCGTAGACCTGGAGCATGAAGAGCGGCCCCGTAAGCATCAGCAGGTTGAGACAGAGGGAAAAGAGCCCCACGACGCAGAGCAGGAGCGCGGAGCGGCGGCGCATCTCCGCCAGTTCCTCGCGACCGAGACGGATCTCGTCCTGCGTCATCGGGAGGCTCCCGTTTCATGTCCGCGACAAGCCGCCGATCCGGCTGCGCCGGCGGCTGGTTCCAGGGGCATCTGTTGAATCTTTGTCACAGCGCGGTATCACGGTGGGTGTAGAGACTGGGCTTTCGCTCCAAAACGCATATGTGACGAACATTAATGTCCCGTAACCGCCGCTGTCAGATTGATCCCGTGATGACCATACCGAATTTCCTCCGCATCCTGCCTTTCGCCGGAACGATCCTGCTCACCGCCTGCGCCTCCCCTGACGAGGGGCGCGGCATCAACGATCCCTATGAGGAAACGAACCGGGCCTGGCACGACAGGAACGTCGCGCTCGACCGGGCGGTGATCCGGCCGGTCTCCAACGCCTATGGCACCGCGGTGCCCGACCCGCTGCGCAGGGGGCTCTCGAATGTCTCGGACACGCTGTCGATCCCCGGCGCGGTGGTCAACGACCTGCTCCAGTTCGAGCTCGGGGACGCGGTGCACAATACCGCGCGCTTCGCGGTGAACGCGACCATCGGACTGGCCGGGCTGTTTGATCCGGCGACGGAGATGGGGCTCGAGGCGCGCGATGCGGATTTCGGGGAGACGCTGCATCGCTGGGGCGTGACCGAAGGCGCCTATGTGGTGCTGCCGGTCTATGGCCCCTCGACCGAACGCGATGCGCTGGGGCTCGCGGTGGACGTCGCGCTCGATCCGGTCGGCAGCCTGCTGGGCAGCAACGAACGCAAGGCGAAGACGGGGCTGACGGTCGCGGAACTGGCGGATACACGCTATCGTTATTCCGACATTTATGAGTCCATCATATATGAAAGTGCCGACAGTTACGCACAGATGCGCCTCACCTATCTCGATCAGCGGCGTTACGAACTCGGCACGCCCATCGGTTCGGCGGCCACTGGCGAGACGGAAGGAGGCGGAAGCTATGACATATATGAGGATTTCTATGAGTGATACCGGATTCACGCGCCGCCACATGCTCACCTCCGTCGCTGCGCTCGCGGCGACGGCGCTCCTGCCGCGCGGGGCGCACGCCTTCTCCTCCGGCCAGGCGGAGGCCCTGATCGGCGAGGTCGTCGCGCAGATCACGTCGATCATCAATTCCGGCAAGTCGGAGGCCGCGATGTATGGCGATTTCGAGCGTGTGCTCGTGCGCTATGCCGACATGCCCAACATCGCCCGTTCCGTCCTCGGTCCGCCAGCCCGCAGCGCCTCCTCCGCGCAGCTCTCGGCCTTCACCGGGGCGTTCCAGCGGTATATTGCGCGCAAGTACGGGGCGCGGTTCCGCGAGTTCATCGGCGGAAAGATTCAGGTGAATTCGACGCAGAAGGTGAATTCGATCTACGACGTGCGCTGCACCGCGATCCTGCGCGGGGAGGCACCCTTCGGCGTGTCCTTCATCGTTTCGGATCGCAGCGGGAAGTTCATCGACCTGTCGATCGAGGGCATCTCCCTGTTGAAATCGGAACGGGCGGAGGTCGGGGCGATGCTCGACCGCGCCGGAGGCAGTATCGACGCGCTGACGCGCCAGCTCGCCTGAGCCGCGCGTTCTCCGTCGAGAAACGACAAAGGCGCGCCTTGTGGCGCGCCTTTCGTTTTCCGGGGCCGGGAGCGGGCCCGGCGTCCGTCAGTTGCCGCTGCCGAAGATCGCGCCGAGGATGTCGCTCAGCACGTTTTCCGCGCGATCGTTGCCCGGTGCCGGGGCCGGAGCGGGCTGGCCGCCGCTGCCGGGCGCCGCGCCGGCGCTATAGACCTGGCCGCCGACCTGCGGCGGGGTCGCGGGGCGGATCATCGGCAGGGGATGCGGCTCGATGCCCTCCTGCACGGCTTCCATCGCCTTTTGCCAGATCTCGGCCGGAAGGCCGCCGCCGGTGACGCCGCTCAGGGGCGTGTTGTCGTCATAGCCGATCCAGACGCCGGCGACGTAATCGGCGGTGAAGCCCATGAACCATGCGTCCCGCGCCGCCTGGGTCGTGCCGGTCTTGCCGGCCACTTCGACGCCGGGGATCTTTGCACGGGTGCCGGTGCCACGCTCGACCACCTGATTCATCATGTAGATGAGCGCCTGTGCGGCGTCCGGGGAGATCACCCGCTCGCCGAGACCGCCCTCCTGTCCCATCAGCGGCGTCTGGTCGCCTTTCAGCCGCAGGGACTTGAGCCCGTAGGGCGTCACCGAGGTGCCGCCGTTCAGGATGCCCGCATAGGCGCCTGTCAGTTCGAGCAACGTCGTCTCCGACACGCCGAGGGCGAGGGCGAGCCCCTGTGCAAGATCGCTCTCGATGCCGAACTGCTGCGCCACGGTACGCACGTTCTCCACATCGACCATCTGCGCAAGCTTCACCGCCGGAATGTTGTAGCTGTGGCGCAGCGCGTCCGTCAGCGTGACCATGCCGTGAAACTTGCGGTCGTAGTTCTGCGGGGAATAGGGGCCGGAGCCGGGGATGTTGAAGGTGATCGGCTCGTCCTCGATCACCGAATCGTAGGGAATGCCCATGTCGAGCGCGGTGGCATAGACGAAGGGCTTGAAGGCCGAACCCGGCTGGCGCTTCGCCTGGGTCGCGCGGTTGAAGGCGCCCGAGACCTTGAGCTTGCGCCCACCGACCATGCCGCGCACCGCGCCGTCCGCCGACATGACGATGATCGCCGCCTGGGCTTTGGACCCTTCCTTCACCTTATTGTCGAAGATCCAGACGAGCGCGTCCTCGGCGGCCTTCTGGATCCGCGGGTCGAAAGTCGTTTCGATGATCACGTCCTCGGTGGTGTTGCGGGTCAGGAAGTCGGGGCCGGAGCCCATGACCCAGTCCGCGAAATAGCCGCCTGCCTCCTGCGCGGCGCTGTCGGACAACTCGGCCGGATGGGCGCGGGCATCGGCGCGCTCCTCATCGGTGATATATCCCTGCTGGTTCATCAGCATGAGCACGACATTCGCGCGTTCCTGCGAGCGTTGCAGGTTGTTCGTGGGAGCATAGCGCGACGGCGCGGTCAGCAGGCCGGCGAGCATCGCCGCCTCGGGAATGTTCACCTCCGCCGCGGATTTGCCGAAATAGCGTTGCGCGGCCGCCTCGAACCCGTTCGCACCCTCGCCGAGATAGGCGCGATTCATGTAGATCGACAGGATTTCATCCTTGGAATAGCGCGCCTCCATGGCCATCGCGTAGATCGCTTCCTTCGCCTTTCGCGCGATCGTGCTCTCCCGGCAGTCCGCCTCGTATTCCGACTGCGTCTTCCAGGTCTTCGGATCGTAGGCCACGCCGAGGCAGAGGAGTTTCGCCGTCTGCTGCGTGAGCGTGGAACCGCCGTGGCCGGAGAGCGCACTGCGTCCCTCCGAAAGGTTGATCCGGATGGCGGAGGCGATGCCGCGCGGGGACACGCCGAAATGGCGGTAGAACCTGCGGTCCTCGGTGGCGATGATCGCGTTGCGCAGGTTGGGCGAGACCGTGTCCGCTGTGATCTGCCCGCCGAACTGTTCCCCGCGCCAGGCAAAGACCGAGCCGTCGCGGTCGAGGAAGGTCACCGAACCCCGCGATCGTCCGTCGAGCAGCCCCTCGTAAGGCGGCAGCGTCGTGTAGATGTAGAAGACCGCGATCCCGATCACCACCGCCAGCGCGAGGGCGGTGCGTGAGACGACGAGCCAGAAAAGCCGCAGGATCCAGCGGAACAGCCGGACGAGGGGATTCGACGATCCCGGCCGCCGCGGCGGACGCGACTTTTTGGTGCGCCTTGCGGGCGACTTGCGGGGGGGAGCCTTCTTCGCCTGCGCCTTCGCCTTTGCAGGATAGCGGCGATCCGCGACAAGTCTGGGCTTGCCCCGATTGGGTCCGGTCATGGCCTTTGCTCGATCTTTGCCGTTTTCTTTGGGCGAGACCTTAGCCGCGGGCACGGCAAATGTTGAGGGGAAACGAGTCGCGATCACGCCTTTATTTACTGCCCAATTAAATGGCAGCGTGCACAAATTGTGAAATACTTGCCCAAAAAGGCTGCAAAACGCCCGAACCCTGCGCCTCGGTTTTCTTGTGCAAGCCCTTGGAACGCCCTCTTGCTGTTCCCGCGGTGCCTCGCATTCCAGGGGCCGCCGTCCGCTCAAACGGAAGGGGAAAAACGTGAAACTCATTATTGCTGCAATCAAGCCGTTCAAGCTTGAAGAGGTGCGCGAGGCGCTGACCGGTATCGGCGTTCGGGGCATGATGGTGACCGAAATCAAGGGTTTCGGTTCGCAGTCCGGCCACACCGAGATCTATCGCGGCGCCGAATACGCCGTGAACTTCGTTCCCAAGGTAAAGCTCGAGATCGTCGTGGCCGATGCCATGGCCGATCAGGTGGTCGAGACGATCGCCTCCACCGCCAAGACCGACAAGATCGGTGATGGCAAAATCTTTGTCCTCGACGTGGAAGGCGCCGTGCGCGTCCGTACCGGCGAGACCAACGACGACGCGATCTAATCGCGCGAGACCCGAGACGAAAGGGACTATAGAGATGAAACTCACCAAACTCATTCCGGCTGTGGCGCTCGCTTCCGCGATGCCGCTCGTGGCCTTCGCGCAGGACGCCGAGGCGGCGGCTCCGGCTCCGGGCTTCGACGAGTTCGGCCCCTATATCATGACCACGCTGCTCTTCCTCATCGGCGGCTTCCTCGTGATGTGGATGGCGGCGGGCTTCGCCATGCTCGAGGCCGGCCTCGTGCGCTCGAAGAACGCGACGACCCAGCTCCTGAAGAACATCGTGCTCTTCTCGCTGGCCGCGATCATGTACTGGTTCATCGGCTATGCGCTGATGTATCCGGGCGACGCCTGGATCATTCCCGGCATCATCGGGTCGATCGGGACCGCGTCCATGGAGCCCGTGGGCCTTGCCGCGGCGGATGCCGATCTCGGCTATGCCTCCGTCGCCTCCGACTTCTTCTTCCAGTTGATGTTCTGCGCCACCACGGCCTCCATCGTGTCCGGCACGCTCGCCGAGCGCATCAAGATCTGGCCGTTCTTCGTCTTCGTCATCGTGCTGACCGGCGTGATCTATCCGATCGAGGCCTCCTGGCAGTGGGGCGGCGGCTTCCTGTCCGAAATGGGCTTCTCCGACTTCGCCGGCTCCACCATCGTGCACTCCGCAGGCGGCTGGGCGGCACTCGCCGGGGCCATCATCCTCGGCCCGCGCATCGGGAAATACAAGGACGGCAAAGTCACCGCCTTCCCCGGTTCCAACCTCGCGCTGGCCACGCTTGGCACGTTCATCCTCTGGCTCGGCTGGTTCGGGTTCAACGGCGGTTCGCAGCTTGCCGCCGGCACCGTGGGCGACATCACCGACGTGGGCCGCATCTTCGTGAACACCAACATGGCCGCCGCTGCCGGGTCCGTCGCCGCGCTCATCCTGACGCAACTCATCTACGGCAAGATCGACCTCACCATGGTGCTCAACGGCGCCCTCGCCGGCCTCGTCTCCATCACCGCCGAACCGCTCGCGCCCTCCCTCTTCATGGCGCTGATCATCGGCGGCATCGGCGGCGTGATCGTGGTCTTCGCGGTGCCGATGCTCGACAAGGTCAAGATCGACGATGTCGTCGGTGCGATCCCGGTCCACCTGATCTGCGGCATCTGGGGCACCATTGCGGTTCCGCTGACCAATGACGGCACCTCCTTCGGCACGCAGCTGGTCGGCATCGTCTCCATCGGCGCCTTCACCTTCATCGTGTCGCTGGTGCTCTGGACGATCCTGAAGATCCTCGGCGGCATCCGCGTCTCCGAAGAGGCGGAGATCACCGGTCTCGACAAGGCGGAGCTCGGCATGGAAGCCTATCCGGAATTCTACAAGGGCTGAGCCCCTTCCTCTCCGAAGAACGGGTCCGGGCGCAGGCGCGCCCGGACTTTTTTCATGGCGGAAACCCTTTCTAAACCTGCTTGCCCCCATCCTGACCGTGACTCGTCCCCGACCCGGTGAGCCCTGGATGACCTGCAAGAGCCGTTTTGCCTTTCTTTGCCTGATCTGCGCCGTCATCCTCTGCGTGACCGCGCCGCGCCCCGCCACCGCCGAGGCGCTCCTGCCCGGCGCGACGATGCCGCTCGTGACGGGGGCCGGCCTGCCGCTGATCGAGGTCGCGACGCGTCCGATCACCCCGGTCGGGCCAAGCCTGTTCTCCGGCCGTGCGGAAGGCGGCCTGTTTGCACCTGCACCGCCCCGCGTGCCTGCCTCCGCGCGGGGGCACCGCCTGCGCGACGGCGGTCTCGCCCCCGCCCATGTGGAGAAGCTTCGCCAGATCATCGGACGCGCGGAGTCGCGTCGTGACGGTTACGACGCGGTGCAGCACGGGGCGAAGCGTCCGCCGCCGAAACGCCCGACCCGGATGACTCTCGGGGAGATCTTCGACTGGATCCGCGACACGCCGGGACAGCCGCATGCCATCGGGCGGTATCAGTTCATTCCGGCCACGCTGGCCCGTCTTGTGACCGAGCTCGACCTCGGGCCGGAGGTCATCTTCTCTCCCGCCGTCCAGGACCGGCTTTCCGATCTCCTGCTTGCGGAGGCCGGAATTTTCGAGGTGGGGCAGGGCATGATCTCGCGCCGCCAGTTCATGAACAATCTCGCGGAGATATGGGCGGGACTGCCCACCTCCTCGGGGCGCTCGCATTACCACGGCTATGCGGGGAACAGGGCGACGATAAGCTGGGCCGAATTCGAGCGCGAGATGGCTCGGATCTTTCCGGGCTGATCCGTCGCGGTTCCGGTCTGAGCCCGCCGGCGGAAGGGCGCGCGGTACGGGGACGGCTGTCGCGCACGCCGGCGCCTGTCCGGCCGGACATGAAAAAAGCGCGCCGAAGCGCGCCTTTCCCGAAGATCTGCAGAAGACCCTTACCGGCAGGTCTTCGCGATCGCCTCCGCCAGGAGCGGCACGGTGCGCGCGTTCAGCCCAGCGATGTTCATACGGGAATCGCCCACCATGTAGATGCCGAACTCCTCGCGGATCTTCAGCACCTCCTCCGGCGTCGCGCCGATGCGGGAGAACATGCCGCGATGCTCCGCGATGAAGTCGAAGCGGTCGGAATTCGTCAGCCGCTTCAACTCGTCGGCAAGCTGGCGGCGCAGGCCGAGCATGCCTGTCCGGACCTCTTCGAGCTCCGCCATCCAGTCGGCCTTCAGCGCCGGATCGGTGAGGATCATCGTCACCAGCCGCGCCCCGTGATCGGGCGGGAAGGAATAGTTCTGGCGGTTGAGGTAGTTGAGCGTGCCCTGCGCGACCGGCGCCTGTAGCGGCGCCTCGCAGACGGCCATGAGGCAGCCGGTGCGCTCGCGATAGATGCCGAAATTCTTCGAACAGGAGGCCGCGACCAGCATTTCCGGCAGTTTCTCTGCCAGCAGCCGCGTCGCCGCCGCATCCTCCTCGAGCCCGTCACCGAACCCCTGATAGGCGAGGTCCACGAGCGCGAGAGCGCCCTTGTCCGCGATCAGCTCCGCGACTTCGCCGAACTGTTCGAGCGTCAGGTTGGCGCCAGTCGGGTTGTGGCAGCAGCCGTGCAGCAGCACGAGATCGCCGGAATTCACCTCTTTCAGGCTCTCCATCATCGCGTCGAAATCGACCGTGCAGGTCTCGCTGTCGAAATAGGCGTACTCGCGGTTCTCGAGCCCCATGAATTTCAGGATCGAGAGGTGGTTCGGCCAGGTCGGATCGGAGGTCCAGACGGTGACGTCGGGGTTCATCAGCTTCGCGAGCTCGAAAGCCTGGCGGATCGCGCCGGTGCCGCCGGGGGTGGCGATCGCGGCGACGCGGGAGTGATCGACGCTGTCGGCGAGCACGAGCGATTTCATCGCCGCGCCAAAGGCCGGATCGCCCGAAAGCGCGGTATAGCTCTTCGTCGTTTCCTCTTCCCAGAGCCTTTTCTCCGCCGCCTTCACCGCGCGCATGATCGGCGTGTGGCCATCGGAATCCTTGTAGACGCCGACGCCGAGATCGATCTTCGTCTCGCGCGGGTCTTCGCGGTAAAGCTGCATCAGTTCGAGGATCTTGTCCGCAGGTTGCGGTTTGAGAGTGCTCAGCATCACGCTTCTCCAGTTGCGACCTTGAGATCGCCATACATGCCCCATTCCGCCCAGGATCCGTCATAGAGCGAGACAGGCACGCCGAGACGGGTGAGCGCGAGGCTCAGGATTGCGGCGCTCACACCCGAGCCACAGGTGGTGATCGCCGGTTTCGTCAGATCCACGCCCGCCGCCTCGAAGATCGCGCGCAGCTCGCCGTCGGATTTCATCGTGCCATCGGGGTTGAGCACCGCGGCGGAGGGCACGTTGCGGGAATTCGGGATATGGCCGGATCGCAGGCCGGGACGGGGCTCCGGCTCCTCGCCCCGGAACCGCCCGGCGGCGCGCGCGTCGACGATCGTCTGATCCCCGAGTTTCGAGGCCGCCGCGACCTGGGTCACGTCGCGCACCAGATCGCCGCGGATCGACGTGACCATGTGGCGGTCGCGGATCACCGGCGGCTCGGCGGTGACCGGCCGTCCCTCCGCCTTCCATTTCGGCAGCCCGCCATCGAGCACGGCCACGTTCTCCTGCCCGAAATACCGGAACATCCACCACACGCGCGGCGCCGAAAAGATCCCCGCAGTGTCATAGACCACCACCTGATGCCCATCGCCGATGCCGAGCGCACGCATGCGCGACATGAATTTCTCCACCGGCGGCAGCATGTGCGGAAGCTCCGAACGCAGGTCCGCGACTTCGTCGATGTCCACGAACCGCGCGCCCGGAATATGTTCGGCCTCGTAGTCCGCGCGTGGGTCACGGGCCTCGGCGGGCATGTACCAGCTCGCGTCTATCAGCCGCAACTCCGGCGCTTTCAGATGCTCGGCGAGCCACTCGGTCGAAACGAGCGTCTTCGGATCGCTTGGGGGCATGTGCTCGGGCCTTTCCGGGATCGTGGAGGGCATGTCGGTCCCTGCCTTAGCGATCTCTCCGCAGTCGTGCAAGCGATGCGATACGCACAGGCGCGTTGCGGCGCAACATATGTGCGCGCGCTCCGCCGTCAGCCGTTCTGGCGCAGGAGACGCTGTTTCTGGCGGTTCCAGTCGCGTTTGGCCTCGGTGGCCCGCTTGTCGACATTCTTCTTGCCCTTGGCGATGCCGAGCTTGATTTTCACCTTGCCGCGATGGTTGAAATACATCACGAGCGGCACGAGCGTCATGCCCTCCCGCCCGGTCGCCTGCCAGAGCCGGGCAAGCTCGCGTTTCGACACGAGAAGCTTGCGTTTGCGCCGTTCCTCATGGGGGAACATCGCCTGCTCGTAGGGCGCGATGTAGGAATTCGTCAGCCACAGCTCGCCATCCTCGACCGAGGCATAGCTTTCGGCGATGTTGGATTGCCCGGTGCGCAGCGATTTCACCTCCGACCCGGTGAGCACGACCCCGCATTCTATGTCATCCTCGATGGCATAGTCATAGCGGGCGCGCCGGTTCTCGGCGATCACCTTGTAGTTCTTTTCTTCGGGCGTTTGCTTTTTCTTGGCCATGATGGAGCGTCAGATAAGCCCTGCGGGCGGCTCTGTCCACCGGAGTGCCACGCGCAAACCCGGCAGGGGGAGAAAAAACCGCAGGGGAGGGGCGGCGCCGCGGTCTCGGGCCGCGGATGGGACGGAGCCCCGAAAGGCTCCCGTCCCGATGTCTCAGACGCGGCGCTCAGAGAAGTCCCGCATGGGCCATCGCCGCCCTGATCGCCTCTTTCGTCTCCTCCGAGAGGGGGGTGAGCGGCAGGCGCACCTCCTCCGAACACAGGTCCAGCAGCGACATCGCGTATTTCGCGCCGCAGACGCCCGGCTCGAGGAAGATCGCGAGATGCAGCGGCATCAGCTTGTCCGTAAGGTCGAGCGCTCTGGCATAGTCGCCTGCGCGCGTGGCCGCCTGCATCTCCGCACAGAGCTTCGGCGCGACATTCGCGGTCACGGAAATGCAGCCGACGCCACCATGGGCGTTGAAGCCGAGCGCGGTCGCATCCTCGCCGGAGAGCTGGCAGAAGCCGGTGCCGCAGGCAATGCGTGTCTTCGCCACGCGCGACAGGTCTCCGGTCGCGTCCTTCACCCCCACGATGCGCGGCAGCTTCGCAAGCTCGCCCATCGTGGCGGGGGTCATGTCGATCACCGAACGGCCGGGGATGTTGTAGATCACGATCGGCAGGTCGGCCGCGTCGTGCATCGCGGTGAAATGCGCAATCAGGCCCTTCTGCGTCGGCTTGTTGTAATAGGGCGTGACCACGAGGGCGGCGTCGGCACCGACTTTCGCGGCATGTTCCATGAAGCCGATGCCTTCGACGGTATTGTTCGATCCGGCCCCGGCGATCACCGGAATGCGGCCTGCGGCGGTCTCCACCACGATCTCGATCACCCGGCGGTGCTCCTCGTGGGTGAGCGTCGGGCTCTCGCCGGTCGTGCCCACCGGCACGAGCCCGTCGGAGCCCTGTTCGACATGCCAGTCGACGAGGCGTTTGAGCGTATCGACATCCACCGCGCCGTTCTTGAACGGCGTCACCAGTGCAGGAATGGATCCTTTGAACATCGTGCGCTCCTTTTCGGGTGGACGGGGCGCGCGAGTCGCCCCTGTTGAGGTCCGGCGGAAACTAGCCGCCTTCGCGACGGTTCACAAGAATCTGTGTTGCCGTGCCGGATGAGACAGCTAAGCTCGCGCGCAACGCCCGAGCAGACCCACGAAAAACCGTTCCAGACATGTCCCGACTCCTTGCCGCGATTGCGGTTCACGCGATTGTTTTTGCAAGCCTTTTTGCGACTCCCTCCGACGCCTCCGAGGATTCGGAGGCGTTGTTGCGTGCCTATGATGCGCAATGGGCAGGCGACTGGAACCGGGCACAGCGCGAGGCGAAGGGGGTCGGGCGCGACATCATCGAATGGAACCGGCTGCGCGCCGGGCACGGGAGCTTCGCGGAGTATCGCGATTTCCTGAAGCGCAACGCGGACTGGCCGGGCCTGCCGCTTCTGGCCGAAAAGGGCGAGGCGGCCATTCCCGACGCGGCCGAGCCGCAGGCGGTCGTCGACTATCTCACCGCCTTCCCGCCGCAGACGGGCAAGGGGGCGATCCGGCTGATCGAGGCTTACGAGGCGCTCGGGCTGAAGGGCGATGCCGAGGCGCAGGCGGTGCTGAGCTGGAACACGCTTGCGATGGGGGCGGATGAGGAGGCGATCCTGCGCGCCCGCTACGCCGCCATCCTCGCTCCGCACCATGTCGCGCGTGCCGAGATGCTGCTCTGGCGCGACCGGTTCAACGATGCCGAGCGGATGCTGCCCGATTTGCCCTCCGGCTGGGACAGGCTGATCACGGCCACGGCAAAGCTCGTGCGTGACGACGCCGGCGTGGACGACGCGATTGCCGCCGTGCCCGCGTCGCTTGCCGATCATCCGGTGCTGGCGCATGCGCGTTTCGAATGGCGGGTGCGGCGCGGGCGCAACGACGATGCGGTGACGCTCATGCTGCAACGCTCCGCCGGACGGGAGGCGCTGGGCCAGCCGGAAGCCTGGGGCAACCGCCGCCGGATGCTCGCGCGTCAGATGATGCGGGACGGCAAGACGCAGATCGCCTACTCGCTGGCCGCACGCCACGGGCTCCTGCCCGAAGAGGACCACTATGCCGATCTCGAATGGCTCGCAGGCTATGTCGCGCTGCGCTATCTCGAGGATGCGCCGCTCGCGCTCGACCATTTCAACCGGTTCCGCATGTCCGTCACCACCCCGATTTCGCTCAGCCGGGCGGGCTATTGGGAGGGCCGGGCGCTCGAGGCGATGGGAGCAAAGGAGGATGCCGCCGCCGCCTATGCCTTCGGCGCGCAGTTCCAGACCGCATTCTACGGCTTGCTGTCGGCCGAAAAGATCGGCCGCGATCTCGATCCGGCGCTCACCGGGGAGCTGCGCTTCGCGGATTATCAGCAGGCCGGGTTCATGGGGTCGAGCGTGCTCAAGGCCGCGCTCCTGCTCAAGGAGGCCGGCGACCTGCCCCAGGCCGCGCGTTTCCTGCGGCATCTGGGAGAGAGCCTGACGCCGCAGGAGCTCGGACAGCTTGGCGATCTCGCGCTCGACCACGACGACTACCTCGCGGTGCTGGTCGCGAAATTCGCCGCGGATCGTGGAATCGTGCTCAATCGCGCCTATTATCCGCTGCACGCGCTGGCGAAGGCGGATCTGCCGGTCGAGCCCGCGCTCGCCCTGTCGATCGCCCGGCGCGAAAGCGAATTCTACCCGCTCGCCCGTTCCCATGTCGGCGCCCGCGGGCTGATGCAGCTCATGCCGCGGACCGGGCAGGCGATGGCCGAAAAGCTCGGCCTGGCGGGGTTCTCCGAAAAGCAGCTCGACGATCCGGTGACGAACGCGCGGCTCGGCTCGGCCTATCTCGCGCAGCTCGAGGATGAATTCGGGCGGAACGTGATCCTCGTTTCCGTCGGCTACAATGCCGGCCCCTCCCGCGCGCGGGACTGGATGCAGCGGTTCGGGGATCCGCGTTCCGGTACGGTCGATCCCGTCGACTGGATCGAGCACATTCCCTTCCGCGAGACCCAGAATTACGTGATGCGCGTGGCCGAGAGCCTCCTGGTCTACCGCGCGCGGCTGAACGGCGCGGCCGGTCCGGTGCAACTGACCGCGGAGTTGACCGAACGCTGACGAAGTCCGACGGAAAGCCGACGCTCACGGACGGGACGCCACCCGCCGCGCGCGCATGAGCGTGAAGAGCCCCGCCCCCACGACGATCGCGGCACCGAGGACGACATTGGGCAGGACCACGTCGCCGAAGATCAGGACACCGAGAACCGCGGAAAAGGGAAGCTGGAGATAGGCAAATGGTTGAATTGCCGAGGCTTCTGCCGCCTCATAGGCCTTGATCAGGAGGAAATGCGAGGAGATGGAGGTGGCACAGAGCAGGAGCATCCACAGCCAGTCCCCCGGCAGCATCGGCTCCCAGAACCAGACGCCCGCAAGCGTCGTAACCACTGCGCCCGCCACCCCCGTATAAAAGAACGTCACCTCGGCCCCATCAAACCGTGCCACATACCGATTCAGCAGGCCATAGAGCGCAAAACAGGTGGCCGAGGTCAGCGGAAAGATCGCATCGAAGGTGAAGATGCCGCTGCCCGGCCTGAGGATGACGAGCACCCCCGCAAAGCCGACGGCGACGGAGGCCCAGCGGCGCCAGCCGACACGCTCCCCGAGGATCGGCCCGGAGAGAGCGGTGACGAGAAGCGGGTAGATCGTGAAGAGCGCGGGCGCATCGACGAGACCCATGCGCACGAAAGCGGTGATCATGAGCAGCACTTCGAGCGCGAGAAGCGCGCCGCGGAAGATCTGGAGCCTGGGGCGTTCCGACCGGATCGCCCGCGCAAGCCCGCCTTTCCGCCGCATCGACATCAGGATGACGAAGGCGGCGAAGATCCAGTAACGGATCATCACGATCATGAAGACGTTGTAGGTTCCGGCGAGATGGCGCGAGATGCCGTCCTGCATCGCGAAGATGAAGGTCGCCCCGATCATCAGGGCGGTGCCGAAGAAGGGGCTGCTGCGGCTCATTTCTTCACACCGCGGCTCATATGGCGTTTGCGTCCGAAGCCGGGCGCGCGCTCGACGGCGAAGCCCGCCGCGGTCAGTTTCTGCCGCACATGGCCGGCGGCGGTATAGGTCGCGAATGTGCCGCCCGGCCGGGTGTGGCGGCCGACCTCCGCCATCAGTTCCGCTTCCCAGAGTTCGGGGTTCTTGGCGGGGGAGAACCCGTCGAGGAACCATGCGTCCGCCTCTCCGTCCCACGCCGCTAGCGTCTCGCGCGCATCGCCGGGGATCACCTCCGCCTCTACCTCCCGGATACGAAACCGCCGCGCACCGCCTTCCCAGGCGGCGAGGAAAGGCCCGGCGATCGCTGCCACTTCGGGAAAGGCCGTCAGGGCGGCGCGGATGTCGTCGCTCCGCATGGGGAAAGCCTCGAAGGACGTGAAGCGGACCGGACCGGGCCCCTCCCACAGCAGCGCGAGTGCGAGCAGGTTGAGCCCGGTGCCGAAGCCGAGTTCGGCAACGTGAAACCCCTCCGACAGCCGCGCCGGCAGATCGTTGCCGGCAAGGAAGACATGCCGCGTTTCCTCGAGCCCGGACGCGAGCGAGAAATAGGGATCGTCGAAACGGGTGGAAATCGGGATCGCGCCGTCGCGCCATGCGATGCGGGCTGTCTGGTCTTCGTGCATTCTGCGGCCTATGAGGGACAATGAGCGCGAGACTGCGCCGCAACGCAACCGGGTGCAACGGATAAAACTGCAAATGGGCAAGGCGGAAATCACGATCCACGGGGCGGGCGCCTTCGGCCTCGCCTGCGCTTACGAGGCGGCGAAACGCGGCGCGCGGGTGCGTCTTCTCGATCCAAACGGGATCGGCGCGGGATCGTCGGGCGGGGTCGTAGGCGCGCTCGCGCCCCACACGCCCGAAAGATGGAATGAGAAGAAGGAGTTCCAGTTCCGGAGCCTCCTGCTGTCGCGCGATTTCTGGCCGGAGGTCGAGGCGATGGGCGGTGTGTCGTCCGGCTACGGGCGCACGGGACGGGTTCAGGCCATTGCCGATGCGCGTCAGCTCGGCCTCGCGCGCGAGCGGGAGGCGCAGGCGAAGGAGTTCTGGCGCGGCGCCGCCGACTGGCGCGTGGTGACGCAGGGGGAGACTGGCTATTGGGCACCGCAGAGCCCGACGGGGTTTCTCGTCCACGACACGTTGTCGGCTCGGCTCAACCCCTGGCGCGCCTGTCAGGCGCTTGCCGCGGCGATCACCGCGCTCGGCGGCGAGATCGCGACAGAGGGGGCGGAAGAGGGCGCGGTGATCCATGCGACCGGCTGGCGCGGGCTGGCGGCGCTCGGCGCGGCGCTGGGCCGCGAGGTCGGCAACGGGGTGAAGGGGCAGGCGATCCTGCTCGATCTCGCGTTGCCCGAGGCGCCGCAGATTTACGGCGAGGGCCTGCATGTCATTCCCCATGCCGACGGAACCACCGCCATCGGCTCGACCTCCGAGCGGGAATTCGATGCGCCAGACACCACCGACGCTCAGGCCGACGCGCTTCTCGCCCGCGCGCTGGCCGTGGTGCCGATGCTTGCGCAGGCACGCGAGATCCGGCGCTGGGCGGGGGTGCGGCCGCGGGCACGGTCCCGCGCACCGATGCTTGGTCCCTGGCCCGGCCGCCCCGGCCATTTCGTCGCCAATGGCGGGTTCAAGATCGGCTACGGTATGGCGCCGCTCGCGGCGCAGGTGCTTGTCGAGCTGGTGCTCGAGGGGCGCGACGCGATTCCGGCGGCGTTCCGGGTCGAGGCCTCTCTGTAACACCTGCGCCGGCGGGATCTTTGCTTAATATGTCAAAACTCCACACCTTTCTGCGCCTTTACTCCGGCGCGGAAAGGGTGTTTGACAAGCTCCATCTCGGTCACGAGATCCGCGATCTCGATCAGTTCCGGCTTGGCGTTGCGCCCGGTGAGCACCACATGGGTCAGGGGCGGTTTGCGGGTGGCAAGGAAGTCGGTCACCTCCGCGATGTCGAGATAGCCGTAGCGCAGGGCGATGTTGATCTCGTCGAGCAGCACCATCCTGTTCTCGGGATCCAGGATCAGTTCCTTCGCCTTTTCCCATGCCGCCTTCGCCAACTGCGTGTCGCGGGTCTTGTCCTGCGTCTCCCAGGTGAAGCCCTCGCCCATCGTATGAAACGCGCAGATGTCGCCGAACCGTTCGGTGATGAGATCGCGTTCGCCCGTGCTCATGCCGCCCTTGATGAACTGCACGACGCCGCATCTCATGCCATGGGCGATGCAGCGGAAGATCATGCCGAACGCCGCCGAGCTCTTGCCCTTGCCCGCGCCGGTGTGGACGATGATCAAGCCCTTCTCGGCTGTCTTCGTCGCCATCATCCTGTCGCGCGCGGCCTTGATCTTGCCCATCTTCGCGGCGTGGCGGGTGTTGTCGTCCTCTGTGGTCATGGGATCCTTCAGAAAAAGAGTTTCACGAAGAGCGGGGCGAGAAGGGCGGTGAGCGCGGCGTTCAGTACCATGCCGATGCCTGCGAAGGCGCCGGCGGTTCCATGCACCTGAAAGGCGCGCGCGGTGCCGATGCCATGGGCCGCCACCCCGGTGGCGAAGCCGCGGCCGCGATAGTCGCGGATGCGCAGCAGGTTGAGAAGCGGCGTCGTCACCACCGCGCCGATCACGCCGGTGATGAGCACGAGGACGACAGTGAGCGTCGGTAGCCCTCCGATCGTCTCGGAGACGCCGATGGCGATGGGGGAGGTTGCCGCCTTTGGCACGAGCGAGAGAAGGATCTGACGGTCGAGGCCGAAGGCCGCGCCGATCGCGACACCCGATCCCATCGCCATGGCCGACCCGACGCAAAGCGCGGCGAGAAGCGGCAGGGCGCTTTCGCGGACCTTGCGCCAGTTGCTCCAGAGCGGCACGGCAAGCGCGACGGTGGCGGGGCCAAGCATGAAATGGACGAATTGCGCGCCTTCGAAATAGGTCTGGTAGCTCGTGCCGGTGGCCTCGAGCAGCGCGGCAAGCAGCAGCATGGAGATGAGGACCGGGTTCACATAGGGTTTGCGCCCGGCCAGTCGGAAACAGCCGTCGCCGATCAGATAGGCGACAAGCGTCAGCGTGAGCCAGAGGAGCGGCCCCTCGGAAAGATAGCTCCAGATGTCGATGATATCCGTCATGCGGGCGTCTCGTCCGCCACGCCGCGCAGGCGGTTGACATATTTGAAGGTGAGCGCGCCCACCCCGATAGACAGCACGGTCGAGCCGAGGAGGGCCGCGGCAAGGGGCAGGCCGATCTCGGAGAGCTGGTCGAGATACTGGACGATTCCGACACCCGCCGGAACATAGAGCAGCGAGAGGTGCGAGAGAAAGCCCGTCGCCGTGCCCTCGATCGCCGTTCCGATCGGCGGCCGCCAGAGAAGGAGCGCGGCGAGCAGTCCCATTCCGATCACCGGGCCGGGAAGCGCGATCCCGGTGATGCGGGACAACACCTCGCCCAGAAGCTGGAAGCCCAGGAAGATACCGAAATGGAGGATCATCGCATGTCCTTTCGCCGTTCCGCCGCATCTTTGCAGGGCAGGCGGGGGGCTGCAAGGCACCGTGCGCGATACGGTATGCCGCAGGTCTGGCATGGGGCGGTCGTTCGGGGGCAGGATGCTCCGTCGGCTGTCGCGGCGGTGTGAGGCACGCATACCTGTTGAAGATGCGGCGAGCATGCGATTCGGATGGGTCGGACATATTTTTTGATATATATCAATTAGATATTTGATAGATCTCCTGTGCCCTGTTCACCGTCCCGGAGACCTAGGCGTGGTGGCGGCGGGCGGGGCGGCCTGTCTTTACAGACATCTGCTCTTTTGAATTCGAATCGCTTAACTGGACTCGTCTCAAGGAGCGGATCTGCCGGGGGAAGGATGAAACTTTCGCGTATCACCACCTATCCTGTGAAAAGCGTCGCAGGGACGGACCTTGCCGCCGCACAGGTGACGCCTCTGGGTATCGACGGCGACCGGCGCTGGGCCGTGATCTATCCCAACGGCATCGTGGCGACCCGCCGCGAACTGCCGCGGCTTGCGCTCCTGAACGCGGTTTCGACCTCCTACGGTATGTCCCTGTCCTTCGAGGGGGAGCGCATGGACGTGCCTTTCCCCTCCGGCGCCCAGGTCACGGTCAGGGTCTTCTCGACCGAGGTGGAGGGGGTGGAGGATTGCGGGAATTACGCGTCGCATTTCCTGTCCTCCGCGCTCGAGCGTGAGGTGCGGCTTGTCTATTTCCCCGACAGCGCCCGGCGCCGCGTCGATCCCGCCTATGCGCCCGGTGCGCATTTCACTGCGCTGAGCGACGGCTTCCCGCTTCTCCTGACGACGCAGCCCTCGCTTCAGGAGTTGAACGCCGAACTGGCGCATCCGGTGGAAATGCGACGGTTCCGGCCCAATCTCGTCGTGTCGGGGGATTTCGGCCCCTGGGCGGAGGACAGCTGGCGGCGGATCCGGATCGGCAGGGCCGTCCTGCGCATGGTGAAGCCCTGCGAACGTTGCGTGATCACGACACAGGATCCCGCGACCGGGGAGCGCACCCACGGCAACGAACCGCTTGCGACCCTGCGACGGATCCACCGTGCGGCGACGGGCCAGATTGTTTTCGGCCAGAACCTGGTCGTGGAGGAAGAGGGCAATGTCGTCCTCGGGGATGTGGTCGAGGTGCTGGAGGCGGGGCCGTCGAACCTTCTCGACCCGAAACGCGGAGAGCCGGGACGTTTTTAATCCTTTGTTAATCCTGATCGGCGCACTGTCGGCCCATGCGACAGCTCCCGATCCTGGTCTCCGTCCTCCTCCTGTCCGGCTGTGCCGCCGACAGCCCCGGCCTCGCCGCGGCGCGATATGCCAGCGTGGACGTCGGGGAGAACAGCTATCGCGTTTATACGGAGGAAACCCGCGACTGCGTCGAGGTGCACCGGATCAATCCGGTGTTTCCGCCGCCCTCCCGGCGCCTCGTGCTGATCGAGATGGAAACCGCGGTGGTACAGGTGACGGGATGCCGTCTCGAGCGTGGTAGCTTCGTCGGCGATCAGGCCATCACGAAGGGGCGGCTCGATTGCACCGGGAGCGAGGGCGCGCCGCGCTGGGTCGAAGGCACCTGCAAGACGAGGCCGTGGGGCCGCTGGTCGCGCTGAGGGCCTGCAACGGCGGAAGGGTGCCGGCGGTGCCGCGACCCGCGCTTGCCATGTGCTGAGTTTCGGGGCATTGGCTGGGAAAAGCGCGAGAGGTCTTTGCGATGGATTATTCGAAAATGGGCGGCGCAAAGTCACCCTCCCCGGCGCCGAAACACGGCGCGCACAAGCGGCAGCAGCCGAAAGGCAAACAGGCGCCGAAGGCGGAGCTTCTGGCCCGGATGAAGGCGGCTGCGGAGAAGTCGAAGGCAAAGTGACGGGGCAGGGCGGGAAGGAACCGCGCCGCTGCCCGCGACGTCACCCTCTTCACGGAGGCGGATTCGCAATATTTTGGGGATAACTCCGCCGGTTTTCCCATATCTCGCGGTGTTCCCGTTGACACGCGCCGGCCGGTCCCGGACAGTTTTCGGATCCACGCTGAATCATCCGGAGGCCCCTCCTTGCGTTTCACCCGTCTGCGTCTCAACGGCTTCAAGAGCTTCGTCGACCCGACCGATCTCGTGATCGCGGACGGGCTGACCGGGGTCGTCGGGCCGAACGGCTGCGGGAAATCGAACCTGCTCGAGGCGCTGCGCTGGGTGATGGGGGAGAACCGGCCGAAGGCGATGCGCGGCGCGGGGATGGAGGATGTGATCTTCGCGGGTGCCGCCTCCCGGCCTGCGCGCAACTTCGCCGAGGTGGCGCTCACGATCGATAATTCCGAACGGCTCGCTCCCGCCGGATTCAACGATCAGGACAGTCTCGAAATCATCCGCCGCATCACCCGTGACGCGGGGTCGGCCTATCGTGTCAACACGAAGGACGTGCGTGCGCGCGACGTCTCGATGCTCTTCGCGGACGCCTCGACCGGGGCGCATTCGCCCGCCCTCGTGCGGCAGGGGCAGATTTCCGAACTCATCAACGCGAAGCCCACGGCGCGCCGCCGCGTGCTCGAGGAGGCCGCCGGGATCTCCGGGCTTTACCAGCGGCGGCACGAGGCCGAGCTGAAGCTCAAGGGGACGGAGACGAATCTGGCGCGCGTGGACGATGTCGTCGAACAGCTCGCAGGCCAGCTCGCCTCTCTCGCGCGTCAGGCCCGTCAGGCCGCGCGTTACCGCGAAATCGGCACGGAGTTGCGCCACGCCGAGGGGCTTTTGCACTACCGCCGCTGGCTTGATGCCGATCAGGCGCGACGCGACGCGGAGGAGGTTCTGCGCACCCGGCTCCGGCAGGCGGCGGAGGCGGAGCGGCTGGCACGCGAGGGTGCGAAGCAGCGCGAGGCGCGCGAAAGCGCCCTGCCGCCGCTGCGCGAGGAGGAGGCCATTGCCGCCGCCGTCCTCCAGCGTCTCACCGTCTCCCGCGACCAGCTTGCCGAGGAGGAGACGCGCGCCCGCGAGGCGATCGCCACCCTGACCCGCCGGATCGAACAGCTCGCCGCCGATATGGCACGCGAGGAGCAGTTGAACCGCGACGCGGACGACACCATTGCCCGGCTCGAATGGGAACAGAAGGAACTCGTCAAGGCCTCCGAAGGGCATGGCCAGCGGCTTAGCCAGTCCTCGGCGGAGGCCGCGGAGGCGAGCCAGATCCTCGCGGACCGGGAGACGGCGCTGACGCAGATGACGGAAGACGTCGCCCGCCTCGCCGCGCGACATCAATCCGCGACCCGGCTTGTGGAGGACAATCGCAAATCGCTCGAACGCGCCCGGTCGGAGGCGGATCGGGCGCGGGCGGCGGTCGCTGACGGGGAACAGGCGCTCGGCCGCTCGGCCGAGGCGCTCGACATGGCGGAGGCGGCACAGGAAGAGGCGCAGGCGCGGGCCGAGGAGACGGAGGCCGCGCTGATGGCCGCCGACGATGCCCGGACCGAGGCGCAGACGCGGGAGGCCCAGGCCCGCGCCGCCCGCTCGGAAGCCGAGGGCGAGGTCGGCGCGCTGAAGGCCGAGGTCGCGGCGCTCGCACGCATGCTCGAACGCGACCAGATCGCGGGAACGCAGATCCTCGATCTCGTGCGGGTCAAACCGGGATATGAAAAGGCCTTCGGTGCTGCCCTCTCCGACGATCTGAGACAGCCGAAGATCGAAAGCTACCAGGCCTCCGGCTGGGTTGCGCTGCCCGATTACGAGGACGAGCCGGACCTGCCGATGGGGGTGGAGCCCCTGTCCGAACACGTCGAGGTGCCGCCGGTCCTGTCCCGTCGCATCACGCAGGTCGGGCTGGTGAAGGCCGAGGAGGGGGCGCGGCTTCAGGCCGATCTCGAGTCCGGCCAGCGGCTCGTCTCGCGCGAGGGCGACATGTGGCGTTGGGACGGTTTCCGCGCCGGTGCCGAAGACGCGCCATCCGCCGCGGCACTCAGGCTGCAACAGCTCAACCGTCTCGAAGAACTGAAACAGGATCTCGTGGGTGCGGAGGCGAAGGCGGCGGGCGCGGCCCAGGCGCATGACCATCTCAAGGCGGAACTCCTCCGCCTGACCGAGGAGGATCGCGTCGCGCGCGAGGCCCGGCGCGAGGCGGATCGGGCGCTGTCGGAGGCTGCACGGGCGCTTTCGCGGGCGGAAAACGACCGAACCCTCGCCGAGGGCAAGGTCGAGACCCTGGGCCTTGCCGTGGCACGTCACGAGGACGAGGCACGCGCCTCCGAGCAGCGGCTGCGCGAGGCGGAGACGGCGCTACGCGAATTGCCCGATCTCGATGCCGCGCGGGCGGAGATCGAACAGGTCAAGCTCACGGTGGAGGCGGCGCGGATCACGATGATGACCCGGCGTTCGTCCCATGACGAGATCCGCCGCGAGGGCGAGGCCCGCACCCGCCGGTCGCAGGAGGTGACGAAGGAGCTTTCGGGCTGGCGGCACCGGCTGGAGACGGCAGGCCGGCGGATCGCGGAATTGCGTGAGCGGAAGGAAAGTTCGCAAGAGGATCTCGAGGAGGCGGCCGCCCGGCCGGAGGAGATCGCCGATCAGCGCGAGATGCTGATGGAGCAGATTGCCGCGGCGGAGACTCGGCGCGAGACGGCGGCGGATGCGCTGGCGACGGCGGAAACCGCACTGCGCGACGCGGTGAGCGCCGAGCGGGAGGCGGAGCGTGTGGCTTCCGAGGCGCGCGAGATCCGGGCTGCGGCCGAGGCCCGGCGCGATGCGGCGCGCGAAACCGTCGAGGCGGCGGTCGAGCGCATTCGCGAGGAGCTGGAAACGACACCGGCGCGGCTGCTCACGGAGCTTGACGTGGATCCGGCCACGATCCCTCCGCACGAGACGATCGAGGTGGACGTGAACCGTCTCAGGCGCCTGCGCGACAGTCTCGGCGCGGTGAACCTGCGTGCCGAGGAGGATGCGAAGGAGGTGCGCGAGGAGCACGATACCCTCGTGAAGGAAAAGGAGGATCTGGAAGAGGCGGTGAAGACGCTGCGCTCGGGCATCGCCTCGCTGAACCGGGAGGGGCGCGAACGGCTGCTGACGGCCTTCGAGCAGGTGAACGCGAATTTCACCATGCTTTTTACCCATTTGTTCGGCGGTGGCGACGCAAGGCTCATGATGGTCGAAAGCGACGATCCGCTCGAGGCCGGGCTCGAGATCATGTGCCAGCCGCCGGGCAAGAAGCTTTCGACCCTGTCGCTGCTGTCAGGGGGCGAGCAGACGCTCACGGCGCTTGCGCTGATCTTCGCGGTCTTCATGGCCAATCCCGCACCGATCTGCGTCCTCGACGAGGTCGATGCGCCGCTCGATGATGCGAATGTCACGCGGTTCTGCGACATGCTCGACGAGATGACCCAGCGCACCGATACGCGTTTCCTCGTCATCACCCACCACGCCGTGACCATGGCACGCATGGACAGGCTGTTCGGTGTGACGATGCAGGAACAGGGCGTGAGCCAGCTCGTCTCCGTCGATCTCAAGAAAGCCGAAGCTCTGGTCGCGTGACGTTTCGCGCGATCAGAGCCGGATATTCTGTTCTGGTTTGATCAAAGGCGGGAGAGCAGCGTTGTCGTCGGCCAGGCGTCCGCAGGCATCCCGAGACGGATCTGTTCCTTCTGGACCGCCTCGCGGGTCTTCTCCCCCAGGATTCCGTCGACCCCGCCCACGTCATGCCCCCGCGCCTGGAGTTTCTGCTGGAGCTGTTTCATCTGGGCCCCCGACAGGCCCGGCTCCGGATTTCCGGCCGCATAGACCGGCGCCCCCTCGAGACGGGTGGCGAAATAGGCGGCCGTGGTCACGTAGACGAAACTCTTGTTCCATTCGAAAAAGACGTCGAAATTCGGATAAGCGAGAAAGGCCGGCCCGTTGCGCCCCATCGGCAGGAGCAGCGAGGCGGGAAGGTTCGATGCCGCGAAGGAGCCGCTGCGGGGTTTCACGCCAAGCTGCGCCCAGTCGCCCACGGGCAGTTCGTGGTCGAGACCGGTTCTCGACCAGTCGAGGCCTTGCGGCACCACGACCTCCTGAAGCCAGGGTTCGTTCGGGCGCCAGCCGAGATGCCGCAGCATCTTCGCCCCGGACATGAGCGCATCGGGGGCGGAAGTCTTCAGCCGCACATGGCCGTCGCCGTCGCCGTCGACTCCGTTCTCCAGGATGTCCTTCGGCAGCATCTGGACCATGCCGATCTCTCCCGCCCAGGCACCCCTGGTGTCCGCCGGATCGAAATCTCCGTGGCGGTAGAGTTCGAGCGCGGCGAAGACCTGCGGCTGGAACAACTCCGGCCGGCGGCAGTCGTGGCTCAGGGTCATCAGGGCGTTGAGCGTGTTGAAATCGCCCTGTACCTGACCGAAGTCGGTCTCGAGCGCCCAGAAGGCGAGAAGCACGCCGCGGGATACGCCGAACTCGCGTTCGATCCGGTCGAAGACGCCCTGTTGGCGCGACGCATTGGCAGCGCCGTTCTGGATCCGGTTCTGGCTGATGACCGCGCGGGAAAACTCGATGAAATCCTTCTGGAAGATTCCCTGCGCGCGATCGGCCCGGATCACTGCGGGATCGTGGCGGGCGGAGGCGAAGAACCGGTCCACCGTCGCGGCATCGTAGCCGCGGGACATGGCTTCGTTTTTTATCTGGCTCACGAAGGAGCCGAAATCTCCCCCGCATTTGACCTGCGCCAGGGAGGGCGTGGCAAGGAGGAGGAGAGGGAGCGCAAGGCTGAGGGACCGCATGATATCACCTGTAAGACACGAGTTCGGCGTCACCCTAGCCGCGCGGGGGAGTTCAGGCAAATGACAGAATGACGAGGAGGGTGAGGCAGACGGCCCAGGCGACCCAGAGGCGCACGCAGGCGGCGTCGATGTCGTGCGGCGTCAGGGACCGGCGGCCCTCGGGATTGACCCAGGGATACTCCGTCCGCACGCCGTCATAGCTGCGCGGTCCCGACAGCGCGAGGCCGAGGCTGCGCGACAGCGCCGCTTCGGGCCAGCCAGCGTTCGGCGAGCGGTGGCGCCGCGCCTCCGCGACGATGCCGCGCCAGAGGCTCGGCGGGCGACTCCAGGGAAACAGGAGAAGCGCGGTCAGGCGCGCGGGCACGAGGTTGAGGAGATCGTCGAGCCGCGCTGCCGCCCAGCCGAAGTCGCGATGCCGCTCCGTGCGGTACCCGATCATGCTGTCGGCGGTGTTGACCGCCTTGTAGACGAGCATGCCGGGAAGGCCGAACAGCAGAAACCAGAAGGCGGGCGCGATCACCCCGTCGGAGAAATTCTCCGCCGCGGATTCGATCGCGGCCCGCGCCACCGCATCGCCGTCCATTTCGGTCGTATCCCGGCCCACGATCATCGCGACCGCGGCGCGCCCTTCGGCGAGGGAAAGTTCGAGCGCGCGGGCAACGGCGCGTACATGCTCGATCAGCGATTTATGCGCGAGAAGGATCGCGGCGCCGATCACTTCGAGGGACGGAAACCGGGCGAGGATCAGCCCCAGCGCCGCGCTTCCGAGGACCAGCCCGGCGACGAGCGCCACGCCCTTTGCCTTGCGGCCCCTCCCGCGGTTGAGGGCACGGTCGGCCCGGCCAATGAGCCGCCCGAGAAGCACCGCGGGATGCGGAACGCGAGACCAGAGCCATCCCGGCTCCCCCAGCACCGCGTCGAGCGCCATCGCGAGGGCGAGCAGGCAAGCCGTGCTCACAACGCCGCCTCGAGCTGCTGCCAGCGCTCCGGCGCGGGAAGCCCGAGCCGCAGCCAGCGCGTCGAATAGGGAAAGATCCGGGACCAGACTTTCCCGCGGGCGAGACGGTCCTGCCAGTCCTGCGCATCGTCGACTTCGTAGAGGCGGAACAGCGTGGCGCCACCCACGGATCTTGCGTCCTTCTTGTGCATTATGGCGTCAAGGCGCGCAGAATCCTGTGCCAGTCGCGCGCGGGTCGCCTGCGCCCAGCTTTCGTCCCCGAGCGCCCGCGCTCCGAGATCGAGGGCGGGGCCCGAGACAGACCACGGACCAAGAAGGTCTTCGATCGAGGGACGATCTTTGGGACGTAAGGTCTCCCGCCGTCCGATGGCGAAGCCGAGGCGCAGCCCGGCGAGCCCCCAGAACTTGCCGAAGGATTTGAGGACCACGACGCCCTGCTCGGCCGTCCGAGCGACATGCGACCGCTCCGGCATCACGTCGCAGAAGCTCTCGTCGATGATCGTCAGCGCCCGTCCGCCGAGCGCGCCGGCGGGACAGAGGCGGCCATCGGGATTGTTCGGATGGACATGGACATGAACCGGCGCGCGGGGATCCTCCCCCCCCTGCCGGCCATGGGCGCGAAAAGCGGCCGCGTGTTCGTTATAGGTCGGCCCCGGAATATGGACGCGGTCCTCTCCGCTCAGAGCGGGCATGCGCGCGATCAGGCTGGAGGCGCCGGGGGCGGCCACGATCTCCGCCGTGTCCGGCACGTTCCAGAAGGTTCGCGCGGCGCGGATCAGGCGGTCCCGTGCCGCCGTGTCGGGAAGGGCGGTCCAGCTTTCGGCGGGGATGGGACCGACCGGATAGGGCACCGGGTTGATCCCCGTCGACAGGTCGAGCCAGTCGGATTTCGGCCCGCCATACTGCGCCACGGCAGCATCGAGGCCGCCGCCGTGATCGCGTCCCCCGTTCATCGCGCCTTTCCCGCGATCCCGTCCGGAGTGTGGGGGGGGGGGGTCGCAAGGGGTGCGGGGCCGGGAGGAGGGGGCAGGAGCGTGGGTCATGGCGCCTGTTTTGCCAGCCTGCGGGACAAGCGCAAGATAAAATCTTATCTTTCGGACGTGGCGTCGCGGTGGGAATGGCGTTGACCCGGCGGACCATGCGCCGATAAGGTGGACCACCGGCTGGTCGGAAATGTTTCGAAAGGTTCGTGCCGGACTGCTGCCACGGACCTGAATCCTGAATCCATGCAAGTCCTGATTGTTGAAAGTAACCCGGATCTCGCGCGGATCTGGCAGTGCCATCTGGAAGGGCAAGGCATATCCGTGACGGCCGTCACCGGACAGGAGGAGGCGATTGCCCGGCTTCACGGTCCGGCGCCGGATCTCATTGTCCTCGATCTCGTGCTCCGCGGCGGCTCGGCCTTCGCCGTCGCAGACTACGCGCATTTCCGGCATCCCGAAACGCGCGTGATCTTCACGACGAACACGTCCTTCTTTTCAGACGGCTCGATCTTCCAGCATGCGGCGAATGCCTGTGCCTTCGTGCCGAAGCGCGTCGATCCCGACGATCTGACGGCCCTGGTGGAGCATTACGGCCAGACCGCGCCCTGACGGAGCTCAGCCTCGCCCGTGCGGCGCGTCGAAGTCGAGATCGGGCGTGATCGGGATGATCCGGTGCGGATTGATCGTGTCGTGGCTGTAATGGTAGTGGCGCACGATATGGTCGAAATGGGTCGTCTCCCGGACGCCCGGCACCTGGTAAAGCTCGCGCGTATAACCCCAGAGATTGGGATAGTCCTTCAGCATGCGCTTGTTGCATTTGAAATGGCCGTGATAGACCTTGTCGAAGCGGATCAGCGTGGTGAAGAGCCGCCAGTCCGCCTCGGTCAGCGCATCCCCCGTCAGATAGCGTTTTTCGGCAAGAATGCCCTCAATCCAGTCGAGGCTGTCGAACAGCGGGCGCACGGCCTCGTCATAGGCATCCTGTGTGGTGGCGAAGCCGGCCTTGTAGACGCCATTGTTGACCGTGTCGTAGATCCGGTCGTTGAGGGCGGCGATCTCCTCCCGCTTTTCCTCCGGCCAGAAATCCTGTGTGTCCCCAGTGATCCCGTCGAAGGCGGAATTGAACATGCGGATGATCTCCGCCGATTCGTTGGACACGATCCGGCCGCTCGCCTTGTCCCAGAGCACCGGGACGGTGACGCGGCCCGAAACCTGCGGATCGGCGGCGGTGTAGACATCGCGCAGAAAAGGCTTGCCCAGGAGCGTGTCGCCCGTCGCGCCGGGAAAGTCGGTCGAAAAGCTCCAGCCATCCCTAAGCATGTCGGGATGGACGACGGAGAGGGAGATCAGTTCCCCGAGCCCCTTCAGCGCACGGAAGATCAGCGTGCGATGCGCCCAGGGGCAGGCATAGGAGACATAGAGGTGATAGCGACCGGCCTCCGCCCTGAACCCGCCCTCGCCCGAGGGACCGGCCGATCCGTCGGCGGTGACCCAGTTGCGGAATTTCGTCGTGGTGCGTTCGAACCGCCCGCCTGACGCGGATGTGTCGTACCAGCCCGTGTTCCAGACGCCGTCTTCCAGATAGCCCATCGCTTTCTCCCTGAATGCTTCGCAGGACAGGTAGTCCAGGACGGACCGCCCGCAAATCGCTGTCACGGCGCAGTGCCGGTGCGTGACCGCACACAGCTGACGCGACGGAACGGGCGAAAGGTGAAATCCGTTAGCTTGACGGAAACCAAATGCCGGTCATTCTGGTTGTGTGAGTACCACGGTCCGCTGCCCCCGGAGGTCTGCCATGACGGATTTTCTGCCCAAAGAGGTGCTCGAGGGTCTCGAGCTCGCGCGCAGGCGCGACCTGAAGAAAAAGAACCGCCTGCGCGTGCGGGTGGGAGAGGAAACCTATCCGATCCTGCGCAGCTGGGAGACCGGTTTTGCCCTTGATCGGGAAAATACCGAGCATCTGCGCGGGCTGGTGGACGTCTATGACGGAGCCCGGCATCTCTACCAGGCGCTGATCGTTGCCGCCCGCGAGGACGGGCACGAGATGAGCTTTGACTTCAAGCGCGCGACGCAGCATCGGGAGGGACCGCCGCTCGACTACGACCGGCCGGATGACGCGCCGGTCGGTCTCCTTCCGCGCTAATCACTGGAGATCGGAAAAGGCCTCCGTCAGCCTTTCGCAGGCGCGCTCCACGAGGCTGCGCGGCATCGCGAGGTTGAAACGCAGAAAATCCTCGCCTCCCGTGCCGAAGGTGGGCCCATGGTTGGGGGCGATCCGCGCCTCCTCCTGCACGCGCCGGAGGATCTCCTCCCGCGCCATGCCGGTGCCGGAAAAGTCGACCCATGCAAGATATGTCGCCTCGAGCGGCATCGAGTGCACGCCTGGCAGCGCATTCACCGCGGCGTCGAACAGGCGGCGGTTTCCATCGAGATAGGCGGTGAGCCGGTCGACCCAGGCGGCGCCCTCGGGGCTGTAGGCGGCCATCGCCATCTCGATCCCGAAGGAATTGGGCGAAATGCCGAGCCCGGCCATCCGCGCCGCGAACCGCCCGCGCAGCGTCTCGTCGGCGATGATGACATTTCCGACATGCGAACCCGCGATGTTGAAAGTCTTCGTCGTCGCGCTCAGCATCACGAGCCGGTCTTCGACGCCGTCCACCAGCGCCATCGGCGTATGGTGATGTCCCGGCATCAGGAGGTCGTGGTGAATTTCGTCCGACACGAGGATCAGGTCGTGGCGGCGGCAGAAGTCCGCGACGCCCTCGAGTTCGGCGGGGGTCCAGACGCGCCCGCCGGGATTGTGCGGCGAGCAAAGCACGAGCATCTTTTCGCGCCCGGTCATGCGCGCGCCCCAGGCGTCGAAATCCATCTCGTACCGACCGTCGCGGAGCGCGAGCGGGCATTCCGCGACGTGCCGTCCGGCGGCTTTGATCACCCGGTGAAAGGCGTGGTAGACCGGCGTCATGAGAACGACACCGTCGCCCGGCAGGGTGAAGGCGTCGACGCACATCGCCGTGCCGTTGACAAGCCCGTGCGTCGTGAAGATCCATTCGTCCTCCACGCGCCAGCCGTGGCGCTCCCGCATCCACCACCGGATCGCCGCGTGGTAGTCGCCCGGATCCCCGTAATAGCCGTAGATGCCGTGATCGGCCATGCGGCGCACCGCGTCCTGCACCACGGCAGGCGGGCGAAAGTCCATGTCCGCGACCCACATGGCGATCCCGTCCCGCGCCGGCACGCCATAAAGCGGCTCCATCATGTCCCATTTCGCGCAATGGGTGCCGAAGCGGGGGATGACTTCGTCGAAAAGAACGTCGCTCATGGGGGCTCCTCTTGTCTCTGCCGCGGCCACGTTAGGCGCAGTCGCAGGCGGAACGAAAGGCCAAATCGGCCCGCTCAACGCGTCTCGCGGACAGTTGCGCGCGGGCCTGCCATCCACTAAATGCGTGGCATGACGCTGAAACCGATCCTCATCCATCCCGACCCGCGCCTGAAGAAGGTCTGCGATCCCGTGTCCGCTTTCGGCCGCGATCTCGCGAAGCTTGCCGACGACATGCTCGAGACCATGTATGATGCGCCGGGCATCGGCCTTGCCGCGCCGCAGGTCGGCGTGATGCAGCGGCTCCTGGTGATGGATTGCGTGAAGGAGGCCGACGGCACCCCCGCGCCGATGGTCCTCGTCAACCCGGCGGTGACCTGGAAGAGCGAGGAGCGCAATATCTATGAGGAAGGCTGCCTGTCGATCCCCGGCCAATATGCCGAGATCGAGCGCCCGAAGTCGGTGCGCGTGAGTTGGCAGGATGTCGAGGGCAAGGCGCATGAACAGGAATTCGACGCGCTCTGGGCGACCTGTGTGCAGCACGAGATCGACCACCTGGACGGGGTCTTGTTCATCGACTACCTGAAGCCGCTGAAACGCCAGATGATCACGCGCAAGATGCAGAAGCTCAAGCGCGAGCAGGCGCGGGCCTGATGGCTGTGCGGGAGATCGTGCTCTGGCCGGACGTGCGGCTGAGCACTGCCTGTGCGCCGGTTGCCGCGATCACCGACGACATTCGCGCGCTCGTCTCCGACATGTTCGAGACGATGTATCACGCGCCGGGGCGGGGTCTCGCCGCGCCGCAGGTCGGCGTGATGTCACGGCTTTTCGTGATGGATGCGACATGGAAGGAGGGGGAGCGAACGCCCTTCGTGGCGATCAATCCCGAAATCCTGTCCGTCTCCGAGGAAACCTGCGAGATGGACGAGGCCTGCCTGTCGATCCCCGGCGTCACCGCCGCCGTGACGCGCCCCGCGGGAGTTGCCCTGCGCTGGACCGATCTCGATGGAACCCGGCAGGAGCGTGCCTTCGCGGGCACCGAAGCGCGGATCGTGCAGCACGAGGCCGACCATCTCGACGGGCGGGTGCATTTCGACCGGCTCGATCCGAAGACCCGCGCCCGGCTCGAGGAGATCTACAGATGACCGCCCGCCCCTTCGTGCCCTATCCCGACCGGCGACTGAAGACGAAGGTGCCGGCGGTCGAGGCCGTCACCGACGAGATCCGCCACCTCTGGGACGACATGGTGGAGACCATGGACGCGATGCCGGGCTATGGGCTTGCCGGGCCGCAGATCGGCGTGATGCGGCAACTCGCCGTCGTCGATTGTTCGGAGGACCGCGGCAAGGCCGTCCGTATGGCCAACCCGGAGATCCTCCATGCCTCCGTGCAGATGCGCGAGCATGAGGAAGCCTCCCCGAACCTGCCGGGCGTGTCCGCCGTGATTTCCCGCCCGCGCGCGGTGACGGTGCGGTTCCTGAACACGGAGGGCGAGATCGAGGAGCGCGATTTCGTCGGGCTTTGGGCGACCTCCGTGCAGCATCAGATCGACCATCTGAACGGCAAGATGTATTTCGACCACCTGAAGCCGGTGAAGAAACAGATGTTCCTGAAAAAGGCGAAGAAGGCGGGGGCGATGCGATGAGGGTGATCTTCATGGGCAGCCCGGAATTTTCCGTGCCGGTGCTCGACGCGCTGGTGGAGGCCGGACACGACATCCTCTGCGTCTATTGCCAGCCGCCCCGGCCGGCCGGGCGCGGAAAGAAGGACCGTCCCACCCCGGTGCAGGCCCGCGCCATGTCGCTCGGCCTCCCGGTACGCCATCCGGCGAATTTTCGCGATCCCGCGGAGGTCGCGGCCTTCGCCGATCTCGGGGCCGACGTCGCGGTTGTCGTGGCCTATGGTCTCCTGCTGCCGCAATCCGTTCTCAATGCGCCGCGACACGGCTGTCTCAACATCCACGCCTCGCTCCTGCCGCGCTGGCGCGGAGCCGCGCCGATCCATCGTGCGATCCTTGCGGGCGACGCGGAGACCGGCGTCTGCATCATGCAGATGGAGGCGGGGCTCGACACCGGTCCCGTCCTCTTGCGGCGTGTGACGCAGATCGGGGAAAGCGACACCACGGCCTCCCTTCACGACCGTTTGTCGGATCTGGGCGCAAAAGCGATTGTCGAGGCACTCGCGAGGCTCCCCGAGTTGACGCCCGCGCCGCAACCGGAGGCGGGGGCTACCTATGCAAAGAAGATCGACAAGGACGAGGCCCGGATCGACTGGACGCGCCCCGCGGTGGAGATCGACCGGCAGATCCGCGGCCTCTCGCCCTTTCCCGGCGCGTGGTCCACGTTCCGCGGCGAGCGCATCAAATTCCACCTGTCGCGGGTGACCGATGGGCAGGGAGCGCCCGGCGCGGTGATCGGGGCGCTCACGATCGCCTGTGGCGAAGGGGCCGTCGAGATTCTTTCTGCGCAGCGGGAGGGAAAACGTGCTATGCAGATCGAAGAGATCCTGAGAGGTCTGGACCTGCCGGAGGGCAGTCGTTTCGAATGAGGTGAGCAGATGTTTCCGGTCCTGATCGGTACGGTGGTGATTGCGGGCATCGTGGGCTATGCCTCCGAAAAGTCCGGCTTCACCCGCAACGGCTATCTTCAGTCGATCATCATCTGCGTCGGCGGCGCATTCCTGGCCTATTTCGTCAAGCTGATGTTCGGCATCGGGTTGCGCTCGCCCGGTCTCAATGCGGTCGTCTCCTCGCTCGGCGCGCTGATCATCGTGCCGACCCACTGGCGGCGGCGGGACTGAGGACGGCCGGCAAGGGAGGCAAGTGAATGTTCAGTCTGCTCTCGATACCGGGAATGGTGGCGCGGATCCTCTTCGCGCTGGCGCTCTGGCTGATGATGCGGCCCGGCGGATGGTTCGTCGCCTGCTGCCTCGGCATCGCCGCGACCTGGTACATCAAGGCGTAGTCGGGGCCCGCGAGGTTCACGACCGCGGCGGGCGCGACTTGTAGACCGGAAGGGACCAGCCGAGGGCGAGGCTCCCCGCCCTCAGCGCAAAGGTGAGGGCCGCACAGGCGGCATAGCCGAGGATCGCGGGCGCCCCGAGGCCGTCGGCGGCGATGGCCGCGACCGCACCGGCGAGCGCCGCGGAGGCGTAGAGTTCACCATGCCTGAGCACGAGCGGCACCTCGTTGCAGACCACGTCCCGCATCAGCCCGCCGAAGCATCCGGTGGCCACGCCCATCAGCGCCACGATGACGGGCGGATGACCCTGGACAAGGGCCACGCCCGACCCCGCCGCGACGGCGATCCCGAGCGCCACGGCATCGGCCCATTCGAGCGCCTTGCGGCGGCTTTCGAGAAGATGCGCGGTGAAGAAGGTGACGGCGGCGACCGCGCAGGCAATGAGGATATAGGCCGGATCGGCGACCCAGAACACCGCCTCGCGGTTCATCAGCAGGTCGCGGATCGTCCCGCCGCCGACCGCGGTGAGGCAGGCGAGGAAGGCGAAGCCGACGATGTCGAGCTGGGCGCGCGAGGCGGCCAGCGCGCCGGTGAGGGCAAAGACGAATACGGCCCCGTAATCGAGCGCCGCGAGCAGCGTCATGCGGACGCCTTCTTGAATGGCGCCATGCCCGCGCGGGCGAGCTCGTCGGCGCGTTCGTTCTCCGGGTGGCCGGCATGGCCCTTTACCCATTCCCAGATCACGGTGTGGCGCCGCTGCGCCGCGTCGAGCCGCTGCCAGAGATCGACGTTCTTGACCGGCTTCCTGCCCGCGGTCTTCCAGCCGTTGCGCTTCCAGCCATGGATCCAGCCGGTCACGCCGTTCTTCACATAGGCGCTGTCGGTCACAACGGTGATCTCTGTCGGCCGGCCCAGCGTCTCCAGCGCGGAGATCGCCGCGAGAAGCTCCATGCGGTTGTTGGTGGTCTCGGCCTCGCCGCCCTTCAGCTCGCGTTCCTTGAGCACCCTGTCGCCCTCTTTCGCCTGCAACAGCGCGCCCCAGCCGCCGGGACCGGGATTTCCGGAGCAGGCTCCGTCGGTATATGCGTAGAATTCAGCCATGACAAAGCAGGGTGATATAGCGCCGGGCGGTGCCGTCAAGCCCCGTGCGTGTCCCGTCCGCCCAGGTCATGTCCGCTCGAGGGCGAGTTTCGCGCCCAGCCCGGCAAAGGAGGCGGCGAAGACGCGGCGTATCCAGCTCATGACGCTCTCGTTTTCGACCACACGCGTCCGCAGCCAGCCTGCTGCCATCGCGTACATCAGGAACACGGCAAAGGTCACGGCGACAAAGCCCGTGCCGAGTTCGATCAGACGCAGTGTCGCGTCCGGCGCCCGTGCGGGAATGAACTGCGGCAGGAAGGCGACGAAGAACATCGGCAGTTTCGGGTTCAGGAGGTTCAGCAGCACCCCGCGCCGGACGAGGGTGAGGGGGCGCTGCGGTGTGGGATCGGCGGTCACCTCCGGGGCTCCGCTGCCCCTGAGTGTCCCCCAGGCCATGTAAAGCAGGTAGGCGACGCCCGCATATTTGATCGCGGAAAACAGCAATGCGGAGCTGTGCAGCACGGCGGCGAGGCCGGCGAGCGCCACGCCGAGATGGACGACGGTGGCCAGGGTACAGCCGAGAACCGCCCACAGACCGGCACGAAAGCCGCGTCCGAGCGTGGTGGACAGGGTATAGATCACCCCGATGCCGGGGGCGAGGCAGACGATGAAGGTGGTCAGCAGGAATTCGACGCTCATGCCGGTTCCCTCAGCACACGCGGCACCTTGAACTCGACATTCTCCTGCGCCGTCTCGATGCGCTCGACCGTCAGGTCGAAGCGCGCGGCGAAGGCGTCGATCACCTCGTTGACCAGCACCTCCGGGGCGGAGGCCCCGGCGGTGATGCCGACGGCGCGGATGCCGTCGAGGGCGCGCCAGTCGATGTCGGCGGCGCGCTGCACGAGCTGGGAATAGGCACAGCCATTGGCGCGGCCGACCTCCACGAGGCGCTTGCTGTTCGAACTGTTCGGTGCGCCGATCACCAGGAGCGCGTCGATCGCGGGCGCGATCGCCTTGACCGCCGCCTGCCGGTTGGTTGTGGCGTAACAGATATCTTCCTTGTGCGGCCCCACGATGGCCGGAAACCGCGCCTTCAGCGCCGCCACGATCCCGGCGGTGTCATCGACCGACAGCGTCGTCTGGGTGATGAACGCGAGCCGGTCGGGATCGCGCACCTCGAGCCCCGCCACGTCCTCCGGTTTCTCCACGAGAAGCACCTCGCCCTCCGGAAGCTGTCCCATCGTGCCGATGGTCTCCGGGTGTCCGGCATGGCCGATCATGATCATCTGGAGGCCGTTCTCGTGGTGACGCTCGGCCTCGATATGGACCTTGGAGACCAGCGGACAGGTCGCGTCGACATAGACCATCTCGCGCTTCGCCGCCTCGGCGGGCACGGCCTTCGGCACGCCATGGGCGGAAAAGATCACCGGCCGGTCGTCCGGGCATTCGGCGAGCTCCTCGACGAAGACCGCCCCCTTTTCGCGCAGGCCGTCCACCACGAACTTGTTGTGCACGATCTCATGGCGCACATAGACCGGCGGCCCCCATTTCTCGAGCGCCATCTCGACGATCTTGATCGCCCTGTCGACGCCCGCGCAAAAGCCGCGCGGTGCCGCGAGATAAAGGGTGAGAGGGGATCTGGTCATGGCGCGCTCCTGTTCTCTCCCACAGGTATTGGCTTGTGCGCCGGAGTGCAACGTCTCCAAACGATGACCCCCGCGCGCGGCGGGGGCACTCTCAGTTGTCGTCGCTGTCGTCGTCGCGCGGCTCGCGCGGCGGGCGGCCGATCACTTCGCGCAGCTCGTCGAGCTCGATGAACGTGTCGGCCTGGCGGCGCAGCTCGTCGGCGATCATCGGCGGCTGGGTGCGGATCGTGGAGACGACGGACACGCGCACGCCCTGGCGCTGGAGGCTCTCCACCAGCGGGCGGAAATCGCCGTCGCCGGAGAACAGGACGATATGATCGACGCGGGGCGCGAGTTCCATCGCGTCGACCGTCAGTTCGATGTCCATGTTGCCCTTGATCTTGCGGCGGCCCATGGAGTCGGTGAATTCCTTGGCCGGTTTCGTGACCATGCTGAACCCGTTGTAGTTCAGCCAGTCGACCAGCGGGCGGATCGGTGAGTAGTCGTCGTTTTCAAGCAGGGCGGTGTAGTAGAAGGCACGCAGCAGCTTGCCGCGGCGCATGAATTCCTGTCGGAGAAGTTTGTAATCGATATCGAACCCGAGCGACTTCGCAGCGGCGTAGAGATTCGACCCATCGATGAACAAGGCAAGCCGTTCATCTTTGTAAAACATTTACGGGATCCTTTTGGGTTTGATTCTTGGGTCCGTCCCAATTGGCAGACCATTGTCGTGGCTTTCTGTGCGTGTGAGTAGTATGAAACATGCCAAACGGGAACTTGTCTAAAAATATAGGGCCCGAACAGGGGGCGTCAGCGTGATTACGGCAGAATTTGCAAAAAAACGCGCATGGATCGCCTTCGGGGCCAATCTGCCCTCTGGCGTCGGCGCGCCCCTCGTCACCCTGCGCGCCGCTGCCGCGCGGCTCGCCGGGCCGGACGTCGGACTCGAAGCGTGCAGCCGGATCTACGAAACGCCCTGTTTTCCCGCCGGCGCAGGGCCGGATTATCTGAACTTCGCGGTCGGGATCCGCACCGCACTGGCCCCTGAGGCGCTTCTGGCGCGGCTTCACGAGATCGAGGCGGAGTTCGGCAGGACGCGCGAGACGCGCTGGGCGGGGCGCAGTCTCGATCTCGATCTCCTGGCGATGGAGGGGGAGATCCGTCCCGATGCGGAGGCGGTGCGCGGCTGGATCGACCTGCCGGTCGAGGACCAGCGCCGCCGCGCCCCCGAGGAGCTCATCCTGCCGCATCCGCGCATCCAGGATCGCGCCTTCATGCTGATTCCCTTCGCCGATCTCGCGCCGGACTGGTGCCACCCCGTGCTCGGCCAAACCGTCGCACAGATGCTCGCCGCCCGACCCGAGGCGGAGAAAACCGCGGTAAAAGCGGTTGCGGGGCTTGAAATCCTCGTGAATTAGGGGGAAACGGCGCTTGTCAAGAAGGAGGGTTGGGCCTACATAGGGCGCTCAACCCCCGTCAGTCAGTACGATTGGAGATCCCATGGCCCGCGTGACCGTTGAAGATTGCGTCGACAAGGTTCCGAACCGTTTCGAGCTCGTGATGCTCGCCGCGCATCGTGCGCGCGAGATCGCCTCCGGTTCGCACCTCACCGTCGACCGCGACAACGACAAGAATCCGGTGGTGGCCCTGCGCGAGATCGCCGAGGAGACCCAGTCCGCCGACGCCCTGCGCGAGCGCATGATCGAGAGCCAGCAGACCCAGATCGAGGTCGATGAGCCCGAGGACGATCAGATGGCGCTGCTGATGGGGCAGGAACAGGACAAGCCCGCGGATGACGACATGTCCGAGGAAAAACTCCTGCGGGCTCTGATGGAAGCCCAGGGGCAGCAGTAAGCCGGCGCGCGCACGCGCCCGGATGCCCCGGAGAACGGAGTTCGCGGACCGAAATGATCGACGTCGAAGACCTGATCGCACTGGTCCGCAACTACAATCCCAAGACCGATGCCGATCTGATCCGGGAGGCCTACGCCTACGGGCGCGAGATGCACGAGGGGCAGTTTCGCCGCTCGGGTGAACCCTATTTCACCCATCCCGTCGCGGTCGCGGCCATCCTGACCGAGCAGGCGCTCGACGACGCGACGATCGTCACCGCGCTTCTGCATGACACGATCGAGGATACACGCGCCTCCTATGCCGAGGTCGCCCGCCGGTTCGGCGAGGAAATCGCCGAACTCGTCGACGGGGTGACGAAGCTCACCAACCTCCAGCTGTCCTCGACGGAGACCAAGCAGGCGGAAAACTTCCGCAAGCTCTTCATGGCGATGTCGAAGGATCTGCGCGTCATCCTCGTCAAACTCGCCGACCGCCTGCACAACATGCGCACGATCAAGTCGATGAAGCCGGAAAAGCAGCTTCAGAAGGCGCGCGAGACGATGGACATCTTCGCTCCGCTTGCCGGTCGCATGGGGATGCAGTGGATGCGCGAGGAGCTTGAGGACCTGTCCTTCCGGGTGATCAATCCCGAGGCGCGCAATTCGATCATCCGCCGTTTCATCACGCTCCAGCGCGAAACCGGCGACGTGATCCACAAGATCACCAACGACATCCGTGCCGAACTCGACCGCGAGGGCATCGACGCCGACGTGTTCGGCCGGGCGAAGAAACCCTATTCGATCTGGCGCAAGATGGAGGAGAAGCAGCAGAGCTTCTCCCGCCTCTCCGACATCTACGGCTTTCGCGTCATCACCCGGTCGGAAATGGATTGCTACCGCGTCCTCGGCGTGATCCACCAGCGCTGGCGCGCCGTGCCGACCCGGTTCAAGGACTATATCAGCCAACCCAAATCGAATGGCTACCGTTCCATCCACACCACGGTGTCGGGCCGCGACGGCAAGCGGGTCGAGGTGCAGATCCGCACCCGCCAGATGCACGAGGTGGCCGAAAGCGGCGTGGCCGCGCACTGGTCCTACCGCGACGGCGTGCGGGCGCAGAACCCCTTTGCCGTCGATCCGGCGAAATGGCTCGCCCAGCTCACCGAACGGTTCGAGAACGCCGAGGATCACTCCGAATTCCTCGAGCATGTGAAGCTCGAGATGTATTCCGACAAGGTCTTCACCTTCACCCCGAAGGGCGAGGTCGTGAGCCTGCCGAAAGGCGCCACGCCCCTCGACTATGCCTATGCGATCCATACCCGGATCGGGGACAGTTGCGTTGGCGCGAAGGTGGACGGCATCCGCGTGCCGCTCTGGACGCGGCTGAAGAACGGGCAGAGCGTGGAGATCCTCACCGCCGAGGGCCAGCGCCCGCAGGCGACCTGGCTCGACATCGTCGTGACGGGCCGCGCGAAGGCCGCGATCCGCAAGTCCCTGCGCGAGGAGGATCGCGAACGTTTCGTCAAGCTGGGGCGCGAACTCGTGCGCGTGGCCTTCGACCATGTCGGCAAGCGGGCGACCGACAAGGTGCTCGCCACGGCGGCCAAGCAGCTTTCGCTCACCTCGGCGGAGGAACTTCTCGCCCGGCTCGGTTCGGCGGAGCTTTCCGCGGCGGCGGTGGTGCGCGCCGTCTATCCCGAACTCGTGCGGCAGGGCGGCGAAATCGACGCGCGGCGCGCGGTGCTCGGCCTGTCCGACGGCGAAAGCTACAACCGCGCCAATTGCTGCCAGCCGGTGCCGGGCGAACGGATCGTCGGCATTACCTATCGCGGCAAGGGCGTGGTCATCCACGCCATCGACTGTCCGGCGCTGGCCGAGCTCGAGGCGGAGACGCATCGCTGGGTCGATCTGCACTGGCATGCCGGGCCGCATGCGCCCGAGCACACCGTCTCGCTCGACCTGACGATCTCCAACGACACGGGCGTGATGGGACGCATCTGCACCGTGATCGGCGAGCAGAAGGCCAATATCTCCGACCTGAACTTCATCGACCGCAAACCGGATTATTTCCGGCTGATCGTCGATGTCGACCTGCGGGACGTGGAGCATCTTCACGCGGTGATGCTGGCGCTCGAGGCGGAAAACGACGTCGCACGGGTGCGCCGCTACAGAAACATGGACAGAAAGCCCTGAGACGGGAGAACCAGCGGGGGAATTTTGGTCTTCAAGCGTCGGGATAAACTCACGCCGCTGAAATGGGTGGCGCGGTCGATCTGGCCCAAGGGCGGCTGGTCGCGCAGCGCGCGCTATCTTCAGCACCGGCTGCATCGCCTTCCCGACACGCCGCACAAGATCGCCCGCGGCGTCTTTGCGGGGATCTTTGCCGTCTTTACGCCCTTCTACGGGCTGCATTTCGTCATCGCCTACCTTCTCGCGAAACTGGCGCGCGGCAATGTCATCGCGGCGCTCCTGGCGACCTTCGTCGGCAATCCGCTGACCTATGTGCCGATCGGCATCGTCTCGCTCAAGATGGGCCATTTCATCCTCGGCACGAGCTTCACCGAGGCGCACGAGCGCTCCTTTGCGGGCAAGTTCTACGATGCCGCGGACGACTTGTGGAGCAATCTCGTCGCGTTCTTCACCAACCAGGACATGAACTGGGACGCCCTGTCGCGCTTCGTGCACGAGGTGTTCTGGCCCTATCTCGTGGGCGGGATCCTTCCGGGGATCGCCGCGGGGCTCGCGGGCTATTTCGTCATCCTGCCGATGATCGCCGCCTATCAGCATCGCCGCCGTGGCCGGCTCAAGGCCAAGCTCGAGGAACTGCGCCGCAAGAAAGCGGGGACGAAGCCGCCTTCGGACTGATCCGCGCGCCGGCTGCGGGGATTGCCGGTTTCCTTTCCGCAGACGCACGTTATTGTCCGGCCAGAGACGACGACCCAAGGACTACCGCCATGACCGCCCCGACCAAGCTGCGCCTCGGCATGAACATCGACCACGTCGCCACCGTGCGCAACGCGCGCGGCTCGGCCTATCCCGATCCGGTGCGCGCCGCGACGCTGGCCGAGGAGGCGGGGGCGGACGGGATCACCGCGCACCTGCGCGAGGACCGTCGCCACATCACAGATGCGGATATCGACGCGCTCATGGCGGCGCTGAACCTGCCGCTCAACCTCGAGATGGCCGCGACGGAAGAGATGCAGAGGATCGCGCTGCGCCACAGGCCGCACGCGATCTGCCTCGTGCCCGAGAAGCGCGAGGAGCGGACGACCGAAGGCGGGCTCGAGGTGGCGCGGGAGGAAAACCGCCTCGCCCATTTCATCGCGCCGCTGCGTGACGCCGGCTGCCGCGTATCGATCTTCATCGCCGCCGACCGGCCGCAGATCGAGGCCGCGCACCGCATCGGTGCCGCCGTGGTCGAACTCCATACTGGCGCCTACTGCGATTTCCATGCCGAGGGAAAATTGCGCGAGCGCGACGACGAGCTGGAGCGGCTGACCGAGATGGCCGCCTATGCACAGTCGCTCGGGCTCGAGGTGCATGCCGGCCACGGGCTGACCTACGACACGGTCAAGCCCGTCGCCGCCCTGCCGGAAATCGCCGAACTCAACATCGGCCATTTCCTGATCGGGGAGGCGATCTTCCGCGGCATCGGGCCCGCCATCCGGGAAATGCGCCGCCTGATGGACGAAGCGCGGGCAGGGCGCTAAATTCGGGCCCATGAAACGCCTGCTTCCGATCCTGTTCGCCCTCCTCGCCGCGCCGCTTGCCGCGCAATCCGTGATCGACTGCGGGTCGCAGAGCCATGCCCGCAACCTCGTGGAGCCCTGGGAGGAGACGACCCGCACCTTCGCCAATGGCGAGGTGCGCGTGACCCTTCTCGATACGGTCGAACCGGCCGGATCGCCCTTCTACCTGCTCCTGCTCTCGCCGCCGCGCGACGAGCTTGGCGGGCGCCAGTGCCGGGTGATCGCGGACAGGCCAGATGGCGCGGGCTTCTGGAGCCTGGGCTTCGCGGAGCTGGAGGCGGAATACGATCCCGCACGCGGTCTCGTCTTCACCCTGCCCGCCGGACGGATCCCCGAAGGCGCGGCGGATCCGGCGCCGGGGCGCCTCACCGTCGTGCTGAACCAGTCCACCGGCGAGATCGACACCGCATACGAGGCCGTCGAGTGATCCTCGGCATCGGCACCGACCTTGCCAATATCGACCGGATTTCGGGCACGCTCGAACGTTTCGGCACGCGGTTCAAGGATCGCGTCTTTACGGAGACGGAACAGCGCAAGGCCGAACGCCGCCGCGATGTCGCCGGCACCTATGCCAAGCGATGGGCCGCGAAGGAGGCCTGTTCGAAAGCCCTGGGCACTGGCCTCGCCATGGGGATCTCGTGGAAGGACATGGCGGTGAGAAATCTTCACACCGGTCAGCCCGTCATGGAGGTGACGGGGTGGGCGAAGGAGCGGCTCGACGCGATGACCCCGCCCGGACACGAGGCGATCATCCATGTGACGCTGACCGACGATCACCCCTGGGCCCAGGCCTTCGTCGTGATCGAGGCACGGCCGCGCAGAGGCTGACGGCGCCGGACCTCGCACCCCCCATGTGCATTGGGTTTGCCTTGACACCCCTCGCGCCGCCTTCCATGAACGCCTGTGAGCCGCGCCAACCGCCAGAAGGACTCGTGACCCAGATGAGCAGCACCAAAGACAGCCTGGTCGAAACCATCAAAACCATCGTCTACGCGCTGTTGATCGCCGGGATCTTCCGCACGTTCTTCTTCCAGCCCTTCTACATCCCGTCGAGTTCGATGAAGGACACGCTGCTCATCGGCGATTTCCTCTTCGTCAACAAGATGAGCTACGGCTATTCGAAATGGTCCTGTCCGAAGCTCGTGAACTTCCTCTGCCCGATCTCCGGGCGGATCCTCGGTTCCGAACCGGAACGCGGGGACATCGTCGTCTTCGAGCACCCGACGCAGCACCGCACCTTCGTCAAGCGGCTGATCGGCCTGCCCGGCGACCAGATCCAGATGCGCGGGGGCGTGATCTATCTCAACGGTGAAGAGGTGCCGCAGACCGAAGACGGCGTCTTCACCGAAACCTATGCACCCCAGGGCGCCGCCGGCAGCCTGCCGCGCTGCGCCAACCCGGCGCCGGGGATCGGCGGGGAATGCGTGAAGGAGAAATACGTGGAGACCCTGCCGGGGGGACGGCAGCACTCGGTCCTCAACGTCGGCACCACGCGCGTCGACGACACCGGCGTCTTCACCGTGCCCGCGGGGCAGTATTTCTTTCTCGGGGACAACCGCGACAACTCCGCCGACAGCCGTGTGGCGCAGCCCGCGGGCGTCGGCTTCGTGCCGGAACAGTATCTTCTCGGCCGGGTGGATCGCGTGATGTTCTCCTCGGGCGGCAAGCATCTCGTCTATGTCTGGTCCTGGCGCAAGGATCGCTTCTTCAAGGCGTTGCAGTGAAACTCGGGGCGGACCTCAAGGCGTTCGAGAAACGCCTCGGCCACAGCTTTCGCGATCCCGCGCTCCTGGTGCGCGCGCTCACGCACAGCTCGATCTCCTCGCCGACGCGGCCAGACAACCAGCGGCTCGAATTCCTGGGCGACCGCGTGCTCGGGCTGGTGATGGCCGAGGCGCTGTTCGAGGCGGACAGGAGCGCGTCGGAGGGACAGCTCGCCCCGCGCTTCAACGCGCTCGTGCGCAAGGAGACCTGCGCCGAGGTGGCCCGCGAGCTCGATCTCGGCGCGGTGCTGAAGCTCGGCCGGTCTGAAATGATGTCGGGCGGACGGCGCAAGGAGGCGCTCCTCGCCGACGCGATGGAGGCGGTGATCGCCGCCGTTTACCGCGATGGCGGGTTCGACGCGGCGAAGGCGCTCGTGCGCGGGCTCTGGGAAAAGCGGATCGGCGCGGTGGAGGCGGATGCGCGCGACGCCAAGACCGCACTTCAGGAATGGGCGCAGGCGCGCGGGCAGAAACCGCCGAGCTATAGCGAACTTGCACGCAAGGGGCCGGACCACGCGCCGGTCTTCACCATCGAGGTCACCCTCGAAAGCGGGCAGAGCGCAAGCGCCGAGGCCATGTCGAAGCGCCAGGCCGAACAGGCGGCCGCCAAGGCGCTGTTGCTGAGATTGGAGGCCGGGAATGGCTGAAACGAAAGCGGGATTCGTCGCCCTCATCGGAGAACCGAACGCGGGGAAATCGACGCTCCTGAACCGGATGGTCGGCGCAAAGGTGTCGATCGTGACCCACAAGGTGCAGACCACCCGCGCGCGCATCCGCGGTGTGGCGATGGAGGGCGACAGCCAGATCGTCTTCGTGGACACGCCGGGGATCTTCAAGCCGAAGCGGCGGCTCGACCGGGCCATGGTCACAGCGGCCTGGGGCGGGGCGGCGGATGCCGATATCGTGGTGCTGCTGATCGAGGCGCATCGCGGGATCACCGAAGGCGTGGAGGCCATCCTCGCCGCGCTCGACGCCCATTCGAACCCGAACCAGAAGATCGCGCTGGCGATCAACAAGATCGACATGGTGCCGGTCGAGACGCTGCTCGCGCTCGCGCAGGACATGAACGCGCGCCGGGCCTTCGACGAGACCTTCATGATCTCCGCCGAGAAGGGCAAGGGCGTGGCAGACCTGCGCAAGTGGCTGGCCGCGGAACTGCCGGAGGGGCCGTGGCTCTATCCCGAGGACCAGATCGCCGACCTGCCGATGCGGATGATCGCCGCCGAGATGACGCGCGAGAAGCTCACGCTCAACCTGCATCAGGAACTGCCCTACCAGCTCACCGTCGAGACCGAGAGCTGGGAGGAGCGCAAGGACGGCTCCGCCCGCGTCGATCAGGTGATCTACGTCACCCGCGACGGGCACAAGGGCATCATCCTCGGCAAGGGCGGCGAGACGATCAAGCGGATCTCCCGCGCCGCACGCGAGGAACTGTCGGAGTTCCTCGGTCGCAAGGTGCATCTGTTCCTTCAGGTGAAGGTGCGCCCGAACTGGCTCGAGGAGGCCGAGCGCTACGGCGAGATGGGCCTCGATTTCAAAGATGGCAACTAGGCTCGCCGCCGGCGTCTGGGTCTCGGCCTATCTCACCCGGCTGAGGCTCGCGGACATTCCCGCCTTCGTCGTCCACCGGGGCGATGCGACGGCGGGGGCGGTGATGGTGAAGCTCAACACGCTCGACGGGCGTGCGGCGGCCTATCAGCGCGCGTTCAACCTGATGGAGGACCGTCGCGACTGGACGGTGCTCGCAGAGGGGCCGGAGCGCGAGGTGGATGCGGCGCTCGCGCGCCAGCGCGGTTTCGATCCCGACCTCTGGGTGATCGAGGTGGAGGACCGGCAGGGCCGCACGCTGCTGGACGAGCCGGGCCTGTCCGATTGACCTCGCGCCCGTGACGGCGCAGGGTGACGTGAGTATTTTCGGCAGCAAAAAGCAGGGACGGCCATGATCGAATGGCGGGACGAGGGCGTGGTGCTCGCCGTGCGCAGGCATGGCGAGACCTCGGTGATCGTCGAGGTCTTCACCCACGGTCATGGGCGCCACGCGGGGGTGGTGCGCGGCGGCATCTCGCGCAGGATGACGCCGCATCTCCAGCCGGGCGGGCAGGTGGCGGTGACGTGGAAGGCGCGGCTCGAGGATCATCTGGGCGCCTTCGCCGTCGAACCGCTCCGGAGCCGCGCGCATGTGATGGCCGATCCCATGGCGCTGGCGGGCCTGACCGCGATGACCGCCATGCTCTCGTCGCTGCTGCCCGAGCGGGAGGCGCATGGCTATCTCTACGCCGAAAGCCTCGCGCTGTTCGACCGGATCGGGACGGATCCGCGCTGGCCGCTGGCCTATCTGCATTGGGAAGTGTCGCTTCTCGAGGAACTGGGATTCGGCCTCGACCTTTCCGCCTGTGCCGTCACCGGCTCGCCGGACGATCTCATCTATGTCTCGCCGAAGACCGGCCGCGCGGTCAGCCGGCAGGGCGCGGGGGAATGGGCCGGCCGGCTCCTGCCGCTGCCGCAATGCCTTCTGGGCCAGTCCTCGCTCGATTATGCCGAGATCGGGGAGGGGCTTGCCACCACGGGCCATTTCCTGACGAAGATCGCGGCGGAACTGTCCGACCGGCCGCTGCCCGCGGCGCGGGAGCGGTTTCTCGACCGGCTCGCGAAGAGGGCGGCTCAGGAGGCGCCACCCTTTTGACAGGGATGGCAGGGAGATCAGCCGAGCAGACGGCGTGCGATGACCTGCGCCTGGATCTCCCCCGCGCCTTCGAAGATGTTGAGGATGCGCGCGTCGCAGAGAATGCGGCTGATCTGGTATTCCAGGGCGAAACCGTTGCCCCCATGGATCTGGAGCGCATTGTCCGCCGCCGCCCAGGCGACACGCGCGGCAAGCAGTTTCGCCATCCCCGCCTCGATATCGCAGCGATGGCCGTGGTCCTTTTCCCAGGCGGAGAAATAGGTGAGCTGCCGCGCCACCATGATCTCGACCGCCATCATCGCGAGTTTGCCGGAGACGCGGGGAAAGTCGATGAGCGGCTTGCCGAACTGCCTGCGCTCTTCGGCATATTGCAGGCCGACCTCGAGCGCGTTCTGGGCGACGCCGATGGCACGGGCGGCGGTCTGGATCCGGGCGCTCTCGAAGGTCTGCATGAGCTGCTTGAACCCCTGTCCCTCCTCGCCGCCCAGAAGGTTCTCCGCCTTCACCTCGAACCCGTCGAAGGCGAGCTCGTATTCCTTCATCCCGCGATAGCCCAGCACCTCGATCTCCCCGCCGGTCATGCCGGCGGTCGGGAAGGGATTACCCTCCGTTCCGGGCGTCTTCTCCGCGAGGAACATCGACAGGCCGCGGTAATCCGTCGTCGCCGGGTCCGTGCGCGCGAGAAGCGTCATCACATTGGCGCGCGCCGCATGGGTGATCCAGGTCTTGTTGCCGGTGATCCTGTAGGTCTCGCCCTCCCGGACCGCACGGGTGCGCAGGCTGCCGAGATCGGAGCCCGTGTTGGGTTCGGTGAACACCGCGGTCGGCAGCACCTCGGCGGAGGAGATCTTCGGCAGCCATTCCGCCTTCTGCGCATCGGTGCCGCCCGAGAGGATCAGCTCGGCTGCGATCTCCGACCGTGTGCCGAGAGAGCCGACGCCGATATAGCCGCGCGACAATTCCTCCGAGACGACGACCATCGCCGCCTTGGGAAAGCCGAAGCCGCCGAATTCCTCCGGGATCGTCAGGCCGAAGACGCCCATGTCGGCAAGCTCCCCGATCACCGACATCGGGATCAGCTCGTCCCGCAGGTGCCAGTCATGCGCGAAGGGGGCGACCTTTTCATCGGCATAGCGCCGGAACTGGTCGCGCACCATCTCGAGCTCCTCGTCGAGGCCCGAGGCGCCGAAGGTCGCATGGCCCGTGTTGTCGCGCATCAGCGCCACGAGCCGCGTGCGCGCGGCGGCGCTGTTGCCGTCGAGCATGAGCCGGACGACCTCTTCCCTGGACGGGGGGACGAGGCCGAGCCCGAGATCGGAGAGGCGCACGATCTCGCCCTGGTTCATCGGGATCCCGCCGTAGATCTGGCTCAGATATTCCCCGAAGGCGATCTGGTGGAGGAGCTGTTCCATCTCGCCGAAGCGGCCCTCTCCGGTCAGGGTTTCGGCCCATTTCTGCATCTGGCGCAGCGCCTCGACATAGGTGGCGAGCCAGGCAAGCCCGTGCACGGCGGTCTGGTTCTCCTCGATCTTCCGGCCCGACACGCGATCCCCGTCCAGGCATTCGCCGCGCAACGCCCCCCGCGCCCGGTCGAGCAGGGCTTCGACAGGCGCGACCGCGGCGCCCGTCAGCGCGAGCAGATCGGGCAGGATCGGGTTCGTCACGGTCATCTCCTCATGATCAAGGGCCATGGGCTCTCTCCTTCGGCATCTCTTGGGCCTGTCTAGCGCCTTTGCAGTCGCAGCGCAATATTATTCTGATATAATCAGCTCATGGGAATTAAAGTGTCGCAACGGCTTTTGCGCCACAGGCGGTGTCGAACCCGTCGCAGCGCCCGTGCTTTGCGCTGGCCAAGCCCCGGCGAAGCGCCTAACTGGAGGCATGTTCGATACCCTTCTGTCCCTCCTCACCCCGTCGCAGATCGTCTTTGCCTTCGCCGTCACCCTCGTCGCCGGCTTCGTCAAGGGCGCCACCGGCTTTGCGATGCCGATGATCATGATCTCCGGCCTCGGATCCATCCTCGCCCCGGAAACCGCGCTTGCGGGGATCATCGTTTCCACCGTGCTTCTGAACCTCTGGCAGTCTCTGCGCGGCGGGGTGGCGGAGGCAATCGCGGCGGCCCGGCTCTACCGGCTCTATATCGTTGCGCTGCTGGTGTTCATCGTGCTCTCCGCGCAGCTCGTCGTCGTGCTGCCGCAGTCGGTGGTCTTCCTCTCGCTCGGTCTGATCATCGTCGGCCTCGCCGCCTATCTCCTGATCGGGCGCGCGCTGCGCATCTCCGAGGGGCATCGCAGCTTCTATGATCTCGGTCTCGGTGCCCTCTCCGGGCTGATCGGCGGCATCTCCGGCATCTGGGGGCCGCTGACCATTGCCTATCTCACCGCGGCGGACACGCCGAAAAAGCAGCAGATCAAGATCACCGGCGTCATCTTCGGCACCGGATCGCTGACGCTGCTGTTCGCGCATCTGCGCTCCGGCGTGCTGAATCCGCAGACCCTGACGCTTTCAGGAACGCTGTTCCTGCCGGCGCTGGTCGGGATGGCGCTGGGACAGCGCGTCCAGGACCGTCTCGACCAGCAGAAATTCAAACGCGCGACGCTCATCGTGCTGCTTCTTGCAGGCGCGAACCTGATCCGCCGCGGGCTGGTCTGAACCGCCCGCTCCGTCCGGCGGTCCGGCAAAGGAAAACGCCCCGGCACGGGGCCGGGGCGTCTGTCTGCCTTTCGGGTGGGGCGGATCAGCCGATCGCGGCGGCTTTCACGTCCTCGTCGATATAGGGCAGGTATTGCTCGAAATTGTCGGCGAACATCTTCACCAGCTTCTCGGCCTGCGCATCGAAGGCTTCCTTGTCGGCCCAAGTGCGGCGCGGGTCGAGCAGCAGGTCGGCCACGCCCGGAACGGAGACCGGAACCTCGAAGCCGAAATGCTCGTCCTTGCGGAACTCGACATTGGCGAGCGACCCGTCGAGCGCGGCGTGCAGCAGCGTGCGCGTCGCCTTGATCGGCATCCGCGAGCCGGTGCCGAAGGCGCCGCCGGTCCAGCCGGTGTTCACGAGCCAGCAGGTCGCGCCGTGCTTGGCGATCTTGTCGCGCAGCAGGTTGCCATAGGCCTCCGGACGGCGCGGCATGAAGGGCGCGCCGAAACAGGTGGAGAAGGTCGGAATCGGCTCGGTCACACCCACTTCGGTGCCCGGCGTCTTGGACGTGAAGCCGGAAAGGAAGTGATACATCGCCTGCGCCGGGGTGAGCCGCGCGATCGGCGGCAGGACGCCATAGGCGTCGCAGGTCAGCAGGATGATATTTTTCGGATGCCCGCCGAGCGCGGTGTCGGAGGCGTTCGAGATATAGTGCAGCGGATAGGCGCAGCGCATGTTGTCGGTGATCGAGTTGTCCTCGAAATCGAGCTCCTTGGTATGCGCGTCATAAACCATGTTCTCGATCACGGTGCCGAATTTCGACGTGGTCGCGTAGATCTCCGGCTCGGCCTCGGCCGAGAGGTTGATCGTCTTCGCGTAGCAGCCGCCCTCGAAGTTGAACGTGCCGCGTTCCGACCAGCCGTGCTCGTCGTCGCCGATCAGCACGCGCGAGGGATCGGCGGAAAGCGTCGTCTTGCCGGTGCCCGACAGGCCGAAGAAGATCGCCGTGTCGACCGGGTTGTTCGGCGCGTGGTTGGCGGAACAGTGCATTGCCATGATGCCCTTGCCCGGAAGGATGTAGTTCAGCAGCGTGAACACGCCCTTCTTGTTTTCGCCGGCATATTGCGTGCCGCCGATCAGGATCAGCTTTTTCGTGAAGTTGAGCGCGATCACCGTGCCCGAGCGGCAGCCGTGCTTCTCCGGGTCGGCGGTGAAGGTCGGGCAGTTGATGATCGTGTAATCGGCGGTGAAATCGTCGAGCTCCCTGAGCTCGGGACGGCGCAGCATCGTGCGGATGAACAGCCCGTGCCAGGCGAGTTCGGTGACGACGCGCACGTCGAGACGATGCGCCGGGTCCGCACCACCATAGAGATCCTCGACGAAATAGTCCTTGCCCTTCATGTGCTCGAGCATGTCGGCATAGAGCACATCGAACTTCGCAGGATCCATCGGCTTGTTGTTTTCCCACCAGATCGTGTCTTCGACCTCCGGGGTTCGTACCACGAACTTGTCCTTTGGCGACCGCCCGGTGTGTTCCCCAGTCGTCACCATCAGCGAGCCGCCCTTGCCGAGCGTGCCTTCGCCCCGCTTGAGCGCCTCTTCGATCAATGCCGGTTCGAGAAGGTTGTAGTAGACATTGCCAAGCCCGGTGATGCCTTGATCGTCCAATGTGAAAGCCGGGTTCACGCGTCCGGTTGTCATGAGTTCAACTCCCCGCCTCGTCGGCGTTTTGAATAGGTCAGTCTCGCGAAAGGGCCATTCGCGGCCGGGCGATCCCTGACACCCGACCGGGTTGCTATATCACGCGAGCCGCTCGCGTAAACAGCAAGGAAATCAGTTGGTAGCGCAACCATGCCGCAGGTAGCGCAAACAGGCGAAAACCCGTCTACCGAAAGCTGACCGTTTGGACAGGGAACGGCGGGAGGTGAGGCAATTTAGCCATTCCTTGAAATTTTCCGATTTGGATGATCCGGTCCGGGGCCGTGATTCGCGGTTTCGCTTGATCTGGAGAGGTGAAAACCGGATGATGCCGCAAAAAACAGATTTTCATAGAGCAATAGAGCAGTTGAAGGAACGGAAAATGTCTCGCATCGCGCTGGTAGATGACGATCGGAATATTCTTACTTCCGTCTCCATGACCCTTGAGGCAGAGGGATTTGAGGTGGAGACCTACAATGACGGCCAATCGGCGCTGGACGCGTTCAGCAAGCGCCTCCCCGACATGGCGGTCTTCGACATCAAGATGCCGCGCATGGACGGCATGGACCTGCTTCAGCGCGTCCGCCAGAAGACGAACATGCCCGTGATCTTCCTGACCTCCAAGGACGACGAGATCGACGAGGTGCTGGGGCTGCGGATGGGGGCCGATGACTATGTGAAGAAGCCGTTTTCGCAACGCCTCCTCGTCGAACGGATCCGCGCGCTCCTGCGCCGCCAGGAGGCGATGGCGGGGGCGGAGACCGGCGAGGCCGAGGAGACGAAGGTCATGGTGCGCGGCGGGCTGGAGATGGATCCGCTGCGCCACGCCGTGACCTGGAAGGGCAGGGACGTGACGCTCACCGTCACCGAATTCCTCCTGCTCCAGGCGCTCGCGCAGCGTCCGGGCTTCGTCAAGTCGCGCGATCAGCTCATGGACGTGGCCTATGACGACCAGGTCTATGTCGACGACCGGACGATCGACAGCCATATCAAGCGCCTGCGCAAGAAGATGCGCAGCGTCGATCCCGATTTCGCGGCGATCGAGACGCTCTATGGCATCGGGTACAGGTATAACGAGGAGTAATGGTCTTTTCCCCCCGCATGGACAGGCCGGCGAAACGCAGGCGCGAGAACGCGGATGTCGTGCTCGGCGATGACTGGATCGCGCCGCGCACCTCCGACGCCGACCTGCGCGCGCGGCGCGAGGGGCGCCGCTTCATCGCGATCAACCGCTCCCCGCTGGCGCAGAAGATCGTCACCTTCAACCTCGTCGCCATCATCCTGATGGTCGCGGGCATCCTCTACCTCAACCCCTTCCGCGACAGCCTCGTGACCCAGCGCGAGATGGCGATGGTGACGGAGGCCGCGCTGATTGCCGACATGATCGAGGTCTACGCCGGCGAGGACGGTGTGCCCGGCGGCATGGCCAGCGCGGAGGGAGCCCGCAGGATCGCGGAGGTGATCGCCATCCCCTTGCGCGAGCATGTCTACGTCTATGACCGCGAGGGCGCGCTCATCGCCTCGACAGAGGGCCTCCCGCGCGTGCGGCCGACCAATGTCGCCGGCCTTCAGGACGAACGGCGGACGACCGTCATCTCCGATTTCCTCAACAATATCTGGTCCGCGATCACCCCCGCGCGGTCCGCGGAGAACGCCGTGATCGCCGAGGACGCGGCGCGCGTCGCCCCGCTCGTTGCACGGACGCTCGGAAACGAGATCAATGTCGACACCAGCGTCGACGCCCATGGCCTGACGGTCTTCACCGTGGCCGCGCCGATCACGCGCGAGGTGGACGGCCGGGTGGAGACGCTCGGCGTCGTCGGCCTCGTCTCCGGCGAGGGGGAGATCGACGAACTCGTCCGGGTGGAGCGCGAACAGATCCTCCAGGTCTTCGTCATCGCCTTCCTCGTCTCCATCGGGCTGAGCCTCGTGCTCGCCTCCACCATCGCCAATCCGCTCGCCGATCTCGCCGCCGCCGCCGAAATCGGCCGGGACAAGAACAGCCGCAAACTCGCTCCGGGGCGCGTGCGCATCCCCGATCTCTCCGGCCGCCCCGACGAGATCGGCCGGCTCTCCTCCGCGCTGCGCGGCATGGTCTCCGCGCTCTACGACCGGATCGACGCGAACGAACAGTTCGCCGCCGACGTCGCCCACGAGATCAAGAACCCCCTCGCCTCCCTGCGCTCCGCCGTCGGGTCGCTGCGGATGATCCGGAAGGAGGAGCATCGCGAGAAGCTGCTCGACGTGATCGAGCACGACGTGCGCCGCCTCGACCGGCTGGTCTCCGACATCTCCAACGCCTCCCGGCTCGACAGCGAGCTCGTGAAGGAGGACGAGGAGGAATTCGACCTGCTGACCATGCTCGGCAACCTCATCGACTACCTGTCGCAGGAGGCGCAGCGCAATGGGGTCGAATTCATCTCCGACCTGCCCGACACGCCGATCGTCATCTCGGGGCTCGAGGCGCGGCTCGCCCAGGTCTTCGTCAACCTCATCACCAACGCGATCTCCTTCTGCGAGGAGGGCGACGCGATCCGCGTCTGGGTGCGCAAGCGCGACAGCCGGGTGCTCGTGGTGGTGGAGGACACCGGCCCCGGTATCCCCGACCAGGCCCTCTCGAAGATCTTCAGGCGCTTCTACTCCGAACGTCCCGCCGGGCAGTTCGGCAACAACTCCGGCCTCGGTCTCGCGATTTCCAAGCAGATCGTGGAAGCGCACGGCGGCGTCATCTGGGCGGAGAACATCCGCCCGACGGATGCCGACATCACCTCCGAACCTCTCGGCGCGCGCTTCGTCGTCGGCCTGCCGGTCTGACCCGTGGCGCGGGATCCCGGAGCCTCGGGCGACAGGGAGGCGCCGCCGCCGGTCAATCTCCACGCGAGTTGCGTGGCGCTCGACGCGACGCGGGCTCTGCTGATCATGGGGCCGTCGGGCTCGGGCAAGTCCTCGCTCGCGCTCGCGCTGATGGCGCTCGGCGCTCGGCTCGTCTCTGACGACCGCACGCTCCTGCGCCGCGACGCGGAGGGGCAGGCGCTCATGGCCAGCGCGCCCGAGGCGATCGCCGGACTGATCGAGGCGCGCGGCCTCGGCCTGCTCGCCGCCGATCCGCTGCCGGAGGCGCGGCTGTGCGGGCTGGTCGACCTCGCCGCGACCGAGGCCGAGCGGTTGCCAGAGCCGCGCGAACATGTCCTGATCGGAGTTCCGATTCCCCTCATCCGCCGGGTCGACGGACCGCATTTCGCCCCGGCGCTCATCCAATGGCTCAAGGGAGGCCGCCGCGCGTGACCGACGAGACCGGGCAGACGGCATTGACGCAACCGGGGGTCCGGCGCCGGATCGTCCTCGTGACCGGGCCGTCGGGCGCGGGGCGTTCGACCGCGATCAACGCGCTCGAGGATCTGGGCTACGAGGTGATCGACAACCTGCCGATGTCGATCCTGCCGAAGCTGCTGGACGCGCGCGACCTCGCGCGGCCGATGGCGCTGGGCCTCGATGTGCGCAACCGCGACTTTTCGGTCGCCGGGCTGATCGAGGTGATCGACGAACTGACGCGCGATCCGGCGCTCGAGGCGGAGGTGCTCTATCTCGATGCCGAAGCCGATGTCCTGATCCGCCGTTATTCGGAAACGCGCCGCCGCCATCCGCTCGCCCCGGCGGAGACCGCCCAGGACGGCGTGGCGCGGGAAAAGGACCTGCTCGTCCCGATCCGGTCGCGCGCCGATATTCTGATCGACACTTCGGAAATGACGCCGCACCAGTTGCGCGACGAGATCGAGCGCTGGTTCGCGGAGGGCAGCGCCGCCGACATGGCCGTCACCGTCCAGAGCTTTTCCTACAAGCGCGGGATGCCGCGCGGGGTCGACATGGTCTTCGACGTGCGCTTCCTCGCGAACCCCTACTGGGAACCGGCCCTGCGCGGGTTCGACGGCCGCGACGAGGAGGTCAGGGCCCATGTGGAGGCCGACCCGCGATATGCGGCCTTCTTCGGGAAGGTGCTGGAACTGACGCTCCTGCTGCTGCCCGCCTACAGGGAAGAGGGAAAGAAGCACCTCTCCATCGCCTTCGGCTGCACGGGAGGGCAACACAGATCGGTGACGCTGGCCGAAAATCTGGCCAAAGCCCTTGCGGAACATGATTGGCAAGTGTCAATAAGGCACAGGGAACTTGAACGCCGCCGGGGCGGCACGTGATCGGGGAAACTCGCGTGATCGGAATCGTCATCGTCGCGCATGGGGGACTGGCCAAGGAATACCTGGCGGCGGTCGAACATGTCGTGGGCAAGCAGTCGGGGATCGAGGCGATCGCGATCGAGCCGGATCACGACCGCTCTGCCAAGCAGCGGGAAATCTGCACGGCGGCCGACGATGTCGACAGTGGCGACGGTGTCGTGGTGGTGACGGACATGTTCGGCGGCAGCCCCTCGAACCTGTCGCTCATGGCCTGTCACCGCGACAACCGCCGCATCATCTACGGCGCGAACCTGCCGATGCTCATCAAGCTCGCGAAGTCGCGTCACAAGACGGTGAACGAGGCCGTGGTCAACGCGCTCGACGCCGGCCGCAAATATATAGACAGCTTTGACGTGCAGGGCCGCTAGGCGGCGGAACGACAAGAAGAACGACAGGCAGGAACGGGCATGGCATCGGTGACGCGCACCCATGAAATCGTCAACGTGAAGGGGCTGCACGCCCGCGCCTCCGCGAAATTCGTCGAAACCGTCGAGGAATACGATGCCCGCGCCGAGGTTTCCAGGGACGGGATGAGCACCGCCGGCGACAGCATCATGGGGCTTTTGATGTTGGCAGCGTCCAAGGGAAGTCTTATTGACGTCACCACCGACGGGCCCGACGCCGAAGCTCTGGCGGACGCGCTCGAGGCCCTGATCAAGGACAGATTTGGCGAGGATATGTAACGTGTCTCACCCCGACGCAGACGGGACGGAGAACCACGCCCCCAAACCCGGTGATCCCGATTTCGTGCGCTACGACGCGCGCCGGCTGTCCTATGCCGGGACGTTTTCCGATCCGTCAAGGGTCGCGATCATCCGGTCGATCGAATGGGTGACCGGCAAGCTGCCGCTGTTGCGCCGGATCCGCCGGTTCGAACGCATGGGCACGCCGATGGGGCAGCCCTTCTTCCATCAGGCGCTCGAGGTGATGGGGGTCGAGGTGCGCACCCCCGCCGAGCAAATTGCCAAGATCCCCGCGGAGGGGCCGCTCGTCGTGGTCGCCAACCATCCCCACGGGCTTGTCGACGGGCTGGTGATGGCGGATCTGATCGGCCGCGTGCGCACGGATTACAAGATCCTGACGCGCTCGTTGCTGACCGGCATTCGCGAAATCGACCCCTTCATGCTTCCGGTGCCCTTCCCGCACGAGCCCGACAGCCACCGCCAGTCGATCAAGATGCGCAACGAGGCGATGGACCAGCTCCGGGCGGGCGGGGTCATCATCCTGTTTCCCGCCGGGGCCGTGGCCTCCTCCGAGACCTGGTTCGGCCCGGTGAAGGAAAAGCCGTGGAACCCGTTCACGGCGAAGATGGTGCTGAAATCCGGCGCGACCGTGCTGCCGATCTATTTTCCGGGTCGCAACACGCGCCTCTACCAGATCGCGGACAAGATCTCCCCCAGCGTCCGGCAGGGGTTGCTGCTGCACGAGATCGCAAAGGCGCTCGACAAGCCGCAGTCGCCGATCATCGGCGACCCGCTGACGCCGCAGGATCTCGCGCCCTGGCAGGCGAACACGCGCGAATTCATGGACTGGATGCGCACCCACACGCTTGCGCTCGGCGGCCGGACGGACTGAGGCGGCGCCGGACGAAGGGCCGACAGAAGTCCGACGCAAATCCGACCGCCGGAAACGGGCTCCGCACCGGTCGCCTATCGCGTCGGAACCGGCGTTTCGCCCCGGTAATCGTAGAACCCCCGCTGCGTCTTGCGCCCGAGCCAACCCGCCTCGACATATTTCGTCAACAGCGGACAGGGCCGGTATTTCGTATCCGCCAGCCCGTCGTGGAGCACGTTCATGATCGCGAGACAGGTGTCGAGCCCGATGAAATCCGCAAGCTCCAAAGGCCCCATCGGATGGTTCGCGCCGAGCTTCATCGACTCGTCGATCGACTTCACCGACCCCACCCCCTCATAGAGCGTGTAGACCGCCTCGTTGATCATCGGCATCAGGATACGGTTGACGATGAAGGCCGGGAAATCCTCGGCGCTCGCCGCCGTCTTGCCAAGGCTTTCGACGACGCCGAGCAGCGTCTTGAACGTCGGCTCGTCCGTCGCGATCCCGCGGATGAGCTCCACGAGCTTCATCACCGGTACCGGGTTCATGAAGTGGAATCCCATGAATTTTTCCGGTCGGTCGGTGCGCGAGGCGAGCCGGGTGATGGAGATCGACGAGGTGTTCGAGGTGAGGATCGTCTCCGGCTTCAGATGCGGCAGAAGGCGCTCGAAGATCGCGTTCTTCACGTCTTCGCGCTCGGTGGCCGCCTCGATCACCAGGTCGGTCCCGCCCAGGTCCTCGAGCTTCAGCGTGGTGCGGATCCGCCCCACGGCCGCCTGCGCCTCCGCCTCGGAAATCTTCTCCCGCGCGATCTGCCGCTCGAGATTGCGCCGGACCGTGTCCAGCGCACGTTCGAGCGCGTCCTGGGAAATGTCATTGAGCAGAACGTCATAGCCCGCGAGCGCGAAGACATGCGCGATCCCGTTGCCCATCTGTCCCGCGCCGACGACGCCGACCTTGGTGATCTCCATCTGTGCTCTCCGTGGCTGAGTTGGACAGACCTTAAGCCCGCCCTCGCGCGGGGTTCAAGAGCTAAGGCGGACGGCAGAGGGGAAAGATTTTCATCGAATTAAGGGATTAGCGATTTGGCAACCTGTGTCTGCGACTCTGTCGGCAGGGTGAAAATACAGATCAGTGGGTGGATCATGGCTTACCAGACTCCGGGCGCGGGGGCGCTCAACTACTATCCCTGCCGTTATGGCGCCTCGAAACTCCTGTTCCGCGGGCCGAAAAAGGATCTCGACAGGCCCTATGTCGCCTTCGTCGGCGGCACGGAAACCTATGGAAAATTCGTCGACCGTCCCTTTCCCGACCTGGCGGCGGCGGGGCTGGGCGTCGACACGCTCAATCTCGGCTGCGTCAATGCGGGGATCGACGTCTTCCTCAACGACAGGACCGTCCTCGACCTCTGCCGCGCGGCGGCGCTGACGGTCTTGCAGGTTCCGGGGGCACAGAACATGTCGAACCGCTTCTACGCGGTGCATCCGCGGCGCAATGATCGCTTCCTGCGCGCCTCGCCCCTGTTGCAGACGCTCTACGGGGAGATCGATTTCACCGATATCAACTTTACGCGGCATCTGCTCCAGGCGCTTGCGCGTGCATCGGGGGAAAGGTTCGCGATCGTGCGCCAGGAATTGCGCCACGCCTGGGTGGCCCGAATGCGCCACATGACGCAAACGCTCCGCGGCAACGTCCTTCTCCTGTGGCTCTCCGACCATGCGCCGGACGATATGCGCCGCTGCGACCGGCTGGGGAGCGATCCGCTTTTCGTCACCCGCGCGATGCTGGAGGAGATCCGGCCGGCGGTGAAGGGTCTGGTGGAGGTGGTCGGCACGCGGGAGGAGGTCGCGCAGGGTTGCGACCGGATGATCCGGTCCGATCTCGACGCTCCGGCGGCCCGCGAGATGCTTGGTCCGGTGGTGCAGGAAAAGGCTGCGGCCGTGTTGCAGGACGCGCTGGCGCGCTTGCTCTGACCGCGGGGGGTATCACGACGAAAAGGCCCGCCACGAGGCGGGCCTTTCGGATTGATCTATGGGCGCTCACCGCGCTCAGAGCTTCCCGGTGAGTTCGGGGAGGGCGTCGAAGAGGTCTGCGACGAGGCCGTAGTCTGCGACCTGGAAGATCGGGGCCTCCTCGTCCTTGTTGATCGCGACGATGACCTTGCTGTCCTTCATGCCGGCGAGGTGCTGGATCGCGCCGGAGATGCCGACGGCGATATAGAGCTCGGGCGCGACCACCTTGCCGGTCTGGCCGACCTGGAGATCGTTCGGCGCATAGCCCGAATCCACCGCCGCGCGGGAGGCGCCCACCGCTGCGCCGAGCTTGTCGGCCAGGCTTTCGACGATCGCGAAATTCTCCTCCGACCCGAGCCCGCGCCCGCCCGAGACCACGATCTTCGCCGAGGTCAGCTCCGGCCGGTCGCTCTCGGCCACCTTGTCCTCCACGAAGGCCGACAGGCCGCTGTCGCCCGCGCCCGAGACGCTCTCCACCGGCGCCGGGCCGCCGCTGCCGGCGGCCTCGAAGCTCGAGGTGCGGAAGGTGATAACCTTCTTTTCATCTTTCGAGCGTATCGTCTGGACAGCGTTGCCCGCATAGACCGGGCGCGTGAAGGTTTCGGCATCCACGACGGAGGTGACATCGGTGAGGACCATCACATCGAGCAGCGCGGCCACCCGCGGCAGCACGTTCTTGCCCGTGGTCGTGGCGGGGGCGACGATATGAGCGTAATCGCCCGCCAGCGAGACGATCAGCCCGGCCAGCGGCTCGGCCAGCCCGTGGGCATAGGCGGCATCCTCCGCGAGGAGCACCTTCGCGACGCCCGCGATCCCGGCAGCGGCCTCTCCGGCCGCGGCGGGGCCGCAGACCAGCAGCGTCACCTCCCCGAGGCTCGCGGCGGCGGTGACCGCCTTCGCGGTGGCATCCGGGGCGAGCTCCCCGCCCGCAACTTCGGCAAGACACAGAACGGCCATCAGACGAGCCCTCCTTCCTTGAGTTTCGCGACAAGTTCGTCGACGGAGCCGACCCGGACCCCGGCGGCCCGCGCCGGCGGCTCCGCGGTCGCCACCACCGTCAGGCGGGGGGAGGTGTCGACGCCGTAATCGGCGGCCGTCTTCTCCTCGAGCGGCTTCTTCTTCGCCTTCATGATGTTCGGCAGGGAGGCATAGCGCGGCTCGTTGAGGCGCAGGTCGGTGGTGACGATCGCCGGCAGCGGCACGGAGATGGTCTGCAACCCGCCGTCGACCTCGCGGGTCACCACGGCCTTGCCGTCTCCGACCTTCACCTCGGAGGCGAAGGTCGCCTGGCCCCAGCCCAGCAGCGCGGCCAGCATCTGCCCGGTGGCGTTCATGTCGTTGTCGATCGCCTGCTTGCCGAGGATCACCAGATCGGGGCTCTCCGCCTCCGCCACCTTCGCGAGGATCTTCGCCACGGCGAGCGGCTCGATCTCCACGCCCTGCGCCTCCTCCACGAGGATCGCCCGGTCCGCCCCCATCGCGAGCGCGTTGCGCAGCGTGTCCGTCGCCTTCTTCTCCCCGATCGACACGACCACAACCTCGGTCGCAACACCCGCCTCCTTCAGCCGGATCGCCTCCTCCACCGCGATCTCGTCGAACGGGTTCATCGACATCTTCACATTCGCAAGATCGACACCCGTGCCGTCCGCCTTAACCTTAACCTTCACGTTGTAGTCGATCACCCGTTTGACGGGCACCAATACCTTCATGGCGTAAACTCCCTAATGTCGTCGCCGCCCGGCGCGCGGGGGCATCAAGCTCTCCGGCAATTTTCTTAGCTCTTTGCGGACGCAGAAGACACCCCCAAAACGTCGGATATGCCGGGCAGGACGCGACGTTCGGGGCGAACCGAACGTCCGCGGGGCGGGATCAGCGGTTCGCTCCGGGCACCCAGAGCACGTCCTGGGCGCCGTTGCCGTTCGCCGCGCGCGCGGCCACGAAGAACCAGTCGGAGAGGCGATTGAGATATTTCACTGCGGCAGCATTCACCTCTTCGGCCGAGGCAAGCTCGACCGTGCGCCGCTCCGCCCGCCGGGCGACCGTGCGGCACAGGTGCAGATGCGCGGCCAGCGCCGAACCGCCGGGCAGGACGAAGGAGCGCAGGGCCGCGAGGTCCCGGTTCATCGCATCGATCTCGCGTTCGAGGCGGTCGACCTGTTCGGCGACCATGCGCAGCGGCGGATGTTTCGCCTCCGCATCCTGTCCGGGATCCGGCCGGCACAGGTCGGCGCCGAGATCGAAAAGGTCGTTCTGGATCCGCGAGAGCGCGGCATCGACATCGCCTTCGGCGTGGAGCCGGGCCAGTCCGAGCGCCGCATTCACCTCATCCACGGTCCCATAGGCCTCGACCCGCCTGTCGTATTTCGGCACCCGAGTGCCGTTTCCGAGGGCGGTATCGCCGGCATCGCCGGTGCGCGTGTAGATCTTGTTCAGGACGACCATGTCAGTTCCCCGATTTGCGAAGGGCCACGAAGATCACCACGAGGATGACGACGCCGAGCTGGGCGGCGATGCGGGCCTGCATGAGTTTGTTGGAGCGTTTCGCGCCTTCGGCCCCGCCGCGTCCGAACTGGCCTATGCCGAACGCGAGGATCAGCAGGACGATCAGGCAGCCGGCGCCGATGACGTAGAGAAATGACTCGGACATTGCGGTTCCTTTCTGGCTTCTGGCTCAGGACATAGCCCGTTCGGGTGCGTCGCCCAAGCCACGATTGCGATCTAGATCCGGCCCATGAGCCGGTCGCTGAGCCCTTGCGGCAGCAGACGGCGGGAGAGGGCGGCGACATAGGTGGGCGTGGTGACGTAATAGCGCGCGCGCGGGCGGCGCGCCTCCAGCGCCTTCAGGAGCTTTCGGCTCACCGCCTCGGGGCCGAGCTCGAACGGATCGGGTTTCGAGGTTTCGGCGGCCTTGTAGAGCCGCGGGACGAGGGTCGTGCGATACTGGTCGGCGCGGGCGGAGGACTGCCAGTCGATCCATCGGTCGAACTGGCGCCGCGCGTTGAGGCGAAAGGCGGTGCCGATGGGGCCGGGCTCGATCAGGATCGGATGGATGCCGGTGCCGCGCATCTCGAGGCGCAGCGTGTCGGTCAGGCCCTCGAGGGCGAATTTCGTGGCGTTGTAGCTGCCGCGCCAGGGCATCGCGACGAGGCCGAGGACGGAAGAGCATTGAACGATCCGGCCGTGACCCTGCGCGCGCATCACCGGAATAACGCGGCGCGTGAGGTCGTGCCAGCCGAACAGGTTCGCCTCGAAATTCCGGCGCAGCGCCGCGACGGGAAGATCCTCGACCGCCGCGGGGATCGCATAGGCCCCGTTGTTGAAGAGCGCGTCGAGCCTGCCGCCGGTGCGTGCCATCGCCTCCTCGAAGCCCTCCGCGATGGAGGCGGGGTCTTCGTAGTCGAGGCGAACGCTCTCGAATCCTTCGGAGGTCAACCGGTCGGCATCCGCCTGCGCCCGGCAGGCGGCGAGGACGCGCCAGCCACGGGTCTTCAGATATCCTGCGGCATGACGGCCGATGCCGGAGGAACAGCCGGTGATGAGGATGGATTTCACGAAAGACCTCCCGCACGGATGGCGGAAGGCTTACTGCATCGGGGGCGGCGCGAAAACCGCCTACTCGCCGTAGTCGGTCAGAAAACGCGCGGCCATATAGCCTTCGATCCCGTCGCCCTCGATCCGGATCTTCACCCAGCCGGTGCCGGTGTCCTCGACGACCTGCACGATGTCGGTGCGGACGACCTGGTCGAGTACGGGATTGGCGGTCGAGGGACCGGAGCGCACGTTGACCCGCGAGGCGGTGACCTCGCGCAGGTCTTCCGCCGCTTTCTTCCGGTCGGCGGCGTCCGGCTTGACGAGGGCCGCGAGCTTTTCCGGATCGCTCACATGCGTGGTCGCCGTCGCGGGCGTCACCGGGACGGGACCCGCCGCGGTCTGCGCGACCGCGGGCCGGGCGCCGTCATAGCTTGCCATCTGCACGAGCCCGTCGGGGGCGGGGGCGTCGTTGACGCGGTCGGGCGCCGGCTCCTTCTGGACGCGCATCTCTGCGAGCGTGGGGACATAGTCGCCCTGGCGGAGGGACTGGCCTGCGAAAGCGGTCTTCAGGGTGTCCCCGAGCGTCGCGACGACCGAGGTCCGCCCTGTCTTCCGGGCGTCCCAGGCGGCCTGTTCCTCGGGCGAAAGATCGCTGCCGCAGATGGTGAAAGCGGCGTAAAGTCCCGCAAGGGTGAGTGCGGTCAGACGCAACATACCGTGTCCCTCAATACCTTTGAACGCATGGTCATTCTAAGCGATTCTACGCGCATCGGCGGGGGAAAGTTCCGAAAAACTTGCCATTTCCGATTTTACCGTCTTCGGAGGCACCGCGGCGGGAAGGTGCGGCTTGCCGCAGGCGGGGGGCGGTAGTATTCAGATCCCATGAGCAGTGATTTGACCCAAGATCCCGACAATGCCGGGGGCCCCCTCGCGGAGTCCTTCGAACCGCTGCGCCGTGCCATTGGCGAGCGCTATCTTCAATATGCGCTCTCGACGATCATGCATCGCGCGCTTCCGGACGCGCGCGACGGGCTGAAGCCCGTGCACCGGCGCATCCTCTATGCGATGCGCGAGCTGCGCCTCTCCTCGAACGGGGGATTCCGTAAGTCGGCGAAGATCTCGGGCGATGTGATGGGCAATTACCACCCGCACGGCGACACCGCGATCTATGACGCGATGGCGCGTCTCGCGCAGGATTTCAACGTCCGCTATCCGTTGGTCGACGGGCAGGGCAACTTCGGCAATATCGACGGCGACAATCCGGCGGCCTCGCGCTACACCGAGGCGCGGATGACCATCGCCGCGGAGGCGCTGCTCGAGGGGCTGAGCGAGGATGCGGTCGATTTTCGCGACAATTACGACGGGACGCTGCGCGAGCCGGAGGTGCTTCCGGCGGCCTTTCCGAACCTTCTGGCCAACGGTGCCGCGGGGATCGCGGTGGGCATGGCCACGAACATTCCGCCGCACAATATCTCCGAGCTGATCGATGCCTCGCTGCACATGATCCGGACGCCGGACGTGCGTGACGACACGCTGCTGAACTACGTCCGGGGCCCGGATTTCCCGACCGGCGGCATCATCGTCGAGCCGCGCGAGAGCATGGCGAAGACCTATGCCACGGGGCGCGGATCGTTCCGCCTGCGCGCGAAATGGGAAGTCGAGGATCTGGGCCGCGGCGTCTGGCAGATCGTGGTGACGGAGATCCCCTATCAGGTCCAGAAATCGAAGCTCATCGAGAAGCTCGCGGAACTGATCCAGACGAAGAAAGTGCCGATCCTCGCCGACGTGCGCGACGAGAGCGCCGAGGACATCCGCGTGATCCTCGAGCCGAAGTCGAAGAATGTCGATCCCGAAGTGCTGATGAGCACGCTCTTCCGCAACTCGGACCTCGAGACACGTTTCTCGCTCAACATGAACGTGCTGATCGACGGGCGCACGCCGAAAGTGTGTTCGCTCAAGGAAGTGCTGCGCGCCTGGCTCGACCACCGGCGCGTGGTGCTGCAACGCCGCTCGCAGCATCGGCTGGAGAAGATCGACCACCGGCTCGAGGTGCTCGAAGGCTTCATCATCGCCTTCCTGAACCTCGATCGGGTGATCGACATCATCCGCTACGACGACGATCCGAAGGCCGCGCTGATGGCCGAGGACTGGGGCCGCGACGTAGCGCGCGCGATGTCGGAAAAGGAGTATGTCTCGCCGCTGCCTGCCAGGGAAGGGCAGGGCGAACTGACCGAGGTGCAGGCCGAGGCGATCCTCAACATGCGCCTGCGCAGTTTGCGCCGTCTCGAGGAGATCGAGCTGATCGGGGAGCGCGACGCGCTTCTGGAGGAGAAGGAGGGCCTTGTCGCGCTGCTCGGCTCGGAGGAGCGGCAGTGGGACCGGATCTCCGAGGAGCTCCGGGAGACGAAGAAGAAATTCGGCAAGGACTACGACCGCGGCCAGCGCCTGACGCAATTCGCCGAGGCCGCGGAGGTCGAGGACGTCCCGCTCGAGGCGATGATCGAGCGCGAGCCGATCACCGTCGTGCTGTCGCAGATGGGCTGGATCCGGGCCATGTCCGGCCATATCGACCTGACGCGCGAGCTGAAGTTCAAGGACGGCGACGGGCCGCGGTTCATCTTCCATGCGGAGACGACGGACAAGTTGTTGATGATGGGGTCGAACGGGCGCTTCTATACGCTGTCGGCGGCGAACCTTCCGGGCGGGCGCGGCATGGGCGAGCCGGTGCGGCTGATGGTCGACCTGCCCAACGAGGCGGACATCGTCGACATTTTCGCCCATGATCCCGAGGGCAAGCTGCTCGTCGCCTCGAACGCCGGCAACGGGTTCCAGATCGCCGAAAGGGATGTGGTGGCGCAGACCCGTTCGGGCAAGCAGGTTCTGAACGTGAAGGACGAGGAAAAGGCCGTCGTGGTGCACCGCGTGCGCGGCGATCATGTTGCCATCGTGTCGCAAAACCGCCGCTTCCTCGTCTTCCCGCTGTCCGAAGTGCCGGAACTCGGCCGCGGCAAGGGGGTGCGGTTGCAGAAATACAACCAGGCACGCGGAGCGCAGGGCACGCTGGAGCTCGATGGCGGCCTGTCGGATCTGACGACCTTCAACCTCGAGGAGGGGCTGAGCTGGACCATGGGCGGCGGCAACACCCGGACCGAACGCGACCTGGGCCCGTGGCTCGGCAAGCGTGCCGGGGTGGGACGGCAGCCGCCGCATGGCTTCCCGCGCAACAACAGGTTCACCTGACCGGCAGATCACGTTCACGAGGGCCATGGGTATGGCGCAACTTCTGAAAACCGAGTTCGAGGGGCGGCTCGGCCCGCTCCTCTCGCTCTCGCTCTGGACCGGGGCGCTGTCGGTGGTGACGCTCGGCTTCTATCGCTTCTGGATGAAGACCCGGCTCAGGCGGCATTTCTGGTCGGCGGTGCGGCCGGGCGGCACGCCGCTCGAATATGTCGGGCGCGGGATCGAGAAATTCACCGGCTTCCTCGTCGCGCTCGTCATCCTCGCACTGCTGATCGGGGTCGTCGCGCTCTCGCTCCTCTTTGCGTCCTACGCCCTGTTCCAGGAGGAGTTCGAGGCCTGGCTCGTCGCCGCCGCACTGGCCGTGCCGCTGATCTTCTTCGCGTCCTACCGTGCGAAACGCTATGTCTACGCGCGCACCCGTTGGCGGGGCATCCGCTTCGGGCTCGATCCCGCCGCCGGGCGCTATGCGTTGCACGCGACGGGGCATCTTGTGCTCACCCTGCTGACGCTCGGCGCGCTCTGGCCGCGCATGACCTTCAAGCTCGAGCAATTCCGCGTCGACCGCACCTGGTTCGGCACGGCGCGGCTGCACCAGGGCGGGCGATGGAGCGCGCTCCTGCCGCCCTTTCTTCCGGCGCTTCTGTCGGGCTGGGCAGCGATCGCGCTGATCGTGAATGCCTTCGTGTTACAGGAACCATTCGTCGTCGGCGCCGCGGGAGACGGGGGGCGGGAGATCCGGGCGATTTCCGGCGCGCTCGGCCTCGGCTGCGTCGCGGCTTTGGCCTATCTGCGCTACCGCGTGGTCGCGCTGCGCTACATGGCGGGGCACAAGACGGCCGGCGGCGTCGGACTGATCTCCACCGCCTCCTTCCCGCGGGTCCTGTGGCTGAACCTGTCGGGCTATGTCCTGACCAACGTCTTCACCACGCTCGCCTCCCTCGCGGTCGCCGCCGCCGCCTCGACCGTGCTGCTCCTCGTCTATCCGGGGCTGCGGGATCTCGGCATCTTCGCGAGCGGCGCCGTCGCAGACGGAGAGGTGGGCGGCGGCGACGGTCTGCCGTCTCCCGAGGCCGCGCTCGCCTTCGCGCTCTTCCTCTACATGTCCACGCTCCTGTTCTTCGCGGTCTTTCGCCAGACCTTCGTGCTTTTTCCGGTCTGGCGGCATTATTCGGAAACCCTCACCATCACCGGGGCAGAGCATTTTCGCGAGATCGGCCAGCGCGGGCGGGACGAGGCGGGCGAGGCCGAGGGCATGGCCGAGGCTTTCGACCTGGGAGCGGCGATATGACGTCCGGTCCCTGGGCTCCGACACCCGAGGGCGTGCCCTGCGATTTCGTCGACGGCCGGACGGCGGAGCGGCATACGGTCTATGTGCAGTTCGACACTGCCGAAGACAGGCTTTCGCTGCGCTGTCGGGGGGACGGGCCGGAGGGAAACCCGCGGAACTGGCCGCTTCCGCACCTGCGCCGGGTCGAGGGACAGTCGCGCCTCGAACGCCGTCGCCAGCGGTTCGGCGTCCTGACCAATGTCCTCACCCCGGAGGCGCGGCTCTATGTCGAGGATCCCGCCCTGCTGTCGCGGATCGAGGCCGCCGCGCCGGATCTCGGGCGCCGCGCGCCGGTCTCCGGGCGCGGACGGCTCGCGGCGCTGATGGCTGGCGCGGTTGCATCGGTAGGGCTCATCGTCCTCGTGCTGATCCCGGCCATCGCCGGCCAGCTCGCCGCGCTCCTGCCCGTGGAGGGGGAGCGCGCGCTGGGGGACCGGACCTACGACCAGATCCGCGCCGCCTTTTCCGAAGACGTCCTGCCGATCCGCGAATGCACCGCCCCGCCCGGCCTCGCGGCCCTCGACCGGATGGAGCGGAAGCTGATCGCGGCGTCCACTCTCTCCCCCGACGCCGTGACGCTGACCGTGCTCGACCTCGATATGGTCAACGCCTTCGCGCTTCCGGGCGGGCGGATCGTCGTCATGCGCGGGCTGATCGACGCTGCGGAGGCGCCCGAGGAGGTCGCCGCGGTCATCGCGCATGAGATGGGCCATGTCGCGCATCGCGATCCGACCCGCCATGCGCTGCGCGCCGTCGGCACGTTCGGCGTCCTTTCGCTCGTCTTCGGTGATTTCGCCGGCGGGACGCTCGTGCTGATGACGGCCAACCAGCTCGTGAACGCGCGCTATTCGCAGGAGGCGGAAAGCGCCGCGGATGCCTATGCCCATGAGATACTGCCGCGCGCGGAGATCTCGCCCGGCGCGCTCGCCCCGCTGTTCGAGCGTCTGCAAGCCGAACAGGGCGAGGCGGGGAGCCTGTCGAGCCACCTGGCGAGCCATCCGCAACTCGGAGACCGCGTCGCGCGCGCCCGTGCCGCCGCCGAAGGTTACACGGGGCCGGGCGTGCCGGTCCTCGTCCCGGCCGATTGGCAGCGCCTGCGCGGGATCTGCGAATGAACGCGCGAAGATTGCCACGGCGCGCCTGTCGCGCTAACCCTTAAGGCCATGACTTAAAGGCCACGACCTTCGGAAGGATGCCTCATGATCTCATTCGCCCGCCATGCCCTCTCTGGCCTGTCGCTCCTCGCTCTCGTCGCCTGCGGCAGTGACGCCGCGAAGGTGACGGCCGAGACGCCGCTCGTCGATCTCGGGGATTTCCGGCTCGGGCACAATGTCGTCATCGCCAAGGATGCGCAGAAGGCGCCGTTCTCGCGCGAGGCGACGGAGGAGGAGATCGAAACGGCGCTTACCGCGACGATCCAGGAGCGGCTCGGTCGCTACGAGGGGGACAAGCTCTATCACATCGGGATCAAGGTGGATGCCTACGGGCTTGCCGCACCGGGCCTGCCGGTGCTGTTCACGCCGAAATCCATCCTCGTGCTCGCGGTGAACATCTGGGACGATTCGCAAAACAGGAAACTGACCGAGAAGCCGAAGGTGATCGTGGTGTTCGAAAGCCTGACTGGCGAGACGGTGATCGGCTCTGGCCTCACCCGCTCGCGGGAGGAACAGCTCGACATCCTGACCCGCAACGCCGCGCTCAAGGTCGAGCGCTGGCTTCAGGAAAACGGCCGGTGGTTCGGTGTCGAACCGATCGCCCCGGAGGGCAGCGAGGCCGACGATGCGCGCGCCGCGCTCGAAGTTCTCGCCCCGGATGCCGTTCCGCCTGCCGCGAATGACAACTGACGCTTGATTTTCCGCTCCGGAGCCAATAACTAGCCCGCGATGTTAATTCCGGGCCAGTGTTCGGCCCTGCAACCCAAGAGGGGCCACGCTATGGCTAAAGGTAAGTTTGAGCGCAACAAACCGCACGTGAACATCGGCACGATCGGCCACGTTGACCACGGGAAGACGACGCTGACGGCGGCGATCACGAAATACTTCGGCGACTTCAAGGCCTACGACCAGATCGACGGCGCGCCGGAAGAGAAGGCGCGCGGGATCACGATTTCGACGGCGCATGTGGAATACGAGACCGAGAACCGGCACTACGCGCACGTGGACTGCCCCGGCCACGCCGACTATGTGAAGAACATGATCACGGGTGCGGCGCAGATGGACGGCGGCATTCTGGTGGTGAACGCGGCCGACGGCCCGATGCCGCAGACCCGTGAGCACATCCTGCTCGCGCGTCAGGTCGGCGTGCCGGCGCTCGTCGTGTTCCTCAACAAGGTCGACCAGGTCGACGACGAGGAGCTTCTGGAGCTCGTGGAGATGGAAGTGCGCGAGCTTCTGTCGGAATACGACTTCCCCGGCGACGACATTCCGATCATCGCGGGGTCGGCTCTGGCCGCGCTCGAAGGCCGTGATCCGGAAATCGGCGAGAACAAGATCCGCGAGCTTCTGGCGGCGGTGGACGAGTATATCCCCGAGCCGGAGCGCGCGGTGGACCAGCCGTTCCTGATGCCGATCGAGGACGTGTTCTCGATCTCCGGCCGCGGCACGGTTGTGACGGGTCGCGTGGAGCGCGGCGTGATCAACGTGGGCGACGAGATCGAGATCGTCGGGATCAAGGACACGAAGAAGACGACCTGCACGGGCGTCGAGATGTTCCGCAAGCTGCTCGACCGCGGGGAAGCGGGCGACAACATCGGCGCGCTGCTGCGCGGCGTGGACCGCGACCAGGTGGAGCGCGGCCAGGTGCTGTGCAAGCCGGGCTCCGTGAAGCCGCACAAGAAGTTCGAATCCGAGGTCTACATCCTGACCAAGGAAGAGGGCGGCCGCCACACGCCGTTCTTCGCGAACTACCGTCCGCAGTTCTACTTCCGGACGACGGACGTGACGGGGACGGTTCAGCTTCCGGACGGGACCGAGATGGTGATGCCGGGCGACAACCTGAAGTTCACGGTTGAGCTGATCGCGCCGATCGCGATGGAAGAGGGCCTGCGCTTCGCCATCCGCGAAGGCGGCCGGACCGTGGGTTCGGGCGTCGTGTCGAAGATCCTCGAGTAAGCTCGGGCTCCGCAAGAGCCTCTGGCGGGTGCGGCCGTCGGTTTGGCACGCCAAAGCGACGAGACGCCCGCCGGTCGGGAACAAGGAAGGGCATCCCAAACGGGGTGCCCTTTTTTGCCATGTCGGCCGATGCCGGCGACCTCCGTGCAGTGAGAGCCGAGGGTCAGGATCGGCAGGCCCCGCCCCGCCGGGGCCTCTTTTCTTTGTCTCCGACCGCGATTCCCGCTTGCAAAGGACGTGACCCTTTCGTATCTCAACGCACGGCCTTAGGGGTATAGCTCAGCTGGTAGAGCGACGGTCTCCAAAACCGTAGGTCGCGGGTTCGAGCCCTGCTGCCCCTGCCATTCCTCCCGCCGCCACGACGACAGCGCGCTCCGGGCGCGGCACCGTCGCGAGGGTTGAAATCGGCACGGTCCTGGCGTACATGCGCCGAAACCTTGAGAGTGCAGGACGAGACCATGGCCAAGACCAACCCGCTTCAGTTCATCCAGCAGACCCGCTCGGAGATCTCGAAGATCGTCTGGCCCACCCGTCGCGAGGTGATGCTGACGACGATCATGGTCTTCATCATGTCGGCGCTGACGGCGACCTTCTTCTTCCTCGTGGATCTCGCGATCCGCACCGGCCTCACCGGATTTCTGAACCTGTTCGGCTGAGCAGGCCACGCCGGACGGCGGTCTCGCGAAAGGAGACCGCGATGCCCGGAGTCTTCGACACGATCACCGACCCGCTGTGCCGCGTTGCAGGGCCGCGAAGATCTTCTTCGTCGCCACCGTGGTGGAACCACGGAGGGGGAGCGCCCGGTGCCGGCTCACCGGTCCGGAGGCGCCGGGCGGGGGCCGAAAGGGTTGAACTTGCGGCGGCGAGCGTATAGAGCGGGCGCACTCTTTCGGACCGGGCGTGCAGCGATTCGCGTTGCGCGCCGCTTTATTGTTCCGGCGAGAGCGTGAAGATTAACGACATCCGGCGCCCTGCCGGAGAGATGAAAAGGCAAAGGCACCATGGCGAAGCGTTGGTATTCGGTGAGCGTTCTCTCGAATTTCGAGAAAAAAGTCGCCGAAGCGATCAAGACGGCTGTGGCGGAAAAGGGCCTTGAGGATCAGATCGAAGAGGTCCTGGTGCCGACCGAGGAGGTCATCGAGGTGCGCCGGGGCAAGAAGGTGACGACCGAGCGTCGCTTCATGCCGGGCTATGTGCTCGTGCGCATGGAGATGACCGACGAGGGCTATCACCTGATCAACTCGATCAACCGGGTGACCGGCTTCCTCGGTTCCTTCGGCAAGCCGATGCCGATGCGCGACAGCGAGGTTGAGGCGATCCTCGGCCGCGTCGAGGAGGGCGCGGAGGCGCCGCGTTCGACCATCACCTTCGAGGTGGGCGAGCAGGTTTCCGTCTCCGAAGGGGCCTTCGAGGGGTTCGACGGCATGGTGGAAGAGGTCGACGAGGCCAACCAGCGCCTCAAGGTCTCCGTCTCGATCTTCGGCCGGGCGACGCCGGTCGAGCTGGAATTCACTCAGGTCAACAAGCGGGCCTGAGGAACGCGCGCGCCGGCTGGCGCGCGAGCCCCGTCGGGGCATGAGCCGTGGGAGGCGAGGGCGACGCGTTGTCCGGACCAGACCACACAACATGAGACCCTGTGAAACGCGTTTCGCAGGGGTTGGAAAGGAAAAGGCCAATGGCTAAGAAACTCGCAGGCACGATGAAGCTGCAAGTGCCCGCCGGTCAGGCGAACCCGTCCCCGCCCGTGGGGCCGGCGCTGGGTCAGCGCGGCATCAACATCATGGAATTCTGCAAGGCGTTCAACGCCAAGACGCAGGACATGGAGCCCGGTGCGCCGTGCCCGACCGTGATCACCTACTACTCCGACAAATCCTTCTCGATGGACATCAAGACGCCGCCGGCGTCGTTCTATCTCAAGAAGGCCGCCGGTCTGAAGCCGGTGGGCAAGCGCAACCGTCCCAAGGGGGCTGCGCTGCCGGGCCGCGAGACCATCGCGACTGTGACCGTCGCGCAGGTGCGCGAGATCGCCGAAGCGAAGATGAAGGATCTGAACGCGAACGACGTCGAGGGCGCGATGCAGATCATCCTCGGCTCCGCGAAATCCATGGGCATCGAGGTGAAGTGATGGCGAAACTTGGCAAACGTACCCGCGCGGCTCGCGAAGCCTTCGTCGGCAAGGAAAACCTCAGCGTCGAGGACGCGCTCGACCTGATCAAGGCGAACGCCACCGCGAAATTCGATGAAACCGTTGAAATCGCGCTGAACCTCGGTGTCGATCCCCGTCACGCCGACCAGATGGTTCGCGGCGTCGTCACCCTGCCCAACGGCACCGGCAAGACCGTCCGCGTCGCTGTCTTCGCCCGTGGCGCGAAGGCTGACGAAGCGCAGGCCGCCGGTGCGGATATCGTCGGTGCCGAAGACCTGATGGAAACGATCCAGGGCGGCACGATCGAGTTCGACCGCTGCATTGCGACCCCGGACATGATGCCGATCGTCGGCCGTCTCGGCAAGATCCTTGGCCCGCGCAACCTGATGCCGAACCCGAAGGTCGGCACCGTGACGATGGACATCAAGGCCGCTGTCGAAGCCGCCAAGGGCGGTGAGGTGCAGTTCAAGGCCGAGAAGGCCGGCGTCGTGCACAGCGGCGTGGGCAAGGCGTCTTTCTCCGCCGAGCAACTGGCGCAGAACATCCGCGCCTTTGTCGATGCCGTCCAGAAGGCGAAGCCGACGGGCGCGAAGGGCACCTACATGAAGAAGGTCTCCCTGTCCTCGACGATGGGTCCGGGCGTGTCCGTCTCGGTGGACTCCGCGACCGGCAACTGATCCGCGCGATCGGCTCCGACACTTTTGAAGGGCGCTCCTCCGGGGGCGCCTTCGCCTTTTCGCCGACTTGACGCTCGTCGTCGATCCGGTATTCTCACGAACGGGCGATCTGCGGGAGGTTTCTGTCGCTCCCATCTTGCCCCGCCCGGCAAACCCCGTTAAACGCAACGAGGCAAACAAGCGTGCGATTCGTCGTGCGCTGATTTGCATTTCGTCCGAGACGGTGGGTGCGGGGGATCTGCCTCGCATAATTCCTGCCCGAGACGGGAAAGACGGCAAGTTTCTCCGGGGTGATCCTCGGGCGACTTTGGCGCGGCCCCGTAACCGGACTTCGAGCCGAGGCCTGCAAGGCCGAGGTAGAATTGAGCCGGGAGGGGCAACCCTCCCATACTTGGAGTAAAACTGTGGATAGAGCACAAAAAGAAAAGGTGATCGAGGAACTCGGTCAGATCTTTGAAAGCTCTGGCGTGGTCGTCGTTGCACACTACGCAGGTCTTACGGTTGCTGAAATGCAGGATCTGCGGGCGCGCATGCGCTCTGCCGGTGGTGCAGTTCGCGTTGCCAAGAACCGGCTCGCCAAAATCGCCCTTGAGGGAACGCCGAACCAACCGATCAGCGATCTTCTCAACGGCATGACCGTTCTCGCCTATTCCGAAGACCCTGTCGCTGCTGCGAAAGTGGTCGTGGATTACGCCAAAGACAACGAGAAACTACAGATTCTCGGTGGCGCAATGGGCGGTGAAGGTCTCGACGTCACAGGTGTTGAGCGTGTTTCCAAGATGCCCTCCCGCGAAGAGCTCCTGGCTCAGATCGCGAGCTGCATCGGCGCACCCGCTTCCAACATCGCCGGCGCGATTGGCGCACCCGCTTCGAACATCGCGGGCATCCTTTCCACGATCGAGGAAAAGGCTGCCTGAGCATCCAAATGCACCTGCGTGGGTTGAAATGGCTCATGTTGGAACACACTTAAACGAACGGAAACAGTACAATGGCTGATCTGAAAAAACTCGCTGAAGAGATCGTTGGTCTCACCCTTCTCGAAGCCCAAGAGCTGAAAGAAATCCTCAAAGAAGAATACGGCATCGAGCCCGCCGCCGGCGGCGCCGTGATGGTGGCCGGCCCGGCCGGCGATGCCGGCGCGGCCGCTGCCGAAGAGAAAACCGAATTCGACGTCGTCCTGAAGGACGCCGGCGCTTCGAAAATCAACGTGATCAAGGAAGTCCGCGGCATCACCGGCCTGGGCCTCAAGGAAGCCAAAGAGCTCGTCGAAGCCGGCGGCAAGATCAAGGAAGGCGCTTCGAAAGAAGAAGCCGAAGAGATCAAGGGCAAACTCGAAGCCGCTGGCGCGACTGTCGAGCTGGCCTGAGGCCTCCGGCCTCCGGGCCAACCCACATGTCAGGCTGGACCCGATTTTTCGGGTCCAGCCGAACCTGTCTTAGGGCAGGCAAACATCCGGACCTGTCTTGGAAAGCTCCCGCCGCCCGGTGCGGGCGGGGGTTTCCCAAGGAGAGGTCGCAGCGGTCGGGAGCCCCCTTTTGGGCAGGGGGCAGGAATAGACCGCGACCCTCTGTTTCGTCAGGGCACATCTCCCGGCACCCAACGGGGCGTGTGGCTCGCGAAAAAGTGAAAAGGTATAGACGCGTATGGCATCGTCCTTCCTTGGCCAGAAACGGCTCCGCAAATACTACGGCAAAATTCGCGAAGTTCTCGAAATGCCGAACCTCATCGAGGTTCAGAAATCCTCCTACGACCTGTTCCTGAAATCCGGCGACGCCTCCGAACCGCAAGACGGCGAAGGCATCAAGGGCGTGTTCCAGTCGGTCTTCCCGATCAAGGATTTCAACGAGACCGCCGTGCTCGAATTCGTGAAATACGAGCTCGAGGCGCCGAAATACGACGTCGAGGAATGCCAGCAGCGCGACATGACCTATTCGGCTCCGCTGAAGGTCACGCTGCGTCTCATCGTGTTCGATGTGGACGAGGACACCGGCGCGAAATCCGTGAAGGACATCAAGGAACAGGACGTGTTCATGGGCGACATGCCCCTGATGACGCCGAACGGCACGTTCATCGTGAACGGCACCGAACGCGTGATCGTCTCCCAGATGCACCGCTCTCCGGGCGTGTTCTTCGATCATGACAAGGGCAAGACCCATTCCTCGGGCAAGCTGCTCTTTGCCTGCCGGATCATCCCCTACCGCGGCTCCTGGCTCGATTTCGAATTCGACGCCAAGGACATCGTCTACGCGCGCATCGACCGTCGCCGCAAGCTGCCGGTGACGACGCTGCTCTACGCGCTCGGCCTCGACCAGGAGGCGATCTGCGATGCCTATTACGACACCGTCGATTACAAGCTCGAGAAGAACAAGGGGTGGGTGACCCGCTTCTTCCCCGAGCGCGTGCGCGGCACCCGTCCGACCTATGACCTCGTCGATGCGGCCACGGGCGAAGTGATCTGCAAGGCGGGCGACAAGATGACCCCGCGCGCGGTCAAGAAGATCCTCGACGAAGGATCGGTGACCGAGCTTCTCGTGCCCTTCGACCGGATCGTGGGCAAGTTCGTCGCGAAAGACATCATCAACGAGGAAAACGGCGCGATCTATGTCGAGGCGGGCGACGAGCTCACCTATGAGATGGACAAGGACGGCACCGTCGTCGGCGGCACGCTCAAGACGTTGCTCGACAACGGGATCACCGAGATCCCGGTCCTCGACATCGACGGCGTGAATGTCGGCGCCTACATCCGCAACACGATGGAAAGCGACAAGAACTGGAACCGCGAGACCGCGCTGATGGACATCTATCGCGTGATGCGTCCGGGCGAGCCGCCGACCGTCGAGGCGGCTTCCACGCTGTTCGACAGCCTGTTCTTCGACAGCGAGCGCTACGACCTGTCGGCCGTGGGTCGCGTGAAGATGAACATGCGCCTCGACCTCGACGCGCCGGACACCCAGCGCACCCTGCGCCGGGAGGACATCGTCGCCTGTATCAAGGCGCTCGTGGAGCTGCGCGACGGCAAGGGTGAGGTGGACGACATCGACCACCTCGGCAACCGCCGCGTCCGCTCCGTCGGCGAGCTGATGGAAAACCAGTATCGCGTCGGCCTCCTGCGGATGGAGCGCGCGATCAAGGAACGCATGTCCTCGGTCGAGATCGACACGGTCATGCCGCAGGATCTCATCAACGCGAAACCGGCCGCCGCCGCGGTGCGCGAATTCTTCGGCTCCTCGCAGCTGTCGCAGTTCATGGACCAGACCAACCCGCTGTCGGAAGTGACGCACAAGCGGCGTCTCTCCGCGCTCGGGCCGGGTGGCCTGACGCGCGAGCGCGCGGGCTTCGAGGTGCGCGACGTCCATATCACCCACTATGGCCGGATGTGCCCGATCGAGACGCCGGAGGGGCCGAACATCGGTCTCATCAACTCGCTCGCGACCTTCGCGCGCGTGAACAAGTACGGCTTCATCGAAACCCCCTATCGCAAGGTCGTCGACGGTCAGGTGACCGACGAAGTGTCCTACATGTCGGCGACCGAGGAAATGCGTCACACCGTGGCGCAGGCGAACGCCAATCTCGATGCCGAGGGCCGGTTCGTGAACGATCTCGTCTCGACCCGCGAGGGTGGCGAGCACGCGCTGAACCCGCCGGCCAACGTGGACCTGATCGACGTGTCGCCGAAACAGCTCGTGTCGGTCGGCGCAGCGCTCATCCCGTTCCTCGAGAATGACGACGCCAACCGCGCCCTGATGGGGGCGAACATGCAGCGTCAGGCCGTGCCGCTCCTGCGGGCCGAGGCGCCGCTCGTCGGCACCGGCATGGAAGGCAAGGTCGCGATCGACTCCGGCGCCGCCATCCAGGCGCGTCGGGCAGGCGTGATCGACCAGGTCGACGCGACCCGCGTCGTGATCCGGGCGACCGAGGATCTGGAGCCGGGCGATCCGGGCGTGGACATCTACCGTCTGCGCAAGTTCCAGCGCTCGAACCAGAACACCTGCATCAACCAGCGTCCGCTGGTGAAGGTGGGTCAGGAAGTCGCGAAGGGCGAGGTCATCGCCGACGGTCCGTCCACGGACATGGGTGAACTCGCGCTCGGCAAGAACGTGATCGTCGCCTTCATGCCGTGGAACGGCTACAACTACGAGGACTCGATCCTGATCTCCGAGCGCATCGCGCGTGACGACGTCTTCACCTCGGTCCATATCGAGGAATTCGAAGTCGCCGCCCGCGACACGAAGCTCGGGCCGGAAGAGATCACCCGCGACATCCCGAACGTCGGCGAGGAAGCCCTGCGCAACCTCGACGAGGCGGGCATCGTCTATATCGGCGCCCATGTGGAGCCGGGTGACATTCTCGTCGGTAAGATCACGCCGAAGGGCGAGAGCCCGATGACGCCGGAGGAAAAACTCCTGCGCGCCATCTTCGGCGAGAAGGCATCCGACGTGCGGGACACTTCGCTGCGCGTGAAGCCGGGCGATTACGGCACGGTCGTGGAAGTGCGCGTCTTCAACCGTCACGGCGTGGAGAAGGACGAGCGCAGCCTCCAGATCGAGCGTGAGGAAATCGAACGTCTCGCCCGCGACCGCGACGACGAGATGGCGATCCTCGAGCGCAATATCTATGCCCGTCTGAAAGACCTCATTCTCGGCAAGGTCGCCGTGAAGGGTCCGAAGGGCGTGCGTCCGAACGTCACGATCGACGAGGACCTGCTCGGCCAGCTCTCCAAGGGCCAGTGGTGGCAGCTCGCCCTCGAGGACGAGACCGACGCGCAGATCGTCGAGGCCCTGAACGCGCAATACGAGGCGCAGAAACGGGCACTCGAGCACCGCTTCGAGGACAAGGTGGAGAAGGTCCGTCGCGGCGACGACCTGCCGCCGGGCGTGATGAAGATGGTCAAGGTCTTCATCGCGGTGAAGCGCAAGCTTCAGCCGGGCGACAAGATGGCCGGCCGCCACGGGAACAAGGGGGTCATCTCCCGCGTCGTTCCCATGGAGGACATGCCCTTCCTCGCGGACGGCACACCGGTCGACTTCTGCCTCAACCCGCTCGGCGTGCCTTCGCGGATGAACGTCGGTCAGATCCTCGAGACCCACATGGGCTGGGCCTCGCGCGGTCTCGGTCTCCAGGTCGACGAGGCGCTGGCCGAATATCGCCGCTCCGGTGACATGACCCCGGTCCGTGACGCGCTGAAATTCGTCTACGGTGAAGAGGTCTACGACGAAGGCTTCGCGCCGATGGACGACGACCACCTCATCGAGGCGGCGGGCAATGTCACGCGCGGCGTGCCGATCGCGACGCCGGTCTTCGACGGTGCGAAAGAGGCCGATATCAACGACGCTCTGACGCGGGCCGGGTTCGACACCTCCGCGCAGTCCGACCTTTACGATGGCCGCACGGGCGAGAAATTCTCCCGCAAGGTCACGGTGGGCATGAAATACCTGCTCAAGCTGCATCACCTGGTGGATGACAAGATCCACGCCCGTTCCACGGGTCCGTACTCCCTCGTCACCCAGCAGCCGCTCGGGGGCAAGGCGCAGTTCGGCGGTCAGCGCTTCGGGGAGATGGAGGTCTGGGCGCTCGAAGCCTATGGGGCCGCCTACACCTTGCAGGAGATGCTCACGGTCAAGTCGGACGACGTGGCGGGCCGTGCGAAGGTCTACGAGTCGATCGTCAAGGGCGAAGACAACTTCGAGGCCGGCGTGCCGGAATCCTTCAACGTGCTCGTGAAGGAAGTCCGCGGCCTCGGCCTCAACATGGAACTCCTGGACTCGGAGGGAGAGGAGTGAGGGCTCCGGCCCTTCTCCCCTTGCTCACGAGACAATTTGAGGAACTCAAAACATGAACCAGGAACTGACAACCAACCCGTTCAATCCGCTGGCCCAGCCGTCGACCTTCGATGAGATCAAGGTCTCGCTGGCGTCGCCGGAACGGATCCTGTCTTGGTCCTATGGCGAGATCAAGAAGCCGGAAACCATCAACTACCGCACGTTCAAGCCCGAGCGTGACGGCCTGTTCTGCGCGCGCATCTTCGGCCCGATCAAGGACTACGAGTGCCTGTGCGGCAAATACAAGCGCATGAAATATCGTGGCGTCGTCTGCGAGAAATGCGGCGTCGAGGTCACGCTCCAGAAGGTGCGCCGCGAACGCATGGGCCATATCGAACTGGCCGCGCCCGTCGCGCATATCTGGTTCCTGAAATCGCTCCCGTCCCGGATCGGCCTCATGCTCGACATGACGCTGCGCGATCTCGAGCGGGTGCTGTATTTCGAGAATTACGTGGTGATCGAGCCGGGTCTGACGGACCTCTCCTACGGTCAGATGCTGACCGAAGAAGAGTATATGGACGCGCAGGATACCTACGGCATGGATGCCTTCGAAGCCGATATCGGCGCCGAGGCGATCCGCAAGATGCTCGCCAACATCGACCTCGAGGCCACCGCGGAACAGCTCCGTGAGGATCTCAAGGAAGCGACCGGCGAACTGAAGCCGAAGAAGATCATCAAGCGTCTGAAAATCGTGGAGAGCTTCCTCGAATCCGGCAACCGCCCGGAATGGATGATCCTGACCGTGATCCCCGTGATCCCGCCGGAACTCCGTCCGCTGGTGCCGCTCGACGGTGGCCGTTTCGCGACCTCCGACCTCAACGACCTCTACCGTCGCGTGATCAACCGGAACAACCGCCTGAAACGCCTGATCGAACTGCGTGCGCCCGACATCATCGTGCGCAATGAAAAGCGGATGCTTCAGGAATCCGTGGATGCGCTGTTCGACAACGGCCGTCGCGGCCGCGTCATTACGGGGGCCAACAAGCGCCCGCTGAAGTCGCTGTCCGACATGCTGAAAGGCAAACAGGGCCGCTTCCGCCAGAACCTTCTCGGCAAGCGCGTCGACTTCTCCGGCCGGTCGGTCATCGTGACCGGGCCTGAGCTGAAGCTGCACCAGTGCGGCCTGCCGAAGAAGATGGCGCTCGAACTGTTCAAGCCGTTCATCTATTCGCGGCTCGAGGCGAAGGGTCTCAGCTCGACGGTGAAACAGGCGAAGAAACTGGTGGAGAAGGAGCGCCCGGAAGTCTGGGACATCCTGGACGAGGTGATCCGCGAGCACCCGGTTCTTCTGAACCGCGCACCGACGCTGCACCGTCTCGGCATCCAGGCCTTCGAGCCCACGCTGATCGAAGGCAAGGCGATCCAGTTGCACCCGCTCGTCTGCTCGGCCTTCAACGCCGACTTCGACGGCGACCAGATGGCCGTCCACGTGCCGCTCTCGCTCGAAGCCCAGCTCGAAGCCCGCGTCCTGATGATGTCCACGAACAACGTGCTGTCGCCGGCCAACGGCGCGCCGATCATCGTGCCGTCGCAGGACATGATTCTCGGTCTCTATTACATCACGATGGAGCGCGAGGGGATGAAGGGCGAAGGCATGGTCTTCTCCGACATCGAGGAAGTCGAATACGCGCTGACCGCCGGCGAAGTGCACCTGCACGCGAAAATCACCGCCCGGATCAAGCAGATCGACGACCACGGCCAGGAGGTGTGGAAACGCTACGAGACCACGCCGGGCCGCCTGCGCCTCGGTTCGCTCCTGCCGCTCAACGCGAAGGCGCCGTTCGAACTGGTGAACCGCCTTCTGCGGAAGAAGGAAGTGCAGCAGGTCATCGACACCGTCTACCGTTACTGTGGCCAGAAGGAATCCGTGATCTTCTGCGACCAGATCATGTCCATGGGTTTCAAGGAAGCGTTCAAGGCCGGGATCTCCTTCGGCAAGGACGACATGGTGATCCCCGACAACAAATGGGACATCGTCGAGGCCACGCGCGATCAGGTCAAGGATTTCGAACAGCAATACATGGACGGCCTCATCACCCAGGGTGAGAAATACAACAAGGTCGTCGATGCCTGGGCGAAGTGCAACGACAAGGTCACCGAGGCGATGATGTCCACCATCTCCGCCAACAAGCGGGACGAGACCGGCGCCGAGATGGAGCCGAACTCGGTCTACATGATGGCGCACTCGGGGGCCCGTGGCTCCGTCACCCAGATGAAACAGCTGGGCGGCATGCGCGGGCTCATGGCCAAGCCCTCGGGCGAGATCATCGAAACGCCGATCATCTCGAACTTCAAGGAAGGCCTGACCGTGCTCGAGTACTTCAACTCGACCCACGGTGCGCGGAAGGGCCTGTCGGATACGGCGCTCAAGACGGCGAACTCGGGCTACCTGACCCGCCGTCTCGTCGACGTGGCGCAGGACTGTATCGTGCGCGAGGTCGATTGCGGCACCGAACGTGCCGTGACGGCCGAAGCGGCGGTGAACGACGGGGAGATCGTCGCCTCGCTCGCCGAGCGCATCCTCGGCCGCGTGTCCGCCGAGGACGTCCTGAAACCCGGCACCGACGAGGTGCTGGTGTCGAAGGGTGAACTCATCGACGAACGCAAGGCCGACGCGATCGAGGGTGCGGGCGTTGCGTCCATGCGCATCCGCTCGCCGCTGACCTGCGAGGCGGAAGAGGGCGTCTGTGCCCAGTGTTACGGGCGCGACCTTGCCCGCGGCACGCTGGTGAACCAGGGCGAGGCCGTCGGCATCATCGCGGCGCAGTCCATCGGTGAACCGGGCACGCAGCTCACGATGCGGACCTTCCACATCGGGGGCGTCGCGCAGGGTGGCCAGCAATCCTTCCAGGAAGCCAACCAGGAAGGCCGGATCGAATTCCGCAACGCCAACCTGCTCGAGAACAAGCACGGCGAGAAGATCGTGATGGGCCGCAACATGCAGCTCGCGATCATCGACGAGAACGGTGTGGAACGCGCGTCCTACAAACTCGGCTACGGCACGAAGGTGTTCGTGGAAGAGGGTGCGGACATCACGCGGGGCACGAAGCTCTTCGAATGGGATCCCTACACGCTCCCGATCATCGCGGAGAAGGGCGGTCGCGCCAAGTTCGTCGACCTCATCACGGGCCTGTCAGTCCGCGACGAGACCGACGATGCGACCGGCATGACCCAGAAGATCGTGTCCGACTGGCGCTCCGTGCCGCGCGGCGGCGATCTGAAGCCGGAGATCCTGATCGTCGGCGAGGATGGCGAGCCCGCGCGCAATGAGGCCGGCAACCCGGTGACCTACCTGATGTCCGTGGATGCCATCCTCTCCGTCGAGGACGGGCAGGACATCCAGGCCGGTGACGTCGTGGCGCGTATTCCGCGCGAAGGTGCGAAGACGAAGGACATCACCGGCGGTCTGCCGCGTGTGGCCGAACTCTTCGAGGCACGCCGCCCGAAAGATCACGCGATCATCGCGGAGATCGACGGCTACGTGCGCTTCGGCAAGGACTACAAGAACAAGCGCCGGATCACGATCGAGCCGTCCGACGAGACCAAGGAAGCCGTCGAATACATGGTGCCGAAAGGCAAGCACATCCCGGTGGCCGAAGGCGACTTCGTCCAGAAGGGCGACTACATCATGGACGGCAACCCGGCTCCGCACGACATCCTCGCCATTCTCGGCGTGGAGGCGCTGGCGGAATACATGATCAATGAGGTGCAGGAGGTCTATCGCCTTCAGGGTGTGAAGATCAACGACAAGCACATCGAGGTCATCGTGCGCCAGATGCTCCAGAAGTGGGAGATCCTCGACTCCGGGGAAACCACGCTGCTGAAGGGCGAGGCGGTCGACAAGGTCGAGTTCGACGAGGCGAATGCCAAGGCCGAGGCCAAGGGCGGACGTCCGGCGAAAGGTCAGCCGATCCTGCTTGGCATCACCAAGGCGTCGCTGCAAACCCGGTCGTTCATCTCCGCGGCCTCCTTCCAGGAGACCACGCGCGTGCTCACCGAAGCCTCTGTGCAGGGCAAGCGCGACAAGCTCGTGGGCCTCAAGGAGAACATCATCGTGGGCCGCCTGATCCCGGCGGGTACGGGCGGTGCGACCCAGCGCGTGCGCAAGATCGCGCATGACCGCGACGCGAAGGTGATCGAGGAAGCGCGCGCCGAAGCCGAAGCCGCAGCCCAGCTCGCGGCCCCGGTGATGGACATGTCCGACGATGACGATGGCGACAGCCTCATGGTCGAGACGCCCGAGGGCAACGAATAAAACCGGATTTCGGTTTGAAAACAATGGCAAGGCCCCGCCCGTACGGCGGGGCCTCTGCATGCGGACCTGCCGCCCGGAGGCGTCCGGCGGCGCGGGACGGACAGGGACGGGACGGGAAGCCGGAGCGGCTGTTGACAAGCCCCTCGACTCTCCATATACCGCGCTCCATCCGGCTCGGGGGACGTCCCCGTTTCGCCGACTTCTAAATCGTAGTGATCAAGATGCGGGCCACTTTGAGGCCTTCATCCTCTGGGAACTCACCGCGTCGTTCGCCTCGGAATGGGAACGATTGCGGGTTTTCGTGTTACGCGGACGCGTGTGGCACAAGAAATCGTAATCGCCCCGGCTGTGTCCGAGGTTCATCAAAGCAGGAAACGGGAAAGAGCCCCATGCCGACGATCCAACAGCTGATCCGCAAGCCGCGTCAGCCCAAAGTCAAGCGCTCCAAGTCCATGCACCTGGAGCAATGCCCGCAGAAGCGTGGCGTGTGCACGCGCGTCTACACCACGACGCCGAAGAAACCGAACTCCGCTATGCGTAAGGTCGCCAAGGTGCGTCTGACGAATGGCTACGAGGTCATCTCTTACATCCCCGGCGAGAGCCACAACCTTCAGGAACACTCCGTGGTCCTGATCCGTGGCGGCCGTGTGAAAGACCTTCCGGGTGTCCGCTACCACATCCTCCGCGGTGTTCTGGATACCCAGGGCGTCAAAGACCGTAAGCAGCGTCGTTCGAAATACGGCGCGAAGCGTCCGAAATAAGGAGAGCACGGAATGTCCCGTCGTCACGCCGCAGAGAAGCGCGAAGTTCTGCCCGACGCCAAATATGGCGATCGCATCCTGACCAAGTTCATGAACAACCTGATGATCGACGGCAAGAAATCCGTTGCCGAGAAGATCGTCTACAACGCGCTCGACCGTGTTGAATCCAGACTGAAGAAAGCCCCTGTGGAGGTCTTCCACGAGGCCCTCGACAACGTGAAGCCCTCCGTCGAGGTGCGCTCCCGCCGGGTCGGCGGCGCCACCTACCAGGTTCCCGTCGAAGTGCGCGCCGAGCGCCGCGAGGCTCTCGCGATCCGGTGGCTCATCACCGCCTCCCGCGCGCGCAACGAAAACACGATGGAAGAACGTCTTGCCGGGGAACTCCTCGACGCGGTAAACGGCCGTGGCGCTGCTGTGAAGAAGCGCGAAGACACCCACAAGATGGCCGACGCCAACAAGGCGTTCAGCCACTACCGCTGGTAACTCAAGCCTAGGACCGAACACCATGGCACGCGAATATCCCCTCGAACGATACCGGAACTTCGGTATCATGGCGCATATCGACGCAGGCAAGACGACCTGTTCCGAGCGCATCCTCTTCTACACCGGCAAGTCCCACAACCTCGGCGAGGTGCACGACGGTGCGGCCACGATGGACTGGATGGAGCAGGAGCAGGAGCGCGGCATCACGATCACGTCTGCTGCGACCACGACCTTCTGGCAGTGGCAGGAGGACCCGACCGCGGAAGGGACCTACGATACCAAGTATCGTATGAACATCATCGACACGCCCGGACACGTGGATTTCACCATCGAGGTGGAGCGTTCGCTCGCCGTGCTCGACGGCGCCGTCGCCGTGCTCGACGCCAATGCCGGTGTCGAGCCGCAGACGGAGACCGTGTGGCGCCAGGCCGACCGCTACAAGGTGCCGCGCATCGTCTTCGTCAACAAGATGGACAAGATCGGCGCGGATTTCTTCAACTGCGTGCGCATGATCGCGGATCGCACCGGCGCGACTCCCGCCCCGATCCAGATCCCGATCGGCGCGGAGAACGAGCTCGAGGGCATCATCGACCTCGTGACCATGGAAGAATGGGTCTGGAAGGGCGAAGACCTCGGCGCCTCCTGGGTGCGCCAGCCGATCCGTGACTCGCTGAAGGCCACCGCCGACGAATGGCGCGGCAAGCTGGTCGAGAACGCGGTCGAGATGGACGACGCGGCGATGGAAGCCTATCTCGAAGGCGAAGAACCCGACGTCCCGACCCTGCGCAAGCTGATCCGCAAGGGCTGCCTGTCGCTGACCTTCGTTCCGGTCCTCTGCGGCTCCGCGTTCAAGAACAAGGGCGTCCAGCCGCTCCTGAACGCCGTGGTCGACTACCTGCCGAGCCCGCTCGACGTGGTCGATTACATGGGCTTCAAGCCCGGCGACGAAAACGAGGAGCGCAACATCGCCCGCCGTGCGGACGACAACATGCCCTTCGCCGGCCTCGCCTTCAAGATCATGAACGACCCGTTCGTCGGCTCCCTGACCTTCACGCGGATCTATTCCGGCGTGCTCGGCAAGGGCGACAGCATCCTGAACTCCACCAAGGGCAAGAAAGAGCGCATCGGCCGTATGATGATGATGCACTCCAACAACCGCGAGGAGATCGAGGAAGCCTTCGCCGGCGACATCATCGCTCTGGCGGGTCTGAAGGACACCACCACCGGTGACACGCTCTGCGACGCCAAGGAGCCGGTCGTCCTCGAGACGATGACCTTCCCCGAGCCGGTGATCGAGATCGCCGTCGAGCCGAAGACGAAGGGCGACCAGGAGAAGATGTCCGCCGGCCTCGCGCGCCTTGCCGCCGAGGATCCGTCCTTCCGCGTCGAGACCGATATCGAATCCGGTCAGACGATCATGAAGGGCATGGGCGAGCTTCACCTCGACATCCTCGTCGACCGCCTGAAGCGCGAGTTCAAGGTGGAGGCGAATATCGGTGCGCCGCAGGTGGCTTATCGGGAGACCATCTCCCACAAGATCGAGCACACCTACACCCACAAGAAACAGTCGGGTGGGTCCGGCCAGTTCGCCGAGGTCAAGCTCGAGATCACCCCGACCGAGCCGGGCGAAGGCTATTCCTTCGAATCCCGCATCGTCGGCGGTGCCGTGCCGAAGGAATACGTCCCCGGCGTCGAGAAGGGCATCCAGTCCGTCATGGACTCCGGCCCGCTCGCCGGCTTCCCGGTGATCGACTTCAAGGTGGCGCTCATCGACGGCAAGTTCCATGACGTCGACTCCTCGGTGCTCGCCTTCGAAATCGCGTCCCGCATGTGCATGCGCGAAGGCCTCAAGAAGGCCGGTGCGAAGCTGCTCGAGCCGATGATGAAGGTGGAGGTGATCACGCCGGAGGAATATACCGGCGGCATCATCGGGGATCTGACCTCCCGTCGCGGTCAGGTGACCGGCCAGGAAGGGCGCGGCAATGCGGTGGCGATCAATGCCTTCGTGCCGCTCGCCAACATGTTCGGTTACATCAATACCCTGCGCTCCATGTCCTCGGGCCGTGCGCAGTTCACGATGCAGTTCGACCATTACGAGCCTGTTCCGCAGAACATCTCGGAAGAAATCCAGGCCAAATACGCCTGACAGTAACCACGGGGACCGGGCTGCCACCGGTTCCCGCCACGAATAACAGGAGGCCACGCTATGGCTAAAGGTAAGTTTGAGCGCAACAAACCGCACGTGAACATCGGCACGATCGGCCACGTTGACCACGGGAAGACGACGCTGACGGCGGCGATCACGAAATACTTCGGCGACTTCAAGGCCTACGACCAGATCGACGGCGCGCCGGAAGAGAAGGCGCGCGGGATCACGATTTCGACGGCGCATGTGGAATACGAGACCGAGAACCGGCACTACGCGCACGTGGACTGCCCCGGCCACGCCGACTATGTGAAGAACATGATCACGGGTGCGGCGCAGATGGACGGCGGCATTCTGGTGGTGAACGCGGCCGACGGCCCGATGCCGCAGACCCGTGAGCACATCCTGCTCGCGCGTCAGGTCGGCGTGCCGGCGCTCGTCGTGTTCCTCAACAAGGTCGACCAGGTCGACGACGAGGAGCTTCTGGAGCTCGTGGAGATGGAAGTGCGCGAGCTTCTGTCGGAATACGACTTCCCCGGCGACGACATTCCGATCATCGCGGGGTCGGCTCTGGCCGCGCTCGAAGGCCGTGATCCGGAAATCGGGGAGAACAAGATCCGCGAGCTTCTGGCGGCGGTGGACGAGTATATCCCCGAGCCGGAGCGCGCGGTGGACCAGCCGTTCCTGATGCCGATCGAGGACGTGTTCTCGATCTCCGGCCGCGGCACGGTTGTGACGGGTCGCGTGGAGCGCGGCGTGATCAACGTGGGCGACGAGATCGAGATCGTCGGGATCAAGGACACGAAGAAGACGACCTGCACGGGCGTCGAGATGTTCCGCAAGCTGCTCGACCGCGGGGAAGCGGGCGACAACATCGGCGCGCTGCTGCGCGGCGTGGACCGCGACCAGGTGGAGCGCGGCCAGGTGCTGTGCAAGCCGGGCTCCGTGAAGCCGCACAAGAAGTTCGAATCCGAGGTCTACATCCTGACCAAGGAAGAGGGCGGCCGCCACACGCCGTTCTTCGCGAACTACCGTCCGCAGTTCTACTTCCGGACGACGGACGTGACGGGGACGGTTCAGCTTCCTGACGGGACCGAGATGGTGATGCCGGGCGACAACCTGAAGTTCACGGTTGAGCTGATCGCGCCGATCGCGATGGAAGAGGGCCTGCGCTTCGCCATCCGCGAAGGCGGCCGGACCGTGGGTTCGGGCGTCGTGTCGAAGATCCTCGAGTAAGCTCGGGCTCCGCAAGAGCCTCTGACAGGGGGCGGCCGTCGGTTTGGCACGCCAAAGCGACGAGACGCCCGCCGGTCGGGAACAAGGAAGGGCATCCCAAACGGGGTGCCCTTTTGCATCGGATATGAACCTCGCCTGCCAAAGTGGGGACGGACAGGAAAGCAGAGGCCCCGCCGCAGGCGGTTTTTCCCGTCCGGCCGCGGTGATGGTTGCAGGATCCGGGAGCTGAGGACATCCTGCGAAACCCGCGGTCTCCTTCCCAGGGGTACACGGCTTTCGCAGTTTGACCGGAGTGAAGGGGCGGGGGGGTGACAATATCCCTTGCCACATCTCCCGTCGCCCTGTATAGCGCGCGGGTTCTCTCCCGAGAGAACGCATGGAGAGGGATTCGCCCGTCCGGGCCGCTCTCCATAGGGTTCGATGTGGGGCCGTAATGAGACGTGCTCGACCTCTCAACCTCAATATGCCTACAGAAAGGCAACGCAATGCAAAGCCAGAACATCCGTATTCGGCTCAAGGCGTTCGATTTCCGCGTGCTCGACTCCTCGACCCAGGAAATCGTCAACACGGCGAAGCGCACCGGCGCGCAGGTCCGTGGACCGATCCCGCTGCCGAACAAGATCGAGAAGTTCACGGTTCTCCGTGGCCCTCACATCGACAAGAAATCCCGCGACCAGTTCGAGATCCGCACGCACAAGCGTCTGCTCGACATCGTGGATCCGACTCCGCAGACCGTGGACGCGCTGATGAAGCTCGACCTCGCGGCCGGCGTTGACGTCGAGATCAAGGTCTGAGGAGGGCAATCAGGACATGTTGCGCTCTGGTGTTATCGCGAAGAAGGTCGGCATGACCCGCCTCTTCATGGAAGACGGCAAGCAGATCCCTGTCACCGTTCTCCAACTCGACAATCTTCAGGTGGTCGCCCAGCGGACCGTCGAGAAGGACGGCTATACCGCCGTTCAGCTCGGTGCCGGTTCCGCGAAGGCGAAACGCACCTCTCAGGCCATGCGCGGTCACTTTGCCGCCGCCAATGTTGCGCCCAAGCGCAAGGTTGCGGAATTCCGCGTGGATGAGGACAACCTGATCGGCGTGGGCGAGGAAATCATCGCCGACCATTACTTCGAAGGTCAGTTCGTCGACGTTTCCGGCATTTCGATCGGTAAAGGCTTTGCCGGTGCCATGAAACGCCACAACTTCGGCGGTCTGCGCGCCTCCCACGGCGTGTCCATCTCCCACCGGTCGCACGGCTCCACGGGTCAGTGTCAGGATCCGGGCCGGGTGTTCAAGGGCAAGAAGATGGCCGGTCACATGGGCGCGGTGCGCATCACGACCCAGAACCTCCAGGTCATCCGCACCGACAGCGACCGTGGCCTCATCATGGTCAAGGGCGCCGTTCCCGGCTCCAAGGGTGGCTGGGTGACGATCAAGGATGCCGTGAAGAAACCGTTCCCCGAGAACGCGATCCTTCCGGCCGCGCTGAAATCCGCGGCTGACGAAGCCGCGAAAGCCGCTGAGGAGGCCGCTGCCGAAGCCGCCGCCGCCGAAGCTGCCGCCGCTGAAGCCGCCGCCGCCGAAGCCGCTGCCGCGGAAGAAGCCGCCCTCAAGGACGCCGAGGCATCCATCGAGGCCGATAAGAAGGAAGGCGAAGAATGAAACTCGACGTGATCAAACTCGACGGCGGGAAAGCCGGCACGCTCGATCTCGACGAGGCCCTGTTCGGGCTCGAGCCGCGCGCCGACATTCTTCACCGCGTGGTCCGCTGGCAGCGCAACAAGGCGCAGGCCGGCACCCACAAGGTCAAGACCCGTTCGGAAGTGTCCTACTCCACCAAGAAGATCTATCGCCAGAAGGGCACCGGCGGCGCACGCCACGGCTCCCGCAAGGCGCCGATCTTCCGCAAGGGGGGGATCTACAAGGGCCCGACGCCGCGGTCCCACGCCCATGAGCTGACGAAGAAATTCCGCAAGCTCGGGCTGAAGCATGCGCTCTCCGCGAAGGCCGCCTCCGGCAATCTCGTGGTCCTGGACGAGGCGAAGCTCGCCGAAGCCAAGACCGCGCTGCTGGCGAAGGCCGTCAAGGAGCAGGGCTGGAAACGCGTTCTGGTGATCGACGGTTCCGATGTCGATGCGAATTTCAAGGCTGCGGCCGCGAACATCGCCGGCGTCGACGTGCTGCCGACCATTGGCGCCAACGTCTATGACATCCTGAAGCGTGACACGCTCGTGATCACGAAAGCGGGTGTCGAAGCTCTGGAGGCTCGCCTGAAATGACCAGCAAAGCTGAACTCTACGACGTGATCCGCAAGCCGGTCATCACCGAGAAAGCCACCATGGCCTCGGAGAACGGCGCGGTCGTGTTCGAAGTCGCCATCGACGCGAACAAGCCGCAGATCAAGTCCGCTGTCGAAGAACTCTTCGGCGTGAAGGTGAAGGCGGTGAACACCGTCGTCACCAAGGGCAAGACCAAACGCTTCCGCGGCCAGCCGGGCAAGCGCAAGGACGTCAAGAAAGCCTATGTCACGCTCGAGGACGGCAACGCCATCGACGTGACCACCGGTCTCTGATTTTTCAGGACCAGGTTAGACATGAAGATGCCCCTCGGCGAGAGCCGGGGGGCTTTTCGTATGCCCTGCCAAGCCATCAATCGGGTGCGGTGTATAGCGAGGAGCGCCCTCCCGTTTGAACCGGAGGCCGGGCACATGGGAGCCCGTTCCGAAGGTTTCATTGGCACGGCCGGTCTCTGCAGTGATTTGGGCGCAAAGCTCGCCCCTGGAGAATTCGGGCGACCTCTCCAATACTCTTCCAAGAGGTCGATGGATCATTCGCAGCGTGGCTCGGGCATACTTTGCCGTGCTCGCGCGTGCGCCAGATACAATGAGGTGTCGGACGGGTGCTTTTGAGGGAGACCTCAATCGAAACTCCCTGCCGAATATCGGCATTGAACGTCTTGCGGTGAATGTGCTGAGGTCTATCCATGTTCTCGCCCCTGAAATCTTTGTCCTCAAGATGTCAGGAAGCGATGAAGATTTGAATAATGTAGAGTGCGTTGCGTTTAGTCATCTGAAATGCACTCCACGGGCCGGCGCTCGCGGTCATCTTCCACCCCCAGCGCATTATTTCCACTCCGCACTGGACTCCCCCGCGAACTCCCCCTATACACCGCCCATCTCACGGCCCCGGATTCGTTTCCGGGGCTTGTGATTTGTGTGGGACGAGGGCCCCTGAGCCCCCGGCCTGAGACGAAAACGGGTCGTAGCGCGATGCTACATCACAGGACCCAAAGCTAACGGAAGACAGAAACTATGGCACTCAAGTCGTATAAACCGACGACGCCTGGCCAGCGTGGGCTGGTTCTGATCGACCGTTCGGAGCTTTGGAAAGGTCGCCCCGTCAAATCCCTCACCGAGGGTCTGACGAAGAACGGCGGCCGGAACAACACCGGACGGATCACGATGCGCCGCAAGGGCGGCGGGGCAAAGCGTCTCTATCGCATCGTCGACTTCAAGCGGAACAAGTTTGACGTCGCCGCGACCGTGGAACGGATCGAATACGACCCGAACCGCACCGCGTTCATCGCGCTCATCAAATACGAAGACGGCGAACAGGCCTATATCCTCGCGCCGCAGCGCCTGGCCGTGGGTGACAGGGTCGTCGCCTCCGCCAAGGCAGACGTGAAGCCCGGCAACGCGATGCCCTTCTCCGGCATGCCGATCGGCACGATCGTCCACAACGTCGAAATGAAGCCCGGCAAGGGCGGCCAGATCGCGCGTGCGGCGGGCACCTACGCCCAGTTCGTCGGCCGCGACGGCGGCTATGCCCAGATCCGCCTCTCCTCCGGCGAGCTGCGTCTCGTCCGTCAGGAATGCATGGCGACGGTCGGCGCCGTCTCCAACCCCGACAACTCCAACCAGAACATCGGCAAGGCCGGTCGGAACCGCCACAAGGGCATCCGTCCGTCTGTCCGCGGTGTTGTCATGAACCCGATCGACCACCCGCACGGCGGTGGTGAAGGCCGCACCTCCGGTGGCCGTCACCCGGTGACCCCGTGGGGCAAGCCGACGAAAGGCGCGAAGACGCGCAAGAACAAGGCGACGGACAAATTCATCGTCCGCTCGCGTCACGCTCGGAAGAAGGGTCGCTAAGATATGGCACGTTCTGTCTGGAAAGGCCCGTTTGTGGACGCCTACGTCCTCAAGAAGGCCGAGAAATCGCGCGAGAGCGGTCGCAACGAGGTCATCAAGATCTGGTCCCGCCGTTCCACCATCCTGCCTCAGTTCGTTGGTCTGACGTTCGGCGTCTACAACGGCCAGAAGCATATCCCTGTCAACGTCACGGAAGACATGATCGGTCAGAAGTTCGGCGAGTACGCGCCGACCCGCACCTATTACGGTCACGCCGCCGACAAGAAAGCGAAACGGAAGTAAGTCATGGGTAAGGCAGCAAATCCCCGCCGCGTGGCTGACAACGAGGCAATGGCGAAAACCCGCATGCTTCGCGTTTCCCCGCAGAAACTGAACCTCGTGGCCCAGATGATCCGCGGCAAGAAGGTCGACCGTGCCCTCACGGATCTCACCTTCTCCAACAAGCGTATCGCCCAGGACGTGAAGAAATGCCTTCAGTCCGCGATCGCCAATGCCGAGAACAACCACAATCTCGACGTCGATGAGCTCATCGTTGCCGAAGCCTGGGTTGGCAAGAACCTGACCATGAAGCGCGGTCGCCCGCGTGCCCGTGGCCGGTTCGGCAAGATCATGAAGCCGTTCGCGGAAATCACCATCAAGGTGCGTCAAGTCGAGGAGCAAAACTAATGGGTCATAAAGTCAACCCGATCGGTATGCGCCTCCAGGTCAACCGCACCTGGGACAGCCGCTGGTACGCCGATACGAAGGATTACGGCGATCTTCTTCTCGAAGATCTGAAAATCCGCGATTTCATCAAGGAAGAATGCAAGCAGGCCGGTGTGTCGCGCGTCATCATCGAGCGCCCGCACAAGAAATGCCGCGTGACCATTCACACCGCCCGTCCGGGTGTCATCATCGGCAAGAAAGGCGCGGATATCGAAACCCTGCGCAAGAAAGTCGCCGCGATGACCGACAGCGAGCTGCACCTCAACATCGTTGAAGTGCGCAAGCCGGAACTCGACGCGCAGCTCGTGGCCGAGTCCATCGCCCAGCAGCTCGAGCGTCGGGTGTCCTTCCGCCGCGCCATGAAGCGCGCCGTGCAGAACGCCATGCGCATGGGGGCCCTTGGCATCCGTGTGAACGTCGCCGGCCGTCTCGGCGGTGCGGAGATCGCGCGGACCGAATGGTATCGCGAAGGTCGCGTTCCGCTTCACACCCTGCGTGCGGACATCGACTACGCCCATGCCGAAGCTTCGACGCCCTATGGCATCATCGGCATCAAAACCTGGATCTTCAAAGGCGAGATCATGGAACACGACCCGCAGGCTCGTGACCGTCGCGCCGAAGAAGCACAAGCCGGTCCGGCGCCCCGTGGCGACCGTGGCGGCCGCCGCTAAGGAGGGTCTGAAACATGCTTCAGCCTAAGCGTACAAAATTCCGCAAAATGCACAAAGGCCGGATCCACGGCGATGCAAAGGGCGGGTCGGATCTGAACTTCGGCACCTTCGGCCTCAAGGCCGTGGAGCCCGAGCGCATCACCGCGCGTCAGATCGAAGCCGCCCGCCGTGCCATGACGCGCCACATGAAGCGTCAGGGCCGTGTCTGGATCCGTATCTTCCCGGACACCCCGGTGACCGCGAAGCCGGTCGAGGTGCGGATGGGTAAAGGTAAGGGCTCCGTGGACCGCTGGGTCTGCAAGGTCAAGCCCGGCCGCGTGATGTTCGAGATCGACGGTGTCGGCGAAGACATCGCCCGCGAGGCCCTGCGCCTTGCCGCGATGAAGCTTCCGATCAAGACCCGCACCTTCGTCCGCGAAGACTGGTAAACGTGCCGTCCGCGTCAGCGGACTGTCACGGGCATGTGGCAGCCGTTTTCACAGAAAACGACGGGAACATGCTCCGGTAAAAATTGACAGACCCCCGCCGAGAGATCGGCGGGGGTTTTGTCTTGTCTGATTTTTCTTTGTTCCTCCGTCCCTTGTCCTTGGCTGCGGCGGCACACATATCCGTCCCGGACATCTACAGGAGACGACATCCATGCGCGCGCAGCTTGCCGCCTTCCTCGACCGCCCCCTGACCCGCTACACGATCATGGGCGTCATTCTGTTCAACGCGGTGATCCTCGGGCTGGAAACCTCGCCCGCGGTCATGTCCCGCGTCGGCGGGATCATCACCTTTCTCGACGGGCTCTGCCTCGCGATCTTCGCCGCCGAAATCGCGGCAAAGATCTACGCGCGCGGCGCGCGGTTCTTTCGCTCCGGCTGGAACCTGTTCGATTTCGTGATCGTCGCGGTGTCCTTCGTCCCGGCGGGGCAGGGCTTCGCGGTGCTCCGCGCCCTGCGCATCCTGCGCCTTCTGCGCGTCGTCTCCGTCGCCCCGACGTTGCGCCGGGTGGTGGAGGGCTTCCTCTCCGCGCTTCCGGGCATGGGCTCGGTCTTCCTGCTGATGGGGGTGATCTTCTACATCGCCTCGGTCATGGCGACGAAGCTCTTCTCGCAGACCTTCCCCGAATGGTTCGGGGATCTCGGCGCCTCGGCCTATACGCTGTTCCAGATCATGACGCTGGAGAGCTGGTCCATGGGCATCGTGCGCCCGGTGATGGAGGCCCATCCCGATGCCTGGCTGTTCTTCGTCCCCTTCATCCTCGTGACCACCTTCGCGGTGGTGAACCTCGTCGTCGGCCTCATCGTGAACTCGATGCAGGATGCCCATGCGGAGGAAAGCAACGCCGCGACGGACAGCTACCGCGACGACGTGCTGGCACGGCTGGAGCGGATCGAGAAGGGGCTGAAGGAGCGGGGCTGAGCCCTCACTCGCCCCATTTGTAGTTGAAGCTCACCGACACCCGGTCGTATTCCGAGCGGTTCATCATGACCTCGTGGCGCAGCCAGCTTTCCCAGAGCATCACGTCGCCCGCCTCGGGCGCCATGTAGATGAAATTCTGCATCTCCCGCCGCGCCTCCTTCCGGCGCGCGGGGGAGGCCATCATCATCGCGTGGCGCGGATCCTCGAGCCGCAGGGAGGAGGCCCCGTCCGGCATCGCCACATAGGTCGTGCCCGAGATCACCGAATGCGGGTGGATATGGGCGGAGTGATAGCCGCCCTCCGGCAGGATGTTGATCCACAGGTCCTCGAGCACCAGCGGCCGGTCGCCGAGATCGAAGTCCAGATCCTCCGCGAAGCGCGCCACATGCCGGTCCAGGCTTTCGACCATGTCCTTGAAGATCGGGAACCGCCAGGGCAGGTCGGTGAGGGAGGCATAGGAGGTGTAGCCGGGATAGCCTTTCTCGTCGCACCATTGCTGCCCGGCCTCGTCGTCCTCCGCGATGGCATAGCAGCTGTCGAACAGCTCGTCCTGGTCGAGCGCGGGGCCGAAGGCATCGAGGCGATCCCTGTAAAGACGGGTGACGAAAAGGGATTCGATTGGCATGGTGTCTTCCTGGGACTGTGGATGCGCTGCGACACGGGATCGCATGGATGGCGAAAGATCGCATCCGGGGGAGGCGAATGCAATGCGGCGACCTACCTCAGGTCCGAACAGCAAAGGAGAGACGACCATGTCCAACGAAACCACGCTCAAGCATCTCAACACCGCACTCCAGATGGAACTCACCGCCACGCATCAGTACCAGTTGCATGCCCATGTGCTCGAGGATTGGGGGCTCGACCTGCTCGCCGCGAAGATGCGCGAGGAATCCAGCGAGGAGACCGGCCATTCCAATCGTTTTCTCGAGCGGATCTTCGAACTGGACGGCGAGCCGGAAATGGCCTTCAACGCGACGCCGAAGGTGGCGAAGTCGCTCCGCAACATGTTCGAGATGGACATGGCCGACGAAAAGGAGGCGATCGACTTCTACACCAAGGCGGCGAAGGACGCCTTCGCGGCGGACGATCTGAAGACGAAGAGACTTTTCGAGAGCATCGCCATCGACGAGGTCGGCCACAAGAACTGGCTTGATCTGCAACTGAGCCTGATCGAACGGATCGGCGAACAGAACTACGCCTCGAAATACGTATCCGGCGCCGACGCGGGCGAGGACTGACCGCGCCCGCCTGCGCCCCGCTGCCGCGGCGGCGGGGCGGTTCGCCGCCTCAGAACACCCGCTGGACGCTGCGCGACAGGAAGAAGCCGTGCCCGTCCTCGTTGCGGCATTCGAGCCCCGAGGTCGAGGAGGTACAGGTGAACCCGCCGAACTCGCCTGTCACGCCATATTCCGCCCGATCGAAGCCGTCCCGGCTGCGGTCGAGCGGCTGGCAATACATGGTCACGACCCCGCGGTCCGTCATTCCGAAATCGTGCCCCCAGTCCTCGACGCAATTCGCGGGTCTCGGATAGGGGGAGGGGCCGTCGATCTCGATGATCGTGCAGAGGATGTCGGAGGCTCCGGCTTCGAGCCCGACGCTGCACTGGACGTTTTCGGACGGAGTCTCGAAGGTGAAGACATCGGCATGGGCAGGAGCGGCGGCGAAAGACAGCAGACAGAGCGGCAGAACACGCATGGGAACCTCGTACCGGAGAGCAACGTAACGGCCGAAGCCTATCACCTCCGTCGATTCCCGGAAAATCCCAAGTTTTCCTTGCGCACCTGCCGCCATGCCCTTATAGAGCGGCATCTCACAGATTCCCCTTCGGGGGAGTCGTGCGCTTTGACATAACCCACCGGACCGAATGTCACCCCGAAACGGGCGCATTCCGGTGCTAACAGGACCAAGGAGAGGCGAACAATGAACGCCCAGGAACTGCGTGCGAAAACGCCGGACGAGCTCAGGAACGAGCTCGCCAACCTGAAGAAAGAGGCCTTCAACCTGCGCTTTCAGCAGGCGACCGGTCAGCTCGAAAACACCGCTCAGATGCGTAAGGTCCGCCGCGATGCCGCGCGCGTGAAAACCATTCTGAACGAAAAAGCCAACACGGCCGAGTAAGGAGAGCGACCCATGCCCAAACGTATTCTTCAAGGTGTCGTCACCTCGAATGCCAACGAACAGACCGTGACCGTGTCCGTGGAGCGCCGCTTCAAGCACCCGGTTCTGAAAAAGACCATCCGTAAGTCCAAGAAGTACCGGGCTCACGATGAGAACAACCAGTTCAACGTCGGGGACACCGTCCGCATCGTGGAATGTGCGCCGAAGTCGAAAACCAAGCGTTGGGAAGTGCTCGTCTGATCTGATCGGACAAGCCTCCTCCCAGCTTAATCGAAACCCTGGGGATCACGACAACTGCATGTCGCCCCAAAGGTCGGGAGAAACCAAATGATCCAGATGCAGACCAATCTGGATGTCGCTGACAACTCCGGCGCTCGCCGTGTTCAGTGCATCAAGGTCCTCGGCGGTTCCCACCGTCGTTACGCCTCCGTGGGCGACATCATCGTGGTGTCGGTCAAGGAAGCGATTCCGCGTGGCCGCGTGAAGAAGGGCGACGTCCGCAAGGCCGTCGTCGTGCGCACCGCTAAGGAAGTCCGTCGCGAAGACGGCACCGCGATCCGTTTCGATCGCAACGCCGCCGTCATCCTCAACAACAACAACGAGCCCGTCGGCACCCGTATCTTCGGGCCGGTGGTTCGTGAGCTGCGCGCGAAGAACTTCATGAAGATCATCTCGCTCGCTCCGGAGGTGCTCTGATGGCTGCCAAGCTGAAAAAAGGCGACAAGGTCGTCGTCCTCGCCGGTAAGGACAAGGGCAAGCAGGGGGAAATCACTTCCGTGCTGCCGTCCAGGGGCAAGGCCATCGTGGAAGGCGTGAACGTCGCCATCCGTCACCAGCGCGCCGCGCAGGGCGAGCAGGGGGGCCGTCGTCCGGTCGCCATGCCGATCGACCTGTCGAACCTCGCGCTTCTCGATGCCAACGGCAAGGCCACCCGCGTCGGCTTCCGCATGGAAGGCGACAAGAAGGTGCGCTTCGCCAAGACCACGGGAGACGTGATCTGATGCTCGACACCACCGATTACACCCCGCGCCTCAAGGCCGCGTATCGCGACAGCATTCGTGCCGCTCTGAAAGAAGAGTTCGGCTACAAGAACGACATGCAGATCCCGCGCCTCGACAAGATCGTGCTGAACATCGGCTGCGGCGCCGAGGCCGTGAAGGATTCCAAGAAGGCGAAATCCGCCCAGGAAGATCTCACCGCCATCGCCGGCCAGAAGGCGCTCGTCACGAAGGCGAAGAAGTCGATCGCCGGCTTCCGCGTGCGTGAGGACATGCCGCTTGGTGCGAAGGTCACCCTTCGCGGCGACCGCATGTATGAATTCCTCGACCGTCTGATCACGATCGCCATGCCTCGCATCCGCGACTTCCGCGGCGTTCCGGGCACCTCCTTCGACGGCCGTGGCAACTATGCCATGGGCATCAAGGAGCACATCGTGTTCCCCGAGATCAACTTCGACCAGGTGGACGAAGTCTGGGGGATGGACATCGTCATCGCCACCACGGCGAAAACCGACGCTGAAGCCAAGAGCCTGTTGAAAGCCTTCAACATGCCCTTCAACAGCTAATCGCGCGAGGAGTTTGAGAACATGGCAAAGAAATCCATGATCGCACGCGAGCGCAAGCGCGAGAAGCTGGTGGCCCAATACGCTGCCAAGCGCGCTGCTCTCAAAGAGGTCATCTACGACCAGGACAAGCCGATGGAAGAGCGGTTCCGCGCCTCCCTGAAACTTGCTGAACTGCCGCGCAACAGCTCGGCGACCCGCCTTCACAACCGTTGCCAGCTGACCGGCCGCCCGCATGCGTACTACCGCAAGCTGAAGGTCTCCCGGATCATGCTGCGGGAACTCGGCTCCTTCGGCCAGATCCCCGGCCTCGTGAAATCGAGCTGGTAAGGAGGACAGAGTATGAACGATCCTATCGGCGATATGCTCACCCGCATCCGCAACGCTCAGCTGCGCGGCAAATCCACGGTCTCCACGCCGGCCTCCAAGCTGCGCGGCTGGGTCCTCGATGTGCTGCTCGAAGAGGGCTACATCCGCGGCTATGAGACAGGCACGGACTCGAACGGTCATCCGACCCTCGAGATCAGCCTGAAATACTTCGAAGGCACCCCGGTCATTCGCGAACTGAAACGGGTCTCCAAACCCGGCCGTCGCGTCTACCTCGGTGTCAAGGACATTCCGCAGGTCCGCCAGGGCCTCGGTGTGTCGATTGTCTCCACCCCCAAGGGTGTGATGTCGGACGCGAACGCTCGCGCCAACAACGTTGGCGGCGAAGTGCTCTGCACCGTCTTCTAAGGAGGTCACCCGATGTCTCGTATTGGTAAGAAACCGGTCGAGCTGCCCAGCGGCGTTACCGCCTCTGTGTCCGGCCAGACCATCGAAGTGAAGGGCCCGAAAGGCACCCATTCCTTCACCGCCACGGACGACGTGACCATCGCTGTCGAAGAAGGCGCAGTCACCGTCACCCCGCGCGGCAAGTCCAAGCGCGCGCGCCAGCAGTGGGGCATGTCCCGCACGATGGTCGCGAACATGGTTCAGGGCGTCACCGACGGCTTCAGGAAAGAGCTCGAAATCAACGGCGTGGGGTACCGCGCCCAGATGCAGGGCAACGTTCTGAAGCTGAACCTCGGCTACTCCCACGAAGTGAACTTCGAGGTTCCGGACGGCGTGACCGTCACGGCGCCGAAGGTCACGGAGATCGTGGTGGAAGGCTCCGATCCGCAGCTCGTCGGCCAGGTTGCGGCCAATATCCGCGAATGGCGTGCTCCCGAGCCCTACAAGGGCAAGGGGATCAAGTACAAGGACGAGTATATCTTCCGCAAGGAAGGCAAGAAGAAGTAAGGACGCTCATCATGGCAAACAGCAAACGGACCCTGTTTCTGAAACGCCGCCTGCGCGTTCGGAACAAACTTCGCAAGAGCAATGTCGGAAAGCTGCGTCTTTCCGTGCATCGCTCGAACAAGAACATCAGCGTTCAGCTGATCGACGACGTTCAGGGCAAGACCCTCGCTGCCGCCTCCTCGCTCGAGAAGGATCTCGGCGTGGTCGGCAAGAACAACGTCGAAGCGGCGGCGAAAGTCGGCGCGGCGATCGCGGAGCGGGCAAAGAAAGCCGGTGTCGAGGAATGCTACTTCGACCGCGGCGGCTTCCTCTTCCACGGCAAGGTGAAGGCTCTCGCCGACGCCGCGCGTGAAGGCGGGCTGAAGTTCTGAAGACCTGCGGGGGGCGGTGACGCCCCCCCGATGATCCGGGGCTCCGCATCGGGCGGACCGCCACCGGGATCGAGTTCAACGGCGCCTCTCCCCGAGGATCAGCGCGCCACCTGATAAGGAAAGTTCTATGGCAGAACGTGAAAACCGCCGGGACCGTCGCGACCGCGACGAAGCTCCGGAATTCGCCGATCGTCTCGTCGCGATCAACCGTGTGTCCAAAACCGTGAAGGGTGGTAAGCGCTTCGGCTTTGCGGCTCTCGTGGTCGTGGGCGATCAGAAAGGCCGCGTCGGTTTCGGCAAGGGCAAGGCGAAAGAGGTCCCCGAGGCCATTCGCAAAGCCACCGAGCAGGCGAAACGCCAGATGATCCGCGTCCCCCTCAAGGAAGGCCGCACCCTGCACCACGACATGAACGGCCGTCACGGCGCCGGTCGCGTCGTCATGCGCACGGCCCCGACCGGGACCGGGATCATCGCCGGTGGTCCGATGCGCGCCGTGTTCGAAATGCTGGGCGTCCAGGATGTCGTCGCCAAGTCGATCGGCTCCCAGAACCCCTACAACATGATCCGTGCCACGCTCGACGGTCTCCGCAAGGAGGCCTCTCCGCGCTCCGTCGCGCAGCGTCGTGGCAAGAAAGTCGCGGACATCCTGCCCAAGCGCGAAGACGCGCCGCAGGAGAGCTCGCAAATCGCTGAGGAGGCTTGATCCATGGCCAAAACCATCGTCGTGAAGCAGATCGGCTCCCCGATCCGTCGCCCGGCCATCCAGCGCCGCACCCTCGTCGGCCTCGGCCTCAACAAGATGCACAGGACGCGTGAGCTCGAGGACACTCCCTCGGTGCGCGGCATGGTCGCCTCGATCCCGCATCTCGTGGAAATCGTCGAAGAGCGCGGCTGAGCCGCCCTCCCGCGACAGGACCAGCGAACGCCCCGCCCGATCCGGCGGGGCGTTTTGCATTGCGCGGACAGGGCAGGGGCGGGGCCCGGCCTGGCGCGCCTGCCGTCGGGAAAGGTCATTTCGCGGGCGAGTCCGGCGTTTAATGATGCAAGAATGACCAGTTTCAAAACTGATTGCATTTTGTGCATATCGGCTTGCTGAAAACAGGGGGATGTCAATCTTCCCGGACATCTCTACATCGGCGGTGCTCCCAGAGAGATCACAACGCACGGGGCATCTGGCCCCGGTTACAAGGACATCCGCCATGGCACATATCGCCCATCCCGCCGTTTCCGGCTCTTCCCCGCTGCGCCGCCTGCGCGCCCTGTTCGACGGCCTGCGTCACGCCTACGCCCGTCACCGCGCCTACGGCCAGACCTTCCGGCAGCTCGACGCGCTCTCCGATCACGAGCTCGCCGACATCGGCGTCGCCCGGCCGGAGATCCCGTCCATCGCCCGCCGTGCCGCCGACGCCGTCTGACGCCACCGCCGCATCCCATCTTTCCGAGGTCCCGACATGCAATCCGCCGTCACCTTCCCCACCGCGATCCGCCCCGTTTCCGTGCTCCTGCTCGCCCTGAAATCCCGCTGGCAACAGGGCCCCGCCCCGAGCTGGACCGAATATCTGCGCGCCACCCGCGGCTGATCCGCGCAGCGCACCACACGACAGGAAACGCCCCGCGATGCGTCGCGCGGGCGTTTTGCGTTGGCGAAATCCGGCGGCAATGTCCGACAAGACGCGCTCCGATCGCCATGTGGTGCTTGATCCGCCGGGCGCGCCGGTCTATACGCCCCCGGTGGACAACCCTGTCCGCAAGAATCAATCACGAACGCCGTGTGTGCCCGCTCCGTCGCTGGAGGGCATTTCCGGCAAGGAGAAGCGACATGAAACTGCACGAACTGCGCGACAATGAAGGCGCTGCGAAGAAACGCACGCGCGTCGGCCGCGGCCCCGGCTCCGGCAAGGGCAAGATGGGTGGCCGTGGTATCAAGGGCCAGAAATCCCGCTCCGGCGTGGCCATCAACGGCTACGAGGGCGGCCAGATGCCGCTCTACCAGCGCCTGCCCAAGCGCGGCTTCACCAAGCCGAACGCCAAGAAATACGCCGTCGTCAACCTCGGCCTGATCGAGAAATTCGTCGAGGCCGGCAAGCTCGACGCGGGCAACGTGACCGAAGAGACCCTCGTGTCCTCCGGCCTCGTGCGCCGCAGGCTCGACGGCATCCGCGTCCTCGCCAAGGGCGACGTGAAATCGAAACTCACCATCACCGCGACCGGCGCCTCCAAGGCCGCCATCGACGCTGTCGAAAAAGCGGGCGGTTCGCTCTCCGTGGCCGCGAAGGCCGACGCGGCCGCCGAATAAGGGTTGAGCGAAAGGGCGCAGCCCCTTAAATCAGCCTTGAGTTTTCCAAGCGCCGCCCCCGGAAGACCGGTCGGGCGGCGCTGTCGCGAAGAAAGAGACCATTAATGGCATCCGCAGCAGAACAAATGGCGGCGAACCTCGACTGGAGCACCCTCGGGAAGGCCAAGGAGCTTCGCCAGCGCATCTTTTTCACCCTCGGTCTTCTGATCGTCTACCGCCTCGGCACCTTCATCCCGGTGCCGGGCATCGACGGCAACGCCCTCCGCGACTTCATGGAGCAGGCCGCCAACGGCATCGGCGGCATCCTGTCGATGTTCACCGGCGGCGCGCTCGGCCGCATGGGGATCTTCGCGCTCGGCATCATGCCCTATATTTCCGCGTCGATCATCGTCCAGCTGCTGACCGCCATGGTCCCTTCCCTCGAACAGCTCAAGAAAGAGGGCGAGGCGGGGCGCAAGAAGATCAACCAGTATACCCGCTTCGGCACGGTCGCGCTCGCGCTGTTCCAGGCCTACGGTCTCGCCGCCTCGCTCGAGGCGGGCGATCTCGCCCATGATCCGGGCTGGTATTTCCGCGCGGGTGTCGTGATCACCCTCGTCGGCGGCACCATGTTCCTGATGTGGCTCGGCGAGCAGATCACCCAGCGCGGCATCGGCAACGGCATCTCGCTCATCATCTTCGTCGGCATCGTGGCCGAGATCCCCGGCGCGCTCGCGCAGTTCTTCGCCTCCGGCCGGTCCGGCGCGATCTCCCCCGTGATCATCCTCGCCGTGGTCGTGATGATCGTCGCCGTCATCGCCTTCGTCGTCTTCATGGAACGCGCGCTGCGAAAGGTGCATATCCAGTATCCGCGCCGCCAGCAGGGCATGCGCATCTACGACGCGCAATCCTCCCACCTGCCGATCAAGGTGAACCCCGCAGGCGTCATTCCGGCGATCTTCGCCTCCTCGCTCCTGCTCCTGCCGACGACGATCGCGACCTTCTCCGGCCAGCAGGACGTGGGTCCGGTGATGTCGACGATCCTCGCCTATTTCGGCCCCGGACAGCCGCTCTACCTTCTGTTCTTCGCGCTGATGGTCGTGTTCTTCGCCTATTTCTACACCGCAAACGTCGCGTTCAAGACGGATGACGTGGCCAAGAACCTGAAGAACCAGAACGGCTTCATCCCCGGCATCCGTCCGGGCAAGAAGACCGAGGAACACCTGGACTACATCGTGTCCCGGATCCTCGTGCTCGGCTCCGCCTATCTCGCCGCAGTCTGCCTTCTGCCCGAGATCCTGCGCAGCCAGTTCGCCATTCCGTTCTATTTTGGCGGAACTTCCGTGCTGATTGTGGTATCCGTCACGATGGACACGATCCAGCAAATCCAGTCCCACCTTCTGGCGCACCAGTATGAGGGGCTGATCGAAAAATCGCAGCTGCGCGGGAGGAAGCGCAGCAAGAGAGGGACAGCAAGACGATGAACATTATTCTCCTTGGCCCGCCGGGTGCGGGCAAAGGCACCCAGGCACGCCGCCTCGTCGAGGAGCGGGGCATGGTGCAGCTTTCGACCGGCGACATGCTGCGCGAAGCCCGCACCTCCGGCACCGACATGGGCAAGAAGGTCGCCGCGATCATGGATGCGGGCCAGCTCGTCACCGACGAGATCGTGATCGGCCTCATCGAGGAGAAGATCCGCGACGGCAATGCGGCCGGGTTCATCTTCGACGGCTTCCCGCGCACGCTGGCGCAGGCCGACGCCCTCTCCGAGCTTCTGTCGCGCAACGGCGCGCAGCTCGAGGCGGTGATTGAGATGCGGGTGGACGACGAGGCGCTGGTGCAGCGCATCACCGGCCGCTTCACCTGCGGCAATTGCGGCGAGGTCTATCACGACGTCACCAAGCCGACGAAACAGCCGGGCGTGTGCGACGTCTGCGGCTCCACCGATCTGAAGCGCCGGGCGGACGACAACGAGGACAGCCTCAAGACCCGCCTGATGGAATATTACAAGAAGACCTCGCCGCTCATCGGCTATTATTATGCCAAGGGCGACCTGAAGAGCGTCGACGGCCTGCAATCGCCCGACGAGGTGGCCGGGGAGATCGCGAAAGCGCTCGCATGAGTGGTTATCCGCCGGAGGGCCTTGACCCTCCGGTGATTCCCCTCTATGGCAACCCATCCCCGACGGGGTAAAGGATTCGCTTACGGGTCGCACCCAGACGCAATCATCATCGCATTCAGCTGTGGCTCGCGAGGGACCCCCCGCGGGCTTCCGTTGTGAAAAAAGGTTCCGGCGTTACGGAACCGCAACGAAAGGACAAGAAACGTGGCACGTATCGCTGGCGTGAACATCCCGACTGCAAAGCGGGTTCCCATCGCCCTCACCTATATCACCGGCATCGGCCCGTCTTCGGCCCGCAGCATCTGCGACGCCGTCGGCGTCGAGCAGACCCGCCGTGTGAACGAACTTTCCGACGCCGAAGTGCTCGCCATCCGCGAACATATCGACGCCAACTACACCGTGGAGGGTGACCTCCGCCGTGAAGTGCAGATGAACATCAAGCGTCTGATGGATCTCGGCTGCTACCGCGGCCTGCGCCACCGCCGCAACCTCCCGGTTCGCGGTCAGCGCACCCACACCAACGCCCGCACCCGCAAGGGCCCGGCGAAGCCGATCGCCGGCAAGAAGAAGTAAGGGGAGCATTCAGACATGGCACGTGATACCCGTCGCACGAAGCGCAAGGTTTCCAAGAACATCGCCGCCGGCGTTGCTCATGTGAACTCCACCTTCAACAACACCAAGATCCTGATCTCCGACGTGCAGGGCAACGCGATCTCCTGGTCGTCCGCCGGCACGATGGGGTTCAAGGGCTCGCGCAAATCCACGCCCTACGCCGCCCAGATGGCCGCCGAGGACGCGGGCCGCAAGGCCCAGGAACACGGTGTGAAAACCCTCGAAGTCGAAGTGCAGGGCCCCGGCTCCGGCCGCGAATCCGCGCTGCGCGCGCTTGCCGCCGTCGGCTTCAACATCACGTCGATCCGCGACGTGACCCCGATCGCGCATAACGGCTGCCGTCCGCCGAAGCGCCGCCGCGTGTGATCCGGGACACGATTTGAGGATCGCGGGCCTTCCCGGCCCGCGGTCCGTTATGCGTTTTTGAGATCCCTCGGGCGTCCCCCGTTTAAGGACATGGGCGGGAGGACAAGTATGGAGGCACCAGCATGATCCACAAGAATTGGGCCGAGCTCATCAAACCGCAACAGCTTGACGTGAAACCGGGCAACGAGCCCGCGCGTCAGGCGACCCTCGTTGCCGAACCGCTCGAGCGCGGCTTCGGTCTGACGCTCGGCAACGCGCTGCGCCGCGTGCTGATGTCTTCGCTGCAAGGCGCGGCCATCACCTCCGTTCAGATCGACAACGTTCTGCACGAATTCTCGTCCATCGCGGGCGTGCGTGAGGACGTCACCGACGTGATCCTCAACCTCAAGGGCGTGTCCCTGCGCATGGAAGTCGAGGGGCCGAAGCGCCTGTCGATCTCCGCGAAGGGGCCGATGGTCGTCACCGCCGGCGACATCTCCGAGAGCGCGGGCATCGAGGTCCTGAACAAGGACCATGTGATCTGCCACCTCGACGAGGGCGCGGATCTGTTCATGGAACTGACGGTCAACACCGGCAAGGGCTATGTCTCCGCCGACAAGAACAAGGCCGAGGACGCCCCGATCGGCCTGATCCCGATCGACGCGATCTATTCGCCGGTCAAGAAAGTGTCCTATGACGTGCAGCCGACCCGCGAGGGCCAGGTGCTCGACTACGACAAGCTGACGATGAAGATCGAGACCGACGGATCCGTCACCCCGGAAGACGCCGTGGCCTTCGCCGCGCGCATACTCCAGGACCAGCTCGGCATCTTCGTCAATTTCGACGAGCCGGAATCGGCCGGTCGCGAGGTCGAGGACGACGGTCTCGAATTCAACCCGCTTCTGCTGAAGAAGGTGGACGAGCTCGAGCTGTCCGTGCGGTCCGCGAACTGCCTCAAGAACGACAACATCGTCTATATCGGCGATCTCATCCAGAAGACCGAGGCCGAGATGCTCCGCACCCCGAACTTCGGCCGCAAGTCGCTCAACGAGATCAAGGAAGTGCTGTCCGGCATGGGCCTGCACCTCGGCATGGATGTCGAGGAATGGCCGCCGGAAAACATCGAGGAACTGGCCAAGAAATTCGAAGACCAGTTCTGAGCAGAAATCCGGGGGTCGGGCGCAAAGGTCGACAAAAGTCCGACAGGTTTCCGACCCTCAAATTCGGGCATTCCGCCCCAAGGAGAACCGGTGACACGCATCGCCGGTCAGACAAAGCAAAACCTGAATTAGGAGATAGAAAATGCGTCACGCGAAAGGCTACCGCCGCCTCAACCGCACCCACGAACACCGCAAGGCGATGTTCGCCAACATGGCCGGCTCGCTCATCGAGCACGAGCAGATCAAGACGACCCTGCCGAAGGCCAAGGAACTCAAGCGGATCATGGACAAGCTGATCACGCTCGGCAAGCGCGGCGATCTTCACGCTCGCCGCCAGGTGGCCGCCCAGCTCAAGCAGGACAAGGACGTCGCGAAACTCTTCGAGGTGCTCGGCCCGCGCTATGCCGAACGTCAGGGCGGCTATACCCGCGTCCTGAAAGCCGGTTTCCGCTATGGCGACATGGCGCCGATGGCGATCATCGAGCTCGTCGACCGTGACCCGGCCGCCAAGGGCGCCGCCGACCGCGCCCGGCTCGAGGCCGAAGACGCGGCGATGGAAGACGAGGACTGATCTCCTCTTCCGCACCGGATCGACCGAAGCAGCCCCGCCCCCTCGGCGGGGCTTTTTCGTGAGGCACGGACCCGCGCCGTGAGAAAATGATCATAAACTGCGCATTTGCGCCCCTTGCCGGAGAATGTGATCGCCGGATCGGGGAAAGAGGCTAGGCAAACCCGTCCCGTTGGTTTAGCTCTTGTTTCCATGATCAGCTTCAGGTTGTCATTCCCATTCGAGATCGAGATGTTTTTCAATGCCTGATACGACGGAACTCAATCGTTTGTTTTCTCAGCTTCGTGCCGCATCGCCGGTCGGCTATTCCGCAGGGCTTCACATTCGCTTCGCTGCGCCGCTGGTGTCCGAGTCAACATACGATCCGAAGTGGCTCGAGCATTACACGGCCAATGCCTATGCTCTGCGGGATCCGATGATCGCCTGGGGGCTCAGTACCGAAGGGCATAAAAGGTGGAGCGAGATTGCAAGAGAACTCCCCGACCCGTTCAATATCTGGAGGCAGGCCACCGAATTCGGCCTGAACTATGGAGTAGCCGTGTCCTGCGGACCGGTTCAGTCGAGGACGATCGTCGGGTGCGCCCGGTCGGATCGCGAATTCACCGATCAGGAGATCACGAAGATCGCGACTCTCGTGCGCACGCTGCATGAAATCTCTGAGCCGCAAACAGATCTGACACAGGCCCAGATTCAGGCCCTCCGGTGCATCGCGGGCGGTGACCGTCACGCAGCAGCCGCGGCCAAGCTCGGGATCTCGGAAAGTGCGCTCAAGGCGCGCCTGGTCTCCGCCCGAGAAAGACTGATGGCCCGGACCACCTCGGAGGCCATCCAGAAAGCCAAGGAGATCAAGCTGCTATGACGGTAGCCGCTCCCGCGTTGCGTTGAAGATGTCAACCAACACTGGAGATCTACCATGCAAACCACGACGCTTTCCTTTGCCAACCTGCACAATTACGGCGATCTTTTTGCGAATATGCTCCGCGCGCGGCATGAAACCTTCATCCAGCACGCGAAATGGGATCTGCCGCAGGCCGACGGCATGGAATACGACCAGTACGATACGCCCGCGTCCCGCTGGATCGCGGTGCATGACTTCGGCGACGTCCTGGCTGGAATCCGCTTGACCCCGACCACCACCAAATGTGGCATCTACTCCTACATGATCCGCGACGCGCAGCGCGGGCTGCTCGAGAGCATTCCCACCGACCTGCTCTTCGAGGAGGCGCCGGTCGCGCCGCATGTCTGGGAATCGAGCCGCATTTTCGTCTCTCCCCGCGTGCCCGCGAAACAGCGGCTCAAGGTGCAGATGGGCCTCATCGGGGAAATGACGAACACCGCACGGGAACTCGGCGCGACCTCGGTCATCTGCCTCATCCCGGAGCACGGCGACCGCTGGGGCCGCCGCGTCGGGCTCGACATCGACCGGATCGGGCCGGTGATGGATATCGGCGGCGCGCGCAACGCCTGCATGCGCATCAACCTGATCAACAAGCTGCACTGACCCCTTGCGCTCCGGACCGGGGCCGAAACGTGCCATTTCGGCCCCGAGACCCCTTTCCCGCCCGGCTCGGGCGGCGTAACCTCGCGGCCATGGCCGACCTGTTTTCCACCGATGATACCGATGCACCCGACGACCGGGCGCCGCGCCCCCTCGCCGACCGGCTGAGGCCACGGGCGCTGTCCGAGGTGATCGGCCAGCGCCAGGTGCTCGGCCCCGACGCGCCGCTTGGCACGATGCTCTCCTCGGGGGCGCTGTCCTCGATCGTCTTCTGGGGGCCGCCGGGCGTGGGCAAGACCACGATCGCCCGGCTCCTCGCGAAGGAGACGGATCTGCATTTCGTGCAGATTTCCGCGATCTTCACCGGCGTGTCCGAGCTTCGGAAGGTCTTCGAGGCCGCGAAGCTGCGCCGCCGGAACGGGCAGGGGACGCTGCTCTTCGTGGACGAGATCCACCGGTTCAACAAGGCGCAGCAGGACAGTTTCCTGCCGCATATGGAAGACGGGACGATCCTGCTCGTGGGGGCGACGACGGAAAACCCGTCCTTCGAACTGAACGCCGCCCTGCTGTCGCGGGCGCAGGTGATGGTGCTCACCCGGCTTTCCCCGGAGGAGCTCGATCAGCTCGCTGCCCGTGCGGAACGCGAACTGGACAAGACGCTGCCGCTCACGGAGGCGGCTCGCCGCGCACTCCTCGAGATGGCCGACGGCGACGGCCGCACGCTTCTGAACCTGATCGAACAGATCGCCGCGTGGAAGGTCGACACACCGCTCGACCCCGAGCAGCTCGGCAAGCGGCTCATGCGGCGCGCGGCGAAATACGACAAGTCGGGGGACGAGCATTACAACCTCATCTCCGCGCTGCACAAATCCGTGCGCGGCTCCGACCCGGACGCGGCGCTCTACTGGTTCAACCGGATGCTCGAGGGCGGCGAGGATCCGCGTTACCTCGCCCGGCGCCTGCTGCGCATGGCGATCGAGGATATCCAGCTCGCCGATCCGCAGGCGCAATCGGTCGCGCTGCACGCCTGGCAGAGCTATGAACGGCTCGGCTCCCCGGAGGGAGAACTTGCGCTTGCGCAGGCGGTGGTCTACCTCGCCCTCGCGCCGAAATCGAACGCGGTCTATACCGCCTTCAAGGCCGCCCGCGAGGCCGCGCGCAAGACCGGTTCCGAACCGCCGCCGAAACACATCCTGAATGCGCCGACGAAGATGATGTCGGAACAGGGCTACGGCGCGGGCTATGCCTATGACCACGATGCCGAGGACGCATTTTCCGGCCAGAACTACTTTCCCGACAGCCTGCCGCGCACGCAGTTCTACAAGCCTGTCGAACGCGGGTTCGAACGCGATCTCGGCAAACGGGTGGCCTATTTCGACAAGCTGCGCGACGACCGCAGGAAATCCGGCAAAACTTGACATTTTCCGCCCCGTTGCCCATGGCAGGGCGCGAAAAGGAGACATCTATGGCCCCCCTCATCCAGGTCGCTCTCGGCGGCGCGCTCGGCGCTTCGGCGCGCTATCTCACCGGCCTCGGCATGGCGCGCCTTCTGGGCAAGAGCTTTCCGTGGGGCACGCTCACGGTGAATTTCGCCGGCTCCTTTTTGATGGGCGTGGTTGTCGTCGTTCTGGCGCATGCGAACGGCAACCGCTTCGCGCCCTTCCTGATGACAGGCGTGCTCGGCGGGTTCACGACCTATTCCGCCTTCTCGCTCGACGCGCTGACGATCTATGAACGCGGCGAGATCGCGCTCGCCGCCGCCTATGTCGTCGTGACGCTCGTTCTCGCGCTCGGGGGCATCGCCCTCGGCCTTCACGCCGCACGGAGTTTCTACACATGAGCCGAGTCCAGACGATCACGATCGGTGACGACCAGCCCGAGCAGCGGCTCGACCGCTGGTTCCGCAAGATGTTTCCGCAGCTCACCCAGGGCAATATCGAGAAGATGTGCCGCAAGGGCGAGATCCGCGTCGACGGCGCGCGCGCGAAATCGAACACCCGCGTCGGGCCGGGGATGGAGGTCCGCGTGCCGCCCCTGCCGGACGAGAGCGCGCCGAAGCCTGCGCCGAATGCCGCGCGGATCTCGAATGCCGATGCGAAACTGATGCGCGACGCGGTGCTCTACGAGGACGAGCACCTGATCGTGATCAACAAGCCCGCCGGCCTTCCGACGCAGGGCGGATCGAAACAGACGCGCCATGTGGACGGGCTCGCGGCGGCGCTCCAGGGCGATTTCCCGGAGAAACCGCGGCTCGTTCATCGCCTCGACAAGGACACGTCGGGTGTGCTCGTCCTGGCGCGCACGCCCGCCGTCGCCTCGAAACTCACCGAGGCGTTCCGTCACAAGAACACGCGCAAGATCTACTGGGCCCTCGTTGCCGGCGTGCCGACGCCCTATCTCGGCGAGATCAAATACGGTCTCGTGAAGGCGCCCGGACGCGGCAAGTCGGGGGAGGGGGAAAAGATGCTTGCGGTCCATCCGCGCGACATCGACGCCACCCCCGGCGCCAAGCGCGCCCATACGCTCTATGCCACGCTCTACCGCGTCGGCGCGCGCGCGAGCTGGGTGGCGATGGAGCCGGTGACGGGGCGCACCCACCAGCTCCGCGCCCATATGGCCGAGATCGGCCACCCGATCATCGGCGACGGGAAATATGGCGGCTCCGGGCAGGAGAACCTCGGCGACGGCTGGGGCGCGCAGCTCGGCGGGATCATCTCCAAGAAACTGCACCTGCATGCGCGGCTGCTGCGGTTGGAGCATCCCGTGACGCGCAAGGAACTGACGGTGACCGCGCCGCTGCCGGAACATATGGCGCAGAGCTGGGATACCTTTGGCTGGACCGAGGATCTTGCCGCCGAAGATCCGTTCGAGGACCTGCGCGGATGAAGCTCGTGATCTTCGATGTCGACGGCACGCTCGTCGACAGCCAGGCGCATATCGTCCTGTCGATGGAGGCGGCCTTTGCCGCGGGCGGTTTGCCCTTGCCCGACCGCGGCCGGCTCCTGTCGGTCGTGGGGCTGTCTCTGCCCTATGCGATGGCGGAGCTCGCGCCGGAGGCCGACGAGGCGACGCTTGCGCGGATGATCGACGCCTATCGCGCCGCCTTCCGGGCGCATCGCCTTGCGGAGGGTGCGGCGGCCGCCCCGCTTTATCCGGGGGCCGAGGCGGCGCTGCGCGGCCTGTCGGCGCGCGACGACGTCTGCCTCGCGCTCGCCACCGGCAAGAGCCGCCGCGGTCTCGACGCGCTTCTCGCCGCCTGGCCCTTTGCCGATCTCTTCGTGACGACGGAATGTGCCGACGACCACCCGTCGAAGCCGCATCCCTCGATGGTGATGCAATGCTTGCTCGACACCGGATGCGGGACGGAGGATGCCGTGGTCGTCGGGGATACGACCTATGACATGGAAATGGCCAGGGCCGCGCGGACGGCGGCGATCGGGGTCGGCTGGGGCTATCACGGACGCGAGGCGCTGCTCTCCGCCGGGGCCTCGGTCGTGATCGACGGGTTCGACGCGCTCGAACCGGCCCTGGCACGGATTTGGGAGAACTGAGACGTGGCGGAATGGAAGGCGAAACGCTTCTGGACGGAAACCGGGGTGACCGAGGACGAGGAGGGATTCGGCGTCTCCCTCGACGGTCGGCCGGTGCGGACGCCGGCGAAGGTGCCGCTCCTCGTGCCGACGCGCGCGCTTGCGGAGCTGATCGCGGAGGAATGGGATGCGCAGGAGGGGGAGATAGACCCGAATACAATGCCGGCGACGCGCAGCGCCAATTCCGCCATCGACAAGGTGGCGACGCAGCGGGCCGAGGTGGCGGACCTGCTCTCCGATTACGGCGACAGCGACCTGCTGTGCTATCGTGCGGAGGCGCCGGAGGATCTTGCTGCGCAGCAGGCGGAGGGCTGGGATCCGCTCCTCGACTGGGCGGCGACGCATCTCGGTGCGCGGCTTGCCCCGCGTGGCGGCGTCATGCACGCGCCCCAGGACGCGCAGGCGCTCGCCGCGCTGCGCGCCCGCGTCCATGCGCTGACCCCGTTCGAACTGGCCGCCTTCCACGACCTGGTCACCCTTTCCGGATCGCTGATCCTCGCCTTCGCGGTGATCCAGGACCGGCTCGCCGCCGAAGAAGCCTGGCGGTTGTCGCGCCTCGACGAAACCTACCAGATCGCGCAATGGGGCGAGGACGAGGAAGCGGCGGAACATGCCGAACTCAAGCGCCAGAGCTTCCTGCACGCGGCCCGTTTTTATCGGGTGGTCAATTAGCAGGCGCTTTGCGCGGCGCGCAGCCCAAACGCCGCGCAGATGCCCGTTGAATTTGATCAAATTCCGTCGGCCCATGTCAATTTGTGATCGTGGCCTTGACGTATTGGAATGAATCCTCCCAAACTAAGCTCGTTGAAAGAGCATTTGCTCATTTCGATATCGCTCCCGGTCCACGGGGAAGGCCGGAACAAGGTGCCTGCGAAGGGTGCCATATCAGGAAGAGGTAAACATGAAAAAATCCGTATTTCTTGGCGCGCTGACGCTGGCGGGGCTCGCCGCCGGGACGGCGATGGCTCAGGATTCGTCGACGCTCGCCGCCGTGAAGGACCGGGGCACGCTCAGATGCGGCGTGAATCCGGGGACGCCCGGTTTCGCCGCGCCGGATGCGAGCGGCGAGTTCGTGGGCTTCGACGTCGATGTCTGTCGGGCGGTTGCTGCGGCCGTGCTGGGCGATTCCGAGGCCGTCGAATACACGCCGCTGACCTCCGCCGTGCGCTTCACCGCGCTTGCCTCCGGCGAGGTGGACCTGCTCGCGCGCAACACGACCTGGACCTTCACCCGTGACGTCGACCTGAAGAACACCTTCGTCGGCGTGAACTATTACGACGGTCAGGGCTTCATGGTGCCGAAGGATCTCGGCGTCTCTTCCGCCAGGGAGCTTTCGGGGGCCACCGTCTGCATCGAGACCGGCACCACCACCGAACTCAACCTCGCCGACTATTTCCGCGTCAACAACATGGAATACGAGCCGGTTCCGGTGGAAAGCTTCACCGAGGCCCAGACCCAGTTCCTCGCCGGGGCCTGCGACGTCTACACCACCGACGCCTCGGCGCTGGCCGCCTCGCGTGCCTCCTTCGAGAACCCGGAAGGCTACGTCGTGCTTCCCGAGATCATCTCCAAGGAGCCGCTCGGCCCGCTCGTGCGCCACGGCGACGACAACTGGGGCGATATCGTGCGCTGGTCGCTCAATGCGATGATCGCGGCCGAAGAATACGGCGTGACCTCCGCGAATGCCGCGGAGCTTGCCAACGGCACGGACAATCCCGAAATCAACCGCCTGCTCGGTGTCGAGGGGGAACTGGGCGCCATGCTCGGTCTCGAAAACGACTGGGCGCTCAACATCATCACGCAAGTGGGCAACTACGGCGAGAGCTTCGAGAAGAACATCGGTGAGAACACGCCGGTCGGACTCGCACGCGGCCTGAACGCCCAGTGGACCGAGGGCGGCCTGATCTATTCGCCGCCCTTCCGCTAAGATCGAACAGGGGAGGGCGCGAGACGATCCGCGCCCTCCGCCGTTCCGGCTCTACCGAAAAACACAAAGATCCAATGCACGGGCGGGGGTCATCCCGCACCGTCGGCAGGCCGTATTCAGGGGAAACAGGGGACCCTCTCGATGACCACAATGACAGATCCGCCAAATGACCAGGGCTTTCGCCTGAGCCAGCTGATTTACGATACCCGCTATCGCTCCGCGACCATCCAGGTCATCGCCCTCATCGCCTTCATGGTGATCGCCGCCTTCCTCGTCCGCAACACGATCACCAACCTCTCCGCGCTCGGCAAGGACATCGACTTCGGTTTCCTGTTCAGCCGCGCGGCCTATGACATCAACCAGAAGCTCATCCCTTATTCCTCCAACGATCCGCACTGGCGCGCCGCGCTCGTCGGCCTGCTGAACACGCTCCTGGTTGCGATCCTCGGCTGCATCCTCGCCACGGTCATCGGAGTGGTGGCGGGGGTCCTGCGCCTGTCGAACAACTGGCTCACGGCGCGGATCATGACCGTCTACGTCGAAAGCTTCCGCAACATTCCCGTGCTCCTGTGGATCCTCGCCTTCATGGCGGTGCTGTCGGAATCCCTGCCGTCTCCGCGGGCCTTCCGCGGCGAAGAGGCGGAGGCCTCCATGTGGCTGTGGAACACGATCGCCGTCACCAACCGCGGCACCTACATTCCCGCGCCGGTCTGGGGGCCGGGCTCGGCCATCGTCGTGGTCATCTTCCTTCTGTCCCTGCTCGCGATCTGGGCCTTCGGGAAATGGTCGCAGCGGCGGTTCGAGGCGACCGGGCACCTGCTGCCGAATTTCTGGATCAAGCTCGCGATCCTCGTTGGTCCGACGCTGCTCGTCTATCTCCTGCTCGGTCGGCCGGTGGCCTTCTCCCTGCCGGAACTCGCCGGCTTCAACTTTTCCGGCGGCATCCACCTGCGCAACTCCATGCTCGCGCTCTGGCTCGCGCTGTCCTTCTATACCGGCGCCTTCATCGCGGAGATCGTCCGCTCCGGCATCCTCGCGATCTCCAAGGGCCAGACCGAGGCCGCCTATGCGCTCGGCCTGCGCCCCTCCCGCACGATGAACCTCGTGATCCTGCCGCAGGCGCTCCGGGTCATCATCCCGCCGCTGATCTCGCAATATCTGAACCTGACGAAGAACTCCTCCCTCGCGCTTGCCGTGGGCTACATGGACCTGCGCTCGACGCTCGGGGGCACGACCCTCAACACGACGGGGCGGGAGCTCGAAAGCATGCTCCTGATGATGCTGATCTATCTCGTCGTCAGCCTCGTCATCTCCTCGGGCATGAATTTCTACAACAAGACGGTCAGGCTGAAGGAGCGCTGAGATGCAGGAACATACCTCCGCCGCTTTCGTCCGCAAGCAGATGCTCGACCAGCAGCCGCCGCCGCGCATGCAGGTGGGCGCGGCGCGCTGGGTCCGGGAGAACCTGTTCTCGAGCTGGTTCAACGGCATCCTGACGCTGGTGTCGATCTACGTGATCTTCCTCGTGCTCCGCCCCGCGCTGCCATGGCTCCTCGGCGGCGTCTGGAATGCGGGCTCTCTCGTGGAATGCCGCCAGATCCTGACCGAACGCTTCGGCAACACGCATCACGCCTGCTGGGCGGTGCTGACGGAACGCTGGAACCAGCTCATCTATGGCTTTTATCCCTCGAGCCAGTATTGGCGCGCCAATCTCGCCTTCGTGCTCATGCTCTTCGCCATCGCGCCGGTGCTCTTCGACCGGCTGCCGCGCCGGATGCTCTGGTTCACCGTGGCCTTCCCGTTCCTCATGGTCTGGCTCGTCTGGGGCGGTCCAATCTGGGGTCCGCTGTCCGTGGCGGTCGGCTTCGCGCTCGGCGGCCTCGCGTTCAAACTTGCCGACCGCTTCAATTCCATGGCGATTTCCGCCATCGCGGCGGTGGTCGTGGCGCTGGCCTGGTGGCTCTTTGCCGGACCACCCGTCGTGACCGACCTGAGCCGGATCGCCCCGCTCGGGGCGCTTCCGCGGGTCGACAGCCGCGAGCTCGGCGGCTTCATGATCTGCCTCATCATCGGCATTTCCGGCATCGCCCTGTCGCTTCCCATCGGGATCATCCTTGCGCTCGGACGCCAGTCGGACCTGTTCATCGTCAAGACGATCTGCGTCGGCTTCATCGAGTTCATCCGCGGCGTGCCGCTGATCACACTGCTGTTCACCGCCTCGCTGCTCCTGAACTACTTCCTGCCGCCGGGCACGACCTTTGATCTCACGCTGCGGGTGATCATCATGGTGACGCTCTTCGCCTCCGCCTATATGGCCGAGGTGATCCGCGGCGGGCTCGCCGCGCTGCCGAAGGGGCAATACGAGGCCGCCGACGCGCTCGGCCTCGACTACTGGAAGGCACAGCGCCTCATCATCATGCCGCAGGCGCTGAAGATCTCCATTCCCGGCATCGTCAATACCTTCATTGGGCTGTTCAAGGACACCACCCTCGTGATGTTCATCGGGATCTACGATATGCTCGGCCTGTCGAACGCGATCCGCGCGAATGCCGCCTGGAACGGGATCTATTGGGAACTCTTCATCTTCATCGGCCTGGTGTTCTGGATTTGCTGTTTCGCCATGTCCCGTTATTCTCAATGGCTGGAGCGCCGTCTCCGCACCGACCACCGCTAGGAAAGGAGACGCCCATGTCTCAAGCTGTCGAACGCACCGTCGATCGGGCAAAACTGGCCGTCTCCGACGAGATCGCCGTCCAGATCATCAACATGAACAAGTGGTACGGTGAATTCCACGTCCTGCGCGACATCAACCTCACCGTCAACCGCGGCGAGCGCATCGTCATCGCCGGGCCTTCCGGCTCGGGGAAATCGACGATGATCCGCTGTATCAACCGGCTGGAGGAACACCAGAAGGGCAAGATCATCGTCGACGGGATCGAGCTCACCTCCGACCTGAAGAACATCGACAAGATCCGCTCCGAGGTCGGCATGTGCTTTCAGCATTTCAACCTCTTCCCGCACCTCACCATCCTGGAGAATTGCACGCTCGCGCCGATGTGGGTGCGTAAGATCCCGAAGCGGGAGGCCGAGGAAACCGCAATGCATTTCCTGCGGAAGGTGAAGATCCCGGAACAGGCCGACAAATATCCCGGCCAGCTCTCCGGCGGTCAGCAGCAGCGCGTGGCCATCGCCCGCTCGCTCTGCATGAGGCCCAGGATCATGCTGTTCGACGAACCGACCTCCGCTCTCGATCCCGAGATGATCAAGGAGGTGCTCGACACGATGATCGAACTTGCGGAGGAGGGGATGACCATGCTTTGCGTGACGCATGAGATGGGCTTTGCCCGCCAGGTCGCGAACCGGGTCATCTTCATGGACCAGGGGCAGATCGTCGAACAGAACGAGCCCGAGGAATTCTTCAACAACCCGAAATCGGAGCGCACGAAGCTGTTCCTCAGCCAGATCCTCGGGCATTGAGGGGCGCGCCGTCGGGCGCTTTCCCTCTCCGCCGCGACGGGCTATTCCGTCGCCTCGACTTCCCGCGGGACGGCGAAGTCCAGGACCTCGTTGTGGCCGAATTCCGCGTTGCGCCAATCGTCCGCACCGAGCGCGAAGACGGTGGTCGCGCAGGTCGGATAGCGCCGGAAATCGGGATGCGGATGCGGCGCGCGCGCGAAATGCGTCGCGAAAACGGATATCCCCGGATTGTGCGCGATCAGCAGGACCGTGTCGCCCCGCGCCCGCTTCACCGCCGAAAGGATCCGGTCCTCCGGCGCAAGATACAGATCTTCGTCGACCTCTGTCTCGCCGGAGACACCCATTCCCTCGGCAAGGCCCGCGGCCGTCTCCTGTGTGCGCCGGGCCGGAGAGACGATCATCAGATCGGGAAGAAAACCACGCTCCTTGAGCCAGCGTCCCATAGTGACGGCGTTGCGTGCCCCGCGGGCGTTCAGCGGCCTCGCGATATCCTCGAGCGATGGCTCGTCCCAGTTCGACTTCGCGTGCCGCACGAGGATGAGCCGGCGTCTCATGTTCCGCTCTTCGGCCTGATGCTCGGTTCCGTGTCGCGGATGAGCGAGCCCGCGCCATGTTCGGTGTAAAGCTCGAGCAGGCAGGCGTTGGGCGCCCGACCATCGAGAATCACCACCGCGCGCACACCGGCCGCGAGCGCGTCGAGCGCGGTTTCCGTCTTGGGGATCATGCCGCCGGCGATCACGCCCTCGTCCGTCAGCTGCTTGATCTGCGCCGAATTGAGCGAGGTCAGCACCGCACCATCGGCGCCCTTCACCCCCGACACATCGGTCAGGAGCAGCAGGCGATCCGCCTTGAGCGCCCCCGCGATCGCACCCGCCGCGGTGTCGCCGTTGACGTTGAATGTCTCGCCGTTGCGGCCGGCGCCGACCGGGGCGATCACCGGGATGAGGTTCTCGTCGCCGAGCTCCTGGATAATCGAAGGATCCATCTGGACCGGCGTGCCGACGAAGCCGAGGTCGGGATGGGTCTGTTCGCAGATCATCAGGTTCGCGTCCTTGCCGGAAATTCCGACGGCGCGGCCGCCCTGCCCGTTGATCGCCTGCACGATCCGCTTGTTCACCAGGCCGGAGAGCACCATCTCGACCACCTCGACCGTCGCCTTGTCGGTGACACGCTTGCCGTTGACGAAATCCGACTTGATGTTCAGTTCGGCCAGCAGCCTGTTGATCATCGGGCCGCCGCCATGGACGATCACCGGCTTCACCCCGACCTGCTGCATGAGCACCACGTCGCGTGCGAAGCTCTCCATCGCCTCGTCCGACCCCATCGCGTGACCGCCGAGCTTGATGACGACGGTCGCCCCCTCGTACCGCTGCAAGTAGGGCAGCGCCTGGGAAAGGGTGCGGGCGGTCGCGATCCAGTCTCTGTTCATGTCCTGCTTCTTCATCTCTGGGGCTTTCTCAAGGGCGTGCGACTTCAATACCGTGTCCGCGCGCCCCGGTGCAAGCCGGCTCAGACGAGCGTCGCGATCACCGCTCGGAGGGTGTCGATGCCCCATCCCTTTTCCGAGGAGGTGACGATCATCTCGGGAAAGGCCGCCGGGTGCCGCGCGATCCGCTGGCGCACCTGCGCGAGATTCTTCTCGCGCTCCGCCTCCTTTACCTTGTCGGCCTTCGTCAGCACGACCTGAAAGGTCACCGCCGAGCTGTCGAGCAGCGTCATGATCTCCTCGTCCACGTCCTTCACCCCGTGCCGGCTGTCGATCAGCACGAAGGCGCGGCGCAGCGTGGCGCGGCCGGACAGGTAGGCTTTCAGCAGCTTCTGCCACTTTTCGACCGTCTTGACCGGCGCCTTGGCAAAGCCGTAGCCGGGCAGGTCCACCAGATAGTGACTGTCGCCCGCGGTGAAGAAGTTGATCTCCTGCGTCCGGCCCGGCGTGTTCGAGGCGCGTGCCAGCGCCTTGCGCCCGGTGAGCGCGTTGATCAGCGTCGATTTGCCGACGTTCGAGCGGCCCGCGAAACAAACCTCCAGCCGGTTGGCGGGGGGCATGCCGTCCATTGCGACCACGCCCTTCAGAAATTCCGTCTGACCCGCAAACAGCAAGCGGCCCTGTTCGAGGGCCGCCGCATCCGGTTCAGCGATGGGAAAGGAAAGTTCCATCGTCTCTCTCGCCTCCTCAGGCGTCCTTCTTCCTGAGCCGCAGCGAGCGCAGGATGTTGCCGAACACGTCCGGCTTGTGCCCGTGGCTGCGCATGATGAGATACTGCTGGATGAAGGTGATTGTGTTGTTGCAGATCCAGTAGAGCACGAGGCCCGAGGCGAAATTGCCGAGCATGAACATGAACACCCAGGGCATCCAGGCCATGATCATCGCCTGGCTCGCATCCGTCGGCGCCGGGTTCAGCTTCTGTTGCAGCCACATCGAGATGCCGAGCAGGATCGGCAGCACGCCGAGGGAGACGAAGGCGAGCGCGGAGCCGGGTTCCGGCGGCGCGAAGGGCAGCAGGCCGAAGAGGTTGAGGATCGAGCTCGGGTCGGGGGCCGAAAGGTCGCGGATCCAGCCGATCCACGGCGCGTGCCGCAGTTCGATCGTGACGAAGATCACCTTGTAGAGCGAGAAGAAGACGGGGATCTGCAAGAGAAGCGGCAGGCAGCCCGAGGCCGGGTTTACCTTGTTCTTCTTGTAGAGTTCCATCATGCCGCGCTGCATCTTCTCGCGGTCGCCGCCAGCCTGTTCCTTGAGCTTCTCCATTTCCGGCTGAAGCTCCTTCATCCGCGCCATGGAGACGTAGGATTTGTAGGCGAGCGGCAACATGACGCCCTTGATGATCAGCGTCAGGATGAGGATCGACCAGCCCATGTTGCCGATGAGCCCGTGCAGGGCGTGCAGGATGCGGAAGATCGGCTTGGTGAAGAACCAGAACCAGCCCCAGTCGATCGAATCGACGAAGCGTTCGAAGCCCATGTCGTCCTGGTAGTGCTTGATCGTTTCCCATTCCTTCGCCCCGGCGAAGAGGTAGGAGGTGGTCTCCGCGGTTGCGCCGGGGGCGACCTCCTGCGTGGGCATGCGGGTCTCGACCTGGTAGATTTCGGCTCCGGCGACGTATTTCGCCACGGAGGCGAAGGACTGCCCCGGCATCGGCACGAGCGTGGTCATCCAGTTCTTGTCGGTGAAGCCGGTCCAGCCGTTCGCCTCGACCTGGATCACGGAGGCATTGCCGCCCTCGCGCGCATCCGCGCCGAAATCTTCGAAATCCTTGTAATCCTCTTCGTCGAGCTCCTTGTCGGAGAGGCGGACGAGACCCTCGTGGAGCACGAAATACCGGGAGGTCTCCGGCATTCCGTGGCGCGCGACGATGCCATAGGCGGCGAGCCGCGCGGCGGCGTCGCCGGTGTTCTCGACCGATTGCGCGACGGTGAAGAGATAGTTGTCGTCGACCGAGATCGTGCGGCGGAAGACGAGGCCCGCGCCATTGTCCCACATGAGCGTCACCGGGCTGTCCGGCGTCAGCGTCTCGCCGCTTTCCACCGTCCAGAGCGTGTTCGCGCCGGGAACCTGATCGGCCTCGAGCGTGCCGCCGGGGGCCCAGCCGTAAACGGCGTAATAGGGCGCTTCGGAGCCGACGGGGGCCAGCAGGGTGACGATTTCGTCGCCATCGAGCGAGACCTTGTAATCCTTGAGCGACAGGTCGTCGATCCGGCCGCCGACGAGGGAGATCGACCCGGTCACACTCGGGGTCTCGACATCGACGCGCGGTGCGTCGGAGACCTGGTCGGCGGTCTGCGCATCGACGCCCGTCGCCTCGTTCGGCGTGTCGACGGCGGGCGGGGCGAGGGCGACGCCCTGACCGTCCTGCGCCGTCCCGGCCTCGCTCCCCGTCGTCTCGGTCACCGCGACCGGCGTGTCGTTCTGCGGCGCCGGTTCCGGTGCCGGGAAGAAGATCTGCCATCCGAGGAGCACGATGCCGCTGAGGACAACGGCGAGGATCAGGTTCTTGTTTTGATCGTCCATGAAGGCCGCCCGATTTTGTGGAAATCAATCTCGGGTGGTTCAACCCCTCCGGGGCGCGAAGGTCAAGCGGTTTTGGCCGATTCCCTCGGAAAATACGGGGAAGTGTTCAGCCCGCGTGCCGTCCGATCCGGGGTGTCTGAGACAATTTCCGCCTGTGCGCCTCCATCCAGTCGAGCGTCTTGTCGAAGGGCAGCGGGCGCGAGATGGAGAAGCCCTGCACATGGCCGCAGCCGAGTTGCGACAGCATCGCGTGTTCCCCGACCGTCTCCACGCCTTCCGCCACTGTTTGCAGGTCGAGCCGCTCCGCCATCGTCAGGATCGCGGCGAGCATGTTCTGCTGGTCGCGGTCAAGGTCGCAGCGCGTCACATAGGACCGGTCGATCTTGATCCGGTCGACGGCGAAGCGGCGGATGTTGGAGAGGGAGGCATGTCCCGTGCCGTAATCGTCGAGTTCGATCCCGCATCCCAGCTCCCTCAGCGCGCGGATATTGCGGGTGACCATGTCGTCCTCGGCGGTGGAGATCACGCTTTCCAGGATCTCGATGGTAAGCCGCTCCGGGGAGAGCTCGAACCTGTCGAGTTCCCAGCGGATCTTGTCCACGAGCTTCGGGTTCGCGAGGTCTTCGGCGGAAAAATTCACCGAGATGCCGGGGACGCAAAGCCCCGCCTTGTCCCAGATCGTCAGGGCGGTCAGCGCGTGATAGAGGATCAGTTCTCCGAGCCGGTCGCGCAGGCCGAGATCGTCGAGGGCGAAGAGGAACTGCTCCGGGGAGAGGACGCCCCTCTCGGGATGCGTCCATCGCGCGAGGGCTTCCATGCCGCTCACCTCGCCGGTGTCGGTGGAGATCTGCGGCTGGAACCAGGGCACGATCTGTCCGTTTTCGAGCGCGTCTCCGGCCTCCGCGAGCACGGTGCCCGGATCGAGCGGACCGGTCCCGCGCGCGGCGGTGAAGGCGCGGATCGAGCCGGCCCCGTGGTGGCGGGCTTCGGCGAGGGCCGCCTCCGCGGCCTCGAGAAAGGCCTGTCCCGACATCGCGGGGGCGCGGGAGGGCAGGCAGAAGCCGACCGAACAGGTGACATGCACCTTCGAGGCGTCGACGGAATAGGGCGCGCCTAAAGCGGCCTGAAGCCGGGCGGCGAGCTGGATCAGGGTTTCCAGGTCGGTCCGGCGCATCGGCGCCGGGACGATCGCGAAGCGGGCGGTGTCGATCCGGGCGATCAGGTCGGCCTCGCGCAGAACATCACGCAGCCGGCGGGCGGCGGTGCGCAGGACCGCGTCCGACGCGGTCTCCCCCAGCAGCGTGCGCGTGGCGCGAAATTCGTCGATCTCGATCACGAGACAGGCCGTGCTGCGCCCGCTCGCCTCCCGCGCCTCGAGCATCTGATCGAGCGCCCGCGGCACCGCCGGGCGCAACGCGAGGCCGGTGAGCCCGTCCGTCGCGGTCACCGATCCGCGCTCCCGCCGCGACAGCAGGATCCTCGCCGCCGCGAGCAGCGCGGGCAACCCGAGCGCGACGAGCAGAAGCGCCGCCTCTCCGCCGAACCAGTAGGCGCCCAGGCAGATCGCGGGCAGGAAGGTGAGGCTCTGCGGCCCGGTCAGCGCATCGCGCAGGCGCTGGAGCGTTTCGGCGATGTCACGTCGCATAGGTCCGTCCCGTCGTTCCGTGTGGCCCCTCGAGGCCCTCGTCTTCGGGAGCTTAAACGTCGGAAGGTGACCGCCGGATTAACGCAGCTTCGGGATTTCCGTCGAATTGTCTGCATCGCCGTCCTCGCGGGAGGTGTTCCTGAGCGCGAGGCCGAGGAAGTCGAACAGGCCGGAATCGAGCATGTGCGAGGGCCGGACGTTGGTCAGCGCCTTGAACATCACCTGCCGCCGTCCGGGACTGTTCCTTTCCCATCCGTCGAGGATCTGCTTGACCTGCTGGCGCTGCAATCCGTCCTGAGAGCCGCAGAGGTCGCAGGGGATGATGGGATAGTTCATCGCGGTCGCGAATCGTTGGCAATCCTCCTCCGCCACATGCGCGAGTGGACGGTAGACAAAGAGGTCGCCCTCCTCGTTCACCAGTTTCGGCGGCATCGTCGCGAGACGCCCGCCGTGAAAGAGGTTCATGAAGAAGGTCTCGAGAATGTCGTCGCGATGATGGCCGAGCACGACGGCCGAACAGCCTTCCTCGCGCGCGATGCGGTAGAGGTTGCCGCGCCGGAGCCGCGAGCAGAGCGCGCAGAAGGTCCGGCCCTGCGGCACCTTGTCCATCACGATGGAATAGGTGTCCTGGTACTCGATCCGGTGCGGCACCTGCATGCGCTCGAGGAAGTCGGGCAGCACCGTGGCGGGAAAACCCGGCTGGCCCTGGTCGAGATTGCAGGCGAGGAGCTCGACCGGCAGCATGCCGCGCCATTTCAACTCGTGGAGCGCGGCCAGAAGCGTATAGCTGTCCTTGCCGCCGGACAGGCAGACGAGCCATTTCGCGCCGCGCTCCACCATCCCGTACTGTTCGATCGCCTCGCGCGTGTTGCGGATGATGCGCTTGCGCAGTTTCTTGAATTCGGTGGTGGAAGGCGCCCCGTGAAACAGCGGGTGGATGTCGTCGAGATCGTCAAGCATTGGGCTCGTCCTCGGGTTTTCGGGTCGGGTCGGGAACCGGATCGTATCCCATTCCGCCCAGCGGGTGACAGCGGCCGATGCGCCGGATGGTGAGCCAGCCGCCCTTGAACGCCCCGTGCTTTTCGAGCGCCTCGAGCGCATAGGCGGAGCAGGTCGGCTGATAGCGGCAATTGTGGCCGACGAAGGGCGAGAACAGCCTGCGATAGGCGCGCACGGGCAGGGAGGCGAGAAAGGCGAGGGGAGTCATCGCGTCTCTCCGTGCACCTTCCGCAGCGCGTAGCGCAGATCCTCGAGCAGGAGCGTGAAGGGACGCGCCGCAGTGTCGTGCTTCTTGCCGATCAGCACATAGTCCCAGCCGTCGCGGCCGAGGCCGGGAAGGACGAGGCGCGCGGCCTCGCGCAGGCGCCGCTTGGCATGGTTGCGCCGGACCGCGTTGCCGACCTTTTTCGAACAGGTATAGCCGACGCGGATGCCCTGCGCCGGCTCCTCCGGCCCCCTCTTGCGGCCCTGGAGGAGGAAACCCGCCGTCCCCTGGCGCCGCGCGCGGGCGGCGCGCAGGAAATCGGCCCGCTTGCGCAGGGTCTCGAGGGAGCGCTTGCGGGCAGCGTCCGGACATGACAAAACCGCCGACTGCGACCCGCGGGCATCGGCGTGTGCCTTCTCCTCGGGTGCGTCCGGCGGTGTCATCGTCTTGGCCTGCGACAGGCGATCCCTGGACGCGGCTTACGCGGAGAGGGACTTGCGGCCGCGGGCGCGACGCGCGTTCAGAACCTTGCGGCCGGCTTTGGTCGCCATACGGGCACGGAAGCCGTGGCGGCGCTTGCGGACGAGGTTGCTCGGTTGATAGGTGCGTTTCATCGCGCCATCTCCATCGGTTGCGTTAGGGCCCAAATCCGCTCTGCCGGGGCCTCCTCGAGAGGCATGCCGAAAGGATTCGAAGGCGAATAATCGTTCGAAGCCCGTCCAATAGGGGCGTCGCGGGCGGTTGTCAATTCGGAAGGGCCCACTTTCCGCAACAATTTCCGGTCCGGCAGGCGGACCTTTGCGTGGCGCCTCATCGGGATGGCGCCGCACCCGCGTCTGCTTTTTCCGTCGCAAGCTCTGGGCGCCTGCGCATTTCTTCCTATCCTATGGAAGGGGCGGCGCAGGGAGCAGGTATGAAGGGGATCGGCACGGACATCCGCCTGCGCAGCGCCGTCGCGACGGTCGCGCCTCAACCGCACGCTGTCCGGCGCGCGGGGAACTTGACTCCGGTGCGCTTAACAAACCTGCGGCGAATGCCTATTTTAGCGCTAAATTGTTTGAAAGCCCGCCGGTTAGGCGCATCATCATGCACCGGGACCGGCGGCTTCTGCCCCGAGCGGGCGAGTTGGCATGGCCGGCGCCCGCAAGACGAGAAGGACGAATGGCGATCTCGCGTTTCCTCAATACGCTGACGGGACGATTCCTGATCCTCACGGTCATCTTCGTGATGGCCGCGGAGGTCATGATCTTCGTCCCCTCCGTCGCGCGCTATCGCGAGGATTTCCTGCTCTCGCGCCTCGAACGGGCGCAGATCGCCTCGCTCGCGCTTCTGGCCAACGACAGCCTCGACATGGATCTCGAGGACGAGCTCCTGGCCAATGCCGGCGTCTATAACGTGGTGCTGCGCCGCAACGAGATCCGCCAGCTCGTCCTGTCCTCGCCCATTCCCGACCAGATCCACGCCACATACGACCTGCGCGACGCCACCGGATTCGAGCTCATGCGCGACGCGATGGTGACGCTGTTCGATCCGGAGGAGCGGGTGATCCGGGTGATCGGCGATCCGGTGAAGCAGGCGGGCCTGCTGATCGAGGTGACGTTGCCGACCGCGCCGCTGCGCGTGGCGATGATAGATTACGGCGTGCGCATTCTCACGCTTTCCGCGGTGATCTCCTTTTTCACCGCCTTCCTGCTGTTCCTTGCCGTGCGCGAACTGCTGGTGCGTCCGATCCGTCGCGTGGTCGGGGCGATGACCTCCTATACGCAGGCGCCCGAGGACACGCGCCGCATCATCGAGCCCTCCGCCAAGGTGACCGAACTGCGCGAGGCCGAGCAGGCGCTCAAGACGATGGAGACGGAACTGACCTCCGCGCTGCGGCAGAAGGAGCGCCTGGCCCAGCTCGGGGGCGCGGTGGCGAAGGTGTCGCACGATCTGCGCAACATCCTCACCACGGCGCAACTCTTCACCGACCGGCTCGAGATGTCGAACGATCCCGCGGTCACCCGCGCCGCGCCGAAGCTCGTCAACTCGATCCAGCGGGCGGTCAACCTTTGCGAGACCACGCTCGCCTTCGGCAAGGCCGAGGAGCCCGCTCCGGTCCTGTCCGGTGTGCGCGTCGCCGAGCTCGTGGGCGAGGTGATCGAGGGCGAGCGTCTCTCCATCGACGATTTCGACCTGTCCTTTGCCGAAGACGTCCCGGCGACGATGGTGATCCGTGCCGATTTCGAACAGATGCACCGTGTGCTTTCGAACCTCGTGCGCAACGCGCGCCAGGCGATCATGGCGACGGGCAAGCCCGGCGAGATTGCCGTCGCCGCCTATGAGGACGACGGGGAATGGGTGCTGACGGTGACGGACACCGGACCGGGCCTGCCGCCCAAGGCGCGCGAGCACCTGTTCCAGCCCTTCCACGGCGGCACGCGCAAGGGGGGCTTCGGCCTCGGCCTTGCCATCGCCGCGGAACTGGTGCGCGGGCATGGCGGCCGCCTGCTGCTCGAGCGCAGCGACGAAACCGGCACCGCCTTCGCGATCCATCTGCCGAAAGGCTTCGCGATGACGCCGGCACCCGCGAGCGAACCGGCACAGGCGGCGGAGTAGAGGGTTTTTTCCCGCAAAATGGATTTCGCCCCTTGCGCCCCCTTCCGACTCTCGGTAAATCGCCCCTACCCCGCGCGCTGGTAGCTCAGTTGGATAGAGTACTTGACTACGAATCAAGGGGTCGGGGGTTCGAATCCTCCCCAGCGCGCCACTTCTCCAAAGTATATTGATTTTAAATAGAAAACTGCCGTTTTCTACACGTTGCGCGGCATTTTCTACGCTGTTCCTTATCTGTCCCCCGCTGTCATCCTTTTTCGATTGGTTTTCCGCGTGCAGCGCTCGACCTCTTCGAGGATCTGGCCAGTCCGCCTCGCGATCCGAGCGGAGAAATCTCCGCCGCTGCCCCGAGTTCGAACCTGACGACGGGATGGAGTTCAACCACAACATCCCTGTGCATCGCCTCCTGACTGCGGTGCGCGAGGCGCGGATCGAAGGTTCTTCAGGATCTCCCTCCCGAAACGGCTTCCCCCACGATCAACCGTGACCCACGACGCATGGCAGGTCCTGCGGGCCTTGCGGTTCCGGCCCGACGGACATACGCGGGGACGATAGGCTTTGACCCCTGCCGGGCAGACCCGCTAGTGCTTGGGGCGACCGGTCAGTTCAGGATGTCCAGAGAATGCCCATTGCCTATCCCTCTCGCGCCTGCCGGATCCGGCAGAAATTCGGTTTCCAGGCCTCCCGGAACCTTTACTGGTCCTGCCGGGACGAGATGAATTTCGGCGATTGGGCGGGGCCGCTCCTGTTCGAGGAGATGAGCGGACGGCAAGCGATCTTTTGTATGCCCAGACGGCTCGTGAGAGGTTACGTCACCTTCACCGTCGGAAGCATATTGCACTGGATCACCGTGCCGGACCGGGTCGATGTCTGGGGCAGCGGGATCATCAGCGCCGATACGCGTTTCGAACGACCGCGACACACACATGCCGTGCGGGGACCGCGCACGCGCGCGCGCATGCTGGAACTGGGCTATGACTGCCCCGAAACCTATGGCGATCCGGCCCTGCTCCTGCCGCTGCTGTTTCCGGTGGACGGGCAAAAGACCTGCGAACTGGGGATCGTGCCGCATTTCGTCGATTTCGACATTGCCCGCACTCTCTTTGCCGGGCGGAGCGACGTGAAGCTCATAAATGTGCGCGCCTCTCCGGTCGAGGTGGCACGGGAGATCGCCTCCTGCCGGCGGATCGCCTCCAGTTCCCTGCATGGCATCATAGTCGCGCATGCCTATGGGGTGCCGGCGATGCGCCTCGTGTTCTCCGAGCGGATCAAGGGCGATGGCGTGAAATTCGCGGACTATGCCGAGGCTTTTTCCGCAACCGCCGACCTGCCCATGCTGGCCGTGCCGGAGGGGCCGCCGGAGGCGCTGTTCTTCGAGCGCATGATGGACGGCGGCTGGCTTCCGCAGGCGGGGCCGCTTCAGGAAAAGCTCATCGAAAGCTGTCCCTTTGCGCGCGACGACCTGCGCCGGTCGCTGTTGGACCGGCTGGCCGGATAGCCCCCGGACGGCCGCCCCGCGGAGATGTCACGCCGCACTCCAAGCGCAAATCTGTGTCTCGAGCTTCGCGAGGAGCATCCGGTTGTCGAACCTCTCCTCCGCCAGTGCGCGACCGCGGGCGCCGAAGCGCGCCACCCGTTCAGGATCCTCCGCGAGGGCCGTGATCGCCGCGCCGAAGCCCGCGAAATCCCGCTCCTCGACGAGCAGCCCGTTCTGGCCCTCGATCACCGCCTCGGGAATGCCCGCGTGCCGTGTCGAGACGACTGCCATGCCCGCGGCCAGCGCTTCCTGGATCGAGGTCGGCAGGCCCTCGGTATTGCCGTTCGCGGCGGTCACCGAATGCTGGATGAGAACCGCGGTCCGGGCCATATGGGCGCGGACCTCCTCATGGGGCAGGGGCCCCGTCAGGGTGATGCGCCCGGCCATGCCGCGCTCCTGGGCGATCCGCGCGCAGGTTTCGGACAGCGGCCCCTCGCCGATCACCGTCAGATGGGCCTCGGGGACCCGTTCGGCCGTGTCGCAGAAGGCGCGGATCATGTGATCGGGCGATTTCTTCTCGATCAGCCGCCCGACGAACAGGAAGCTCGACGGGCGTTTCTCCGCGGGGCGGAAAAGCGCGGTATTGACCCCGCTGGGGATCACGAGGCTTCGCGGATTGGAAATGCCGTGGCGCGCGAGGTTGTCGAGCAGGAATTGCGAGACGGCGAACACCCCCGCGAGTTCGGGAATCCAGCGGCGATAGGCCCGGACATTCGACGCCTTGCGCAGGTCCTTGGAGGCATCATAGCCGCGGAAATAGCTGAAGATCGGCAGGCCGAGCTCATGGGCGAGCGGGGAAAGCGCCACCGCCTCCGGGCCGAATTCGGCGAGGATGGCATCGGGCTTCTCCTCGGCCAGAAAGCGGATCAGGCGCTGTTTCGCCTCGCCGCGGGGGGCGCGGAGCGTCTTGTAGCGCAGCTTGTCGCGCAGCGCCCCCAGGCTGAGGGCGGATCTCACGCCACTGTCGTTCCGGCGCACCGCGACGCTCTTGTCATAGGGGTTGGTCCCGGAGAACTTGTTGCAGATCACGCAGGTATTGCCGCCGAACAGCTCGGAGATATGTCGGTTGACGAAGGTTTCGCCGGGTTTGTGATAGCCGCCGGTGGCGATGCAGATCTTCATGTCAAAGGCCCTGATTGAACTGCTGTTGTGAAGGCCCTTGCAGTCCGTCGCAACCAGATTTTTCCCGGCCGCGTCAGCCGGCCCGCCGTGTCACGGAGGGTGCGGCGGCGACTTGGCAGAAGTCTTCGGGCGCCGCCCGCACAATTTCCCACAGACGCAAGTCGCCCGCGTACCAGCGCGTGACAAAGTCCATCGCCGGCTGCGATGGCCGCTCCGTGTCCGTCCTGACCTCGATGGCCGGCCAGCGCTTTCCAAAGGCCGCGCCCAGCCGGGCGAGGCCGGTCTCCATCCCCTCGAAGGTGGTGAGCGCGTCGACCATCAGCCGCCCCGCCGGATCGCAGAGGAAACTCACCTGCGGCTGGAAATGCGGCCAGTCCAGCAGCGCCGCGAACCCCTCCGGCGTGATCGTGCGGCAGAAGGCCTCGAAATCGGCGAAAGGCGCCAGCGCCCGCGCGGCGAAGGCCCTGTCGGTCTCGAACGGCGTCTTGAACTTCAGGTAGTTGAAGGCCGATTTCAGCCGCGCCGCCGGATGGCGCAGGATCGCGAATTTCGGCAAGGCCTCGAATGCCCTGCGGTCGAGCCGCGCGAGATATTGCGCGGAGTGATGGGCGTTGATCTCGGTCGAGCGTTCGGCCGGAAGGCCGGGATAGACGATGCTGTTGATGAAGGTGCCCGCATTCTTCGGCACGTGGACGAAGACGATGTCCTCCCTGCGGTAGAGCGCGAAGGGCGAGGTCTTCCGCCCCGAGGCATAGGCGCGTCGCCGGTAGACCAGCCGGGCCCGGATGAAAAGCGCCTCGGGCAGGAAGCGCCCCCTCGCCCCGTCGTTGCGCAGGAGGTCGTGGGGCGGGGGCACGCGCAGGCCGGTGGCCTCTTGGCGCAGAATGTCCGGGGAGATCGTGGTCACGGCCATCTTGATTCCGAAATTTGTCTCCGAAAGGAACCATGCGGATGCCGCATGGCGGAAAACGGGTGCAATCGCGCCCACGGTATGAGTTTCCTCGTGCATTGTCAGAGGAAGCTTGTTTAGATGCAACCGCAAGTTGCGCATTTTCTGCGGCTGCACAATGTTCCTCCCGCCTTTTCCTCCCGCCCCTGCGGCAGAGGACGGGGCGCACCCTGTCCTGCGCGTGCATCCCACGCGCCACAAAGAGTGTGAGACCTTGACCCTCGTGTCCTCCGGCCCGCCCAGATCCCGGCATGTGAAATCGGCGCTCGGCATCGGTGCGCTCAAGGTCGCCACGCTGCCGCTGACGATCCTGCTGTCGATCGTGCTCGCGCGGGCGCTCGGGCCGGCGGATTACGGGCGCTACGCCTTCGCGGTCTCGCTCGCCACCGTGCTCGCGCTGCCGGCGGGGCCGGGCATCAACGCGCTCGTGCTGCGGGAGACGGCGCAGGCGGCGCAGGCCAAAGATTTCGCGCTCATGGCCGGGGTGCAGCGGCGCGCGCGACAGGCCGCGGTGTTCTGCACCGGGGCCATCTGGCTCGCCGGGCTCGTCTATGCGCTCACGATCCTGGACGGGGACGCGCGCGACAGCGCGACGCTCCTGGGGGCGATGCTGCTGTTCCCTCCCGTCTCTCTCCTGGCGATCCAGGCGGGGCTGTTGCAGGGGCTCCATCACCCCTTCGCCTCGCAGGTCGGCCAGCTCGCGCTGCGCCCCGGTCTCGGCCTGCTCTTCGTGCTCGGGGGCATTGTCCTGCTGCCGGAATTCACCCTCGGGGAAGCGCTTGCCGCGCAGATCGCGGCGACGCTCGTCGCGCTCGCGGGAAGCCTCTGGATCCTGCGCCGCCTCGCGCCGCCCGAACTCGCCCGCGCCGCGCCGCGCTACGAGGACCGGGCCTGGCGCGCGGCGGTCCTGCCCTTCGCCCTCATCGCTTTCACCAACACGTTCAATGCCGAGATCGGCATCCTCGTGCTCGGTGCCTACGGGATGGAGGGATCCACGGCCGCGCTGCGGGTGGCCACGAGCGGCGCACAGCTCCTGAGCTTTCCGCTTTTCATCAACAACATGATCCTCGCGCCGCAGGCCGCGCAGATGTTCAGATCCGGCGAGATCGACGCGCTGAAGGCGCGCACCCGCCGCTTCGCCCGCATCACCTTTCTCGTCTCCGCCCTCGCCGGCATCCCGCTCATCCTCTTCGCCGCGCCGATTCTCGCACTGACCTTCGGTCCCGATTACGTCGCGACCGCCACCCTCCCGCTCCAGATCCTCGCCTTCGGCCATCTCGGCAATGTCGCGGTGGGGCCGGTGGCGATGCTCCTGTCGATGGCCGGACATGAAAAGGCGGCCTTCCGCGGACAGGCGCTGACGCTCGTGATCGTCTTCGCGCTGGCCCTCGCGCTCGCCCCTGCGTTCGGAGCGACGGGGGCGGCGTTCGCCGTCGCCTTCGGCACGGTCGTCGGCCGATGCGTGCTCGCGCTGCTCTGCGTGCGGACTTTGCATTTCCGGCCGACGGTGGTTTGACCTATGATCGGACCCCAGGAGCAAAGGCGCCCCGCCCATGAGTGACATCTCCATGACCGAGGCATATGCGGGCGCGGACCGGAGCCCGCGAAAGGGCCCCGCCGTCCGCGGGATCCACCGCACGCGGCTCCTGTTCTATTTTGCGATCGCCTTCATCCTCGCGCCGAAGGTCAACATCGTCTCCTTCGGCGACTCGGGCTTGCGGACCGAGGATTTCATCCTCTTCGCCGCCCTTCCCGTGGTGTTCTGGCGCTACCGCCGCCGGGCGCATCCCTTTCCGAGCTATGTCTGGGCCTTCTTCGCCTTCATGGCCGCCTCGTTTCTCTCCGCGATCGTGAACCTGGGCGAGATGGGACTGACCGGCCTCGTCTTTACCGGGCGGCAGGTGCAGTATTTCCTGTGGTTCCTCATCGCCGCGGAATTCGCCCCCCGCATCTCCGAAGCCCGGTTCCGCCGCGCCTTCGGCATCATCGCCTCCGTCCTCCTTGTCTGGTGGCTGGGCGAAGCCTCGGGCCTCGTGCCGAAGATCGGACGCTTCGCGGTCGTGGACGAGCGCATCACCCTCAACACCTCCGGCCCCTACGAGACGGCGATCCTCGCCGTGCTCGTGCTCATCCTCGCACCGAAGAGATGGCAGAAGATCGGAATGATCGGCGTGCTCCTGGCCACGCAGTCGCGGATCACCATCGCCGCGGCCATCGTGGTCTGGCAGATCTCCCGTCCCGCGCGCAACACCTTCCTTCTCCTGCTGCTCGTGCCCGTGGTCCTGCTCGTCCTGGCCTTCGATCCGCAATCCGTCTCGGAGTCGCGTTTCAGCCAGACCCAGTCGCTTTCGAGCATGGCCTCCGATCTCGTCGGCCGGATCGACAACGTGCCGCAGATCCGCTCGCTCGAGGATTTCCGCGCCCTGGTCGCCCAGGGCCTGCGCCGGAATGTCGATTTCACCGCCGGCGATGCGAGTTTCCAGGTCCGGGCCTACAAATGGGCGCTCATCCTCAAGTCGCTCACCGCGGATGCGCAGCATCTGCTTCTCGGCTGGGGGCCGGGGGCATGGGGGCTCGCCGTCGACGGCCATTACGTGCGCTTCCTCGGGGAGGGGGGGCTCATCGGCCTGCTCACCGCGCTCATCTTCTTCGGCTTCAGCCTGCTGGGCCGGGATTCGCCGCTGCCCTACCGCCTCGGTTTCCTCACCATGGCGCTCAGCTGCATCTTCATCGACGCGGCCGTCGCCTCGAAGGTCAGTTCGACGCTCTGGATCATCGCCGGTTATTTCCACGGCCAGCGGATCAATCAATGGCGACAATCGCAGGCTCCCGAAAGGTCCGAGCCATGAAATGCCTTCTCCATATCGGCACGGAAAAGACCGGCAGCACCTCGATCCAGGACTTCCTCGTCCTCAACCGGGCGGCGCTGTCGCGCAAGGGGGTGATGGTGAGCAAGGCGCTCGGCCGCGGCAACAACCGCGCCCTGCCGGCGTGTTTCCAGGGCCGGCTCGACGATCTCAGCCGGCGCCTGCGGATCCCCTCCCTTGAGGCGCAGAAGGCGCATTTTTCCCCGATCCTCGAGCGATTCCTGTCCGAGGTGGAGGCCGCGCGTGCCTCGCACGATCTGTGCCTCGTCTCCTCCGAACACCTGCATTCGCGTCTGCGCAGCCCGGAGGAGGTCGCCGCCCTCCGGGAATTTCTCGCCCCGCATTTCACCGGGATCGAGGTCTTCGGCTATTTCCGCGAACAGGCGAGCCTCGTGAAGAGCAATTACTCCACCTGGGTGGAGGGCGGCGGAGGGTCCGCCTCGCTCGCGCGCTTCTGTGAGGAGGCGATGCCGGGAAACCCCTATTATGACTATTGCGCCCTCGCGGAGATGTGGTCCGCCGCTTTCGGGCACGATTCCTTCCGTCCGCGGCTCTACCGCCGCGATGCGCTGCACGGCGGCGACGTGCGCAGGGATTTCGCGGCGGAGGCGCTGAAACTCGACGATCTCTCCGATCTGACCTTCGTCGTCACCGAATCCAACCGCTCGCTCGGGGCGGCCGGTGTGCTGATCGCGCGCGGCCTGAACGCGACGCTGCCGCAGTTCTGGCCCGGCGGCGGGCGCAACCGGCTGCGCGACGGGCTCATGCGGGCCGCCGTCCTTTCCGGCCTTGCGCGTATCGGCAGGCTGGAGTTTCCCGAGGCGGCGGCGATCCGGGCCCGGTTCGAGGCGCCGAACCTTCTGTTTTCCCAACGCTTCTTCGGTCGGCCGGACAATATCTTTCATTGAGGGATCTCCCTTGAAAATTCTGGCGCCGGGACTGTCGTGAGGCGCCTTGCAGGATGTGCGCGACAGGCTCTAGACCCTGTGCAGGGTGAGCCGCGCGATGTGCGGACGGGGGAGGGCGGCGGACCACCATCCCTCCGCGATCTCCTGTGCGGGCAGGACCGTCTTCGTGCCGTCGTCATGGGCGATCTCGACGTCGTGGAGGCCCGAGATGCCGATCAGCCCGGCCCGGTCCGCCGTCCGCTCCGCCTCCGCCGTGGAGGTGGGGATCGGGCTGGTCGCGCATAGCCCCGTCTCGACCTGCGCATTCCAGACCGTCAGGGCCTCGCCGCCGGAAAACGCCTTCTCTCCGGTGTCGCTCGTCGCCGGTCCGAGGGCGAGAAGGCCGTTGGACGCCGGGCTGAGCGTGCCCGCGATCCGCGCGACCTGCGGGCTCAGGATCTCGATCTCCGCGCCGGTCCAGTTGGCGTTCACCCGCGCCGTGCCGGCCCACAGGTCGAAACCCACCCCCGCCGGCCCGTTGCCGAAGCCATAGAGCATTGCATAGCGGGTCTGGTCGCGGCGGCAACAGAGGCTGACGGTATGGGGCTGCCCCAGGGTCAGGGAGACGCTGCGCGACAGGTAGCAGTCGCCCGCCCCCGCGTTTACCGTCAGAAGGCGCGCGGCGCTGCCGTCCGGCGCGGGCAGGCTCGTGCCCCCGCTCACGTTCCATCCGCTCCCGAGGTCGGAGGGATAGACCCTGTTGGCGGCGGCCGCCTCTAGGAGCAGGCCGCGCGGCCTTCCCGAAAGCTCGTGGTCGACGCGCGGCGTGTCCGCGGGGGCGATCCGGGCCACGCCCGCAGCGTCGACATAGGAGGCCGGGGAGGCGCGCGCGAAGCTCATCACGGTTGCAAGCGGCACCTCGGTCCCGCCGCGGCGAAAGGACCGGGCGATGAAATCCAGATCCAGCGCCGGCGGAGAGGCGGGACATGCGCGCGGGGCCGCAAGGGCGAGCGACAGACCGATCTCCATCAGAAGATCCCCACGAGACCGCTGGCCGTAAGGCCGCTCGCCAGCACACGCTTTACCCGCAGGGGGTGCACGACCCCCGCGGCCATGTTCCCGAAGGTCACGGGACTGTCGTCGCCGGCGAGCAGCAGGGTCACGCTGCCGCCCCCGCCGAGATAGAGGCCGCGCGTCACATGGGGCAGGTCCGCAGTGTCGCTTGCCGTGACGGGAAAGGCGTTGCGCGCGGGGGCGGTCAGGCCGGCGGCCTGGTGCATGAACTTGTCAGAGGGCATGGCGGGCTCCTTGTTGCCGTGTCCCTCTGATCCTGAAGGAAAAACCTCAATATCCCGCAAACAGGCCGCGCCCGCCGGTCACGATCCGTTAACCTTCGGCGCCCTCAGCGCAGTGCCGCATAGACCGCGGCCGTGTCCCGCGCGATCGCATCCCAGGTATATTGCGCGACCAGCCGCTTTCCCGTCGCGACGGCGGGCGCGACCCATCGGGCGCCTTCCGCGATCTCGCGCAGACCCTCGGCGAGCCGCTCGGGCGAAAACGTCCCGAAGAGCTGTTCGGGCGCCACGGCCAACTCGCTCATGGAACTGTTGTCGGCAATCATCACCGGCGTTTCCACGGCATAGCTTTCGAAAATCGGGATGCCGAAGCCTTCGTATTCCGAAGACATGACCGTCGCCTGTGCATGGGCCAGAACCTGCCATTTGCGCGCCTCCTCCACCGGACCGAGATAGAGGAACCGCTCCCCGAGGATCTCCCCGATCTCCCTCAGAATCCGGTCGGCGTCGAAATTCCTGCGCCCGGCGATCACGAGCCGCCAGTCGCTTCCGGCCGGAAAGGCCAGGTCGAATCCCTGCGCCATGGTCAGGAGGTTCTTGCGCGGCTCGACGTTGCCGACGAAGCTCACGAAGGGCCGCTCCGCCAGCAGGTCGCCGGCGGCGAGCGGCGCGACGGCGGGGCCATCGACGATCCTGCGGTCGACACCGTTGCCGATCACCGTGATCCTGCCCGCCGCCTCGGGATGGAAATCGAGGATGCGCTGTTTCGTATAGGCCGAGACGGAGATGATATGATCGGCTTCGCGCACCTGCCGGTGGAAATTGCGCCGGGCGAAGACGGCGTTGCGCCGCGAGAACAGCTCCGGCCGGTCGAGCGGGATGACGTCATGGATCGTCGCGATCTTTGCCGCGTGCCGCGCATGTCCCAGATTCGCGAAATAGGTCTCGTGGAGGATGTCATAGCCCCGCTCGAACATCAGCCCCGCCGCGGGGGGCAGGAATTCCAGCAGGAGATTCTGGGCGAGGCGCCTGTCGGCAAGGAGCCTGGCGGGGACTTTCCGCACCTCGGGTGAGATCAGGTCGACGAAGGCGTTCGTGCCGCCCTCCTCCTGCACGAAGGCGGCCATCTCATAGCCGGTGGTGCGCGCCAGGGCTTCGGACAGGCCGAGGCAATAGCGCGCAACCCCGCTGATCGGCGGGCGCACCGGGCGGCAGTCGAACAGGACGCCGGTCACGCGGACATCTCCTTGTCGGGGAGGGGAGAGACCGGGGCGACGGGCCGGACCTCGCGGGCGGGCGCGCCGAAGGCGACCATGCCGGCGCCGATGGATCTTGTCACGACGGCGCCCGCGCCGATCACCGCGCCGTCGCCGATGGTCACGCCGTCGAGGATCGTGACGCTGTTGCCCATCCAGACATTCCTGCCGATCTCGATGCCCGCCCGCCGGACCGTGCCGTCGGTGAAGGTGTGGTCGGAGCCGAGTTCGTGGGCCTCCGCCGACAGGCGCAGCCCGGCGCCGATCTGCGTGCCCGCGCCGATCACCACCTTGCCGCCGACCCCGATCGAGCTGAACGGGCCGACATAGGCGCGCTCGCCGATCTCCAGCCCCTCGCCGATGGCGTTGAGCCCGCTGCGGCACTGGATCCAGCAATATTCGCGCAGGGTCGCCCCGGCGGCGATCCGGACCCCTTCGCGGGAGGAGGCGTCGATATAGGAGAAATGACCGATCGAGGCGCCGCGGCCGAGGTCGAGCCTGCCTCGCGAGATCATCACCACGCCGCGGCCGATGAAGACCAGCCGCCCGCGCCACAGGCCGTAGCGCCACAGCCCGCGAAGGCCGGGTCCCAGCGCCTTTCCGGCGAGATAGCCCAGGTCGGAAGACCTGAGGGAATAATCCCGCCCTGTCAGCGATTTGATCAAGAATGCGAGCACGCGGTCTTCCGGCTGAGGTCTGTCCCGGAATCATGGCCGGTTTTGCACCGTTCGACAAGCCTCGGAGGGAGGATGGAAAACAATTTAAGCGCGAGTAGCGGAAAACCGTGCACTTGCAGCATGAATGCGCCGACGCGAGGCTTCGTGCTTGACATGCCGGCGCATGGATGCACCAAATCGGAGGGACTCACGCGATCGGAAGGGTTCGGTATGTCCTTATAAGTTAACGAAAAGTTAACAAAGAATTCGTCTTTTCCCTACCGGAGGACAGCGAAATGGTTGCCCTGATCATTCCCGTCTACAACGGCGGCGACATCTACCGGGACTGCCTCGAGGCGATAGAGATGCAGCGCCATACCCTCAACCGGAGGTTGGTGATGGAGAGCGGGTCGACCGATGACTCGCGTGCGCTGTCGCTTGCGCACGGCTTCGAGGTTCACGACGTTCCCGCCGGTACGTTCAACCACGGCGGCACCCGCTCCAGGGCGGTCGGCATGGTCGAGGACGACATCGTCGTCTTTCTGACCCAGGACGCGATCCTCGACAGCCCGGATTCGATCTCCCGCCTCGTCGAGCCTTTCCGGGATCCCGAGGTGGGCGCGGCCTTTGGCCGGCAGCTTCCGCACCGCGACGCCAATCCGCTCGCGGCCCATGCCCGTTTCAACAGCTATGGCACGTCGACCTATGTGACCGACATGGACAGCAGCTATCCCTCCGGTATCCGCAAGTGTTTCCTGTCGAATTCCTTCGCGGCCTACCGGCGCACGGCCTTCGAGGCGGTCGGCGGGTTCCCCACCAACGTGATCCTCTCCGAGGACATGTTCGTCGCTGCGAAGATCCTGAAGGCGGGCTGGAAAGTCGCCTATGCGGCCGAGGCCACGGTGCGTCATTCGCACAATTACACGGTGCAGCAGGAATTCCGCCGCTATTTCGATATCGGCGTCTTCCACCGTCAGGCGACCTGGATCCTCGAGGAGTTCGGCCGGCCGGAGGCGGAGGGCGTGCGGGTCACGCTCGACCAGCTGGGCTTTCTGGCGCGGCGGGGGGACTGGCGCTATCTTCCGCGTGCGGTGGTGACCGCGGCGTCGAAATATGCGGGTTACAAGCTCGGGCTGATGCACGACCGGCTCGGCCCGAACCTGTCGCGCCGTCTCGCGATGCACCGCGGCTTCTTCAAGAACGTCTGATCACGCGCGCACCCGCGCGAGCGCCGCCCGCGCGTCGTCTGCGCTGAGGCCGAATTCCGCGAGGAAGGCGAGCGCGCGGTCTTCCGCCTGCGTGCGCAGATCCTGCGCATGGGCGACGAGCCTGCCGGGCAGTTCCGCCCGTGCGCGGCCCGTCTCCGCAATTCTGGTCGCCAGCAGTTCGACGTCCTGCGCGGCGTCCATGGACATGAGCCAGTCAGGGGAAACCAGCCGCGAACGGATACAGCCCCTGTCGGGCGCGAGCACCGCCGCCCCGGCGCTGTAGGCTTCGAGCAGGACGAGTGGATCGGCCTCGTCGACGAGCTGTGTCGGCAGCACGAAAAGATCGACCGTCTCGAGAAAGGCCCGCTTCTCCCGCCCGGAGACCGGCCCCAGCCAGGCGACGCGCCCGCCGCCCTCGCGCACGGCTGTTTCCACCTCTGCCCTGAGCGCCGGATCGTGCACCGGCCCGGCCAGGACGAGCCGCGCCCCCGGTGCCCTGTCCGCCACCCTGCGCCACAGGTCCAGCAGGTAGGGCACGCCTTTTTCCCGCGTCATCACGCTCATGTGCCCGACCGTCACCGGCCCCTCGCGCGGCGCCGGCGGCGCGGTCCCCGTGCCGGAGAAGAAGGCCGCGTTCGGCAGGCAGAGGAACCGCTCCCGCGGGCTGGTACGATAGAGCGCCTCATAGGCGTCGCGCATCCGCTCGCACAGCAGGACATGCGTCGCGAGCCCGCCCGCGATCCGCCCGAGCATCCGCACCGGCGGCAGCGGCCCGAGCGCGATGGCGCGATAGCTGTGATGGTGAACGTAGAACCGCACGCCCCGGAGCCGCAGCGCCAGCACGGTGAGCAGGAAGAGCCAGATCCCCGCCTGTCCGGGCGGCGAGGTGTAGACGATGTCGCCCCGGCGCAGGCCGAAAATCAGGCGCACCGGGGTCACCAGCGCGCGCCACAGCTTTGCCCCGGCAGTTCCGCCGAGCGGCAGCTCGACGACCTCTCCCGCGCTCTCCAGACAGCGGCGCATCCGCGCGTTGAACACCGTCTGCCCGCTCATCGGCGGCGGACACTGGCCGACGAACCAGATGCGGAGATGCGGGAGGGTCATGTTGAAAATTCCTTGTTCCGTTTCGTGTCGCGGCGGCGGGTGATCCGCGTCAGCACGCGCCGTGCGGGCGTTTCGATCAGGAAATAGCCAAGGTAGCTGAGGGCGAAGATCGTGGCGACGGACATGACCGCCATCGCCGCCAGCGCGAGGGGGGCGCCGCCCAGCATCTTGTCGGCGATCGCGTTCATCAGCACGAGGATGACGGCCCTGTGCCAGATGTAGATCGCGTAGGTGAGCTGTCCGAGCGGCGCGAGGCGCAGGACCACCGGATTGAGGTTGCGGTGCAGGTCGCTCGCCACGGCGCTCGTCGCGAGGGCGAGGATCGTGGCCATGCGCAGCCAGTCCGGGGCGGGCAGCAGCAGCAGCGGGAAAAGCGCGAGCAGGAGGACGAGGCTCACCACGCCCCTGTCCCGCAGGTCTGGCAGCCGGCCGCGGATGCGGAACAGGAAGATGCCGAAGGAGAAACCGGTCAGACCCCGCAGGATCGGCGGCAGATGGCCCCAGCCGTCGTGATCGCGCAGCAGCAGGACCGCGACCGCCAGTGTCACCGCGCTGAAGGCCCCGATCCAGCGCGCGCCCCGCAGCGCGAGCAGCATGAAGAGCGGGAACAGGACATAGAGCCCCATCTCGATGCTGATCGACCAGGTCACCCCGTTGAAGGAGTAGGGCGAGCCGCAGTCGAGATATTCCTGGACCAGCAGCGCCGTGTGGAGGATGCAGAGCGGATCGAAGGAGGGCGCGTTCTCCGAACCCGCCCTTTGCAGCAGCCCCCACCAGATCGCGATGTTGATCCCCAGGACGACGAGATGAAGCGGATAGAGCCGGGCCACGCGCCGCCAGAGGAACTTGCCGTAATCGCCCGCCGTCCTCAGCCGGCCGATGTAGACATGGGCCAGCACGTATCCCGAGATGATGAAGAACAGGTCCACGAACATCCCGAAGCCCTGCGCCGCGATGATCGCCTGTCGGCGTTCGGGGGCAAAGAAGAATTCGTTGAGGTGGTAATAGACGATGCCGAGGCTTGCGGCGAAGCGCAGGAAATCGAGGGTGAGCAGGTCGTTGGTCTCGGGTCTGAGCCTCCAGCCCGTCGCGGCCATGCCCGGCTGCGGTCCGGAGGCGGTCTGCGCCGCGATCATCTCACCGGCGCTCCGGCCCGAGCAGGGCGCCAAGATACCTTCCATATTCGGTTTTTCTGAAGGTTTCGGCGTGTTTTGCGAGCATATCGTCCGATATCCAGCCCTGGTTGTGGGCGATTTCCTCGGGGCAGCCGGATTGCATGCCCTGCCGCATGGAGAGGGTGCGCACGAAATTCCCGGCGTCGAGCAGCGAGGCATGGGTGCCGGTGTCGAGCCAGGCATAGCCGCGCCCCATCCGTTCGACCGAGAGGGTGCAGTCGTGCAGGTAGCTTTCCAGGAGCGTGACGATCTCGAGCTCGCCGCGGGCGGAGGGTTCGACGCGGCGCGCGCGGGCGGGGGCCTCGCCGTCGAGGAAATAGAGCCCGGTCACCGCGTAGTTCGAGGGCGGCACCTCGGGCTTCTCGATGATCTGGCGCACGGTCCCGTCGCCGTCGAAATCGACCACGCCGTAGCGTTCGGGATCGGCGACGTGATAGCCGAAGACGGTTCCGCCGCCTGTCTTCGCATCCGCCGCCAGCAGCATGTCGGGAAGCCCGTGCCCGAAGAAGATGTTGTCCCCCAGCACCATCGCCGAGGGCGCGCCGGCGAGGAAATCCTCCGCGAGGATATAGGCCTGGGCGAGCCCGTCGGGGGAGGCCTGGGGGATGTAGCTCAGCGACAGGCCCCACTGGCTGCCGTCGCCCAGGAGCCGCCGGAACTGCGCCTGGTCCTGCGGCGTGGTGATCACCGCGATGTCGCGGATCCCGGTCAGCATCAGCACCGACAGCGGGTAGTAGATCATCGGCTTGTCATAGACCGGCATGAGCTGTTTCGAGACGGCCATGGTCAGCGGGTAGAGCCGTGTGCCGGATCCGCCGGCGAGGATGATGCCTTTGCGCTGCGTCATGGGAGAGCCTCCAGCTCGTGCAGAACGTCGTCGAGGTCGCGCCGCCAGTCGGGTCGGGAAAGGCCGAAGGCGGCGGTCGTGGCCGCGCAGTCGAGGCGGGAGTTGGCCGGCCGCCGCGCCGGGGTGGGATAGGCGGAGGCGGGGATGTCCTCCACCGCGCAGGGGAGGCCCGACCGGGCGAAGATCTCGCGCGCGAACTCCGCCCAGCTCACGTCCGGCGCGCCGGACAGGTGATAGGTGCCGCTGCGCGCCGGTGTGTCCTGTACGGCGCGCAGGATGGCGATGCAGGCCTCCGCGATGGCCGCGGCGGAGGTCGGGCCGCCGACCTGGTCCGCGACGACGGTGAGGCGCTCGCGCCCGGCGCCGAGGCGCAGCATCGTCTTGACGAAATTCCCGCCATGGGCGGAGAACACCCAGGAGGTGCGCAGGATCGCATGGGGGCCGTTCGCGGCGCGCACGCCCTCTTCCCCGGCGAGCTTCGTGCGTCCATAGGCGCCGAGCGGCGCGGTCGGGTGGTCGGGGGCGAAAGGCGTCTCCCCCGCGCCGTCGAACACGTAGTCGGTCGAGAGATGGACGAGGGGAATGCCGCGCGCCGCGCAGGCCCGCGCCATCGCCGCGGGGGCCGCGCCGTTGACGAGGCGCGCCAGATCCTCCTCGCTTTCCGCCCGGTCCACCGCCGTATAGGCGGCGGCGTTGATCACCGCCTCGGGCGCGAGTTCCGCGATCCGCGCCGCGCAGCCCGCCGGATCGGCCAGATCCGCCTCGTCGCGTCCGAGGAACCGCGCCTCGGGCAGGCGCGCGCGCAGTTCCCGCGCCACCTGTCCGGTCCTGCCGAAGACGAGGATCATGCCGACACCCCCAGCCGCTCCCCGACGCCCTGCCGGTCCTGCACCGCGCGCCACCATGCCTCGTTGGCGAGATACCACTCGACCGTCTTCTCGAGCCCCTCGTCGACCGTGACCGAGGGACGCCAGCCCAACTCTTCGCGGATCCGCGAGGGGTCGATGGCATAGCGGGCGTCATGGCCGGGACGGTCGGTGACGAAGGTGATCTGCTCGGCGTAGGAGCCCTGGGCCTTCGGGCGCTTGCGGTCGAGGATGGCGCAGAGCGTCTTCACCAGCTCGAGGTTGCTGCGCTCGTTCTCGCCGCCGATATTGTAGCTGCGCCCGACCCGGCCCTCCGCCACGACGAGCAGCAGCGCGTCGGCGTGATCCTCGACATAGAGCCAGTCGCGGACGTTCGAGCCGTCGCCATAGACCGGCAGCGGCTTTCCGGCGAGCGCGTTGAGGATGATGACCGGCACGAGCTTTTCGGGGAAGTGGAACGGGCCGTAGTTGTTCGAGCAGTTGGTGAGCAGGACGGGCAGGCCGTAGGTCTCGTGCCAGGCCCGCACCAGGTGGTCGGAGGAGGCCTTCGACGCCGAATAGGGCGAGCGCGGATCGTAGGGCGTGTCCTCCGTGAACCGCACCGCCGGATCGGGCGGGAGCGAGCCGAACACCTCGTCGGTCGAGATGTGGTGGAAGCGGAACGCCTCCGGTCGGCCGGCGCGGATCCACCAGGCGCGCGCGGCCTCGAGCATGTTGAACGTGCCGGTGATGTTGGTGCCGATGAAATCCGCCGGCCCGTCGATGGAGCGGTCGACATGGCTCTCGGCGGCCAGGTGCATGACCGCGTCGGGGCGGTGCCTGGCAAAGACCGCGTCGAGCGCCGGGCGGTCGCGGATGTCGACATGTTCGAAGGCGTAGAGCGGGCTGTCGGCCACCGCCGCGAGAGTGTCGGGACAGGCCGCATAGGTCAGCGCATCGACGTTCACCACCCGGTGCCCGCGGGCGACGGCCAGACGCACGACCGCCGACCCGATGAACCCCGCGCCTCCCGTGACAAGTAACTTCATCGCTCATTCCTCATATGTGAAGGGCGTGTCGAACTCCGCGAAACTTTGCGCTGATTCGTCTTTCGGAGAGATGACCGGGGCGATGCCTGCAAGCGGCCAGTCGATGCCGCAGCTGTTCCATCTCACCGCACCGTCGCAGTCCGGGGCGTAGTGGTCGGTGCATTTGTAGATGATCTCGCTGTCGGGCTCTAGGGTCATGAACCCGTGCAGGAAGCCCGCCGGGATCCAGAGCTGGCGTCCGTTCTCGAAGGACAGCTCCTCCCCCACCCAGTTGCCGTAGGTCGGGCTGCCGGCCCGCGCATCCACCGCCACGTCGAAGATCCGCCCGCGCCCGCAGCGCACGAGCTTGCCCTGCGCATGCGGCGGGCTCTGGAAATGCAGGCCCCGCACCGTCCCCGTCTCATGCGACAGCGAATGGTTGTCCTGCACGAATTCCGGCAGGTCGAGCCCCTCTGCGGCGAGCTTCGCCTTGTTCCAGCTCTCGGAGAAGAAGCCGCGATGATCGCCGAACCGCGGCGGCGTGATGATGCAGACGCCGGGCAGGGCGGTGGCGGTGATCATGGCTGAACCTCCGTAAGGCTGATCCGCGCCACAGCGGTGCGGGCGGCTGTGGCGGGGGAATGACCGGGCAGGACGGGGCGCGGTGCCCGGCGCCGGGTCGCCGGGGCAAGAGGGGCGCGGATGCCGCGTTGCGGCGTGTCGGGAGGGGTCATTGGGAAACGGTGCATGGAACATATCTGGCAGAGGGCGGGGTGCGCGGGCAAACCTTCTTTGCGTGGATCCTGCCGGGGATGGCCCGTTGCGTGCGAAGCGGGCATCCGGCGCCGCTTTCCGGGCGGTTGCGTGAGCCGCGCGAGACGGCTCCGGACCAGGTGCGAAGGGGCGGGGCAAACCGGCGAACCTCTTCCTTGGGCTGATTCGTTGAATTATGTTTCATCTTTAGGTAGTAATACCCGCGCGGCCTGTCTTGCCAAGGGCCGGGTGGCGGGCGTGAGGGCGAAGCGGATTGAAAACTTGCATGAAATCCCGGTTTTCGCGCCGGTTGCGCGCGTCCCCGCGCCGCCGCGCCCGCGTTTCGGCGCGATCCTGCCGAGGCTGCCATGCGGTTTTCGTCACCGTCGGCGGAGCGGAGAAGGCGCGCGCCCGCCCGGTTTTCCGCCGGCGTCGCCGCACCGCAGTAAAATCCGTTTCGGATCACGCGGCGGTTCACGTATGGTTCACGCAAAACTGAGGATCGAGCCCGTGTCCGCACCCCACGCCCTTCTCGGAGTTTGCGTCCTCACCGCGCTGGGGCTGGCCCCGCCCGCCCTCGCCCAGGATGTCCGGCTGAGTTTTCCGGTCTCGACCTTCGGCACGCCCGGTCTGATCGACATGCCGAGCGGCGAGGTGTTCGAGGACGGGACGCTCCAGATCTCCACCGCCTTCCATGACGGCTCGCAGCGCTACACGATGAGTTTCCAGATCACGCCCCGGCTCTTCGGATCGTTCCGCTATTCGATCATCGACGACCTCGACGTGACCCAGCCGACCCGCTACGACCGCAGCTTCGATCTGGGCTATCTGCTGGCCGAGGAGACGATGCTGCGCCCCTCCGTCGTCGTCGGGCTGCGCGATTTCGGCGGCACGGGCGTCTTCGGTAGCGAATTCGTCGCCGGCACGAAGCATTTCCTCGACGACCGGCTCGCCGTCACCGCGGGGATCGGCTGGGGCCGGCTCGCCAGCCATGGCGGTTTCGACAATCCGCTCGGGATTCTTTCCGACAGGTTCAAGACGCGCGGCGGCGGGCCCGACGCGATCTCCGATGTCGGACAGCTCGAGACGGACCAGTGGTTCCGGGGCGACGCGGCGCTGTTCGGCGGGATCGCCTACCAGCTGACACCGCGCCTGACCTTCAAGGCGGAATATTCCTCCGACGCCTATGAGAGGGAGGTCGCCAACGCGGGGTTCGAGCACAACACCCCGATCAACGTCGCGCTGACCTACGGGTTCCGCGGCGGCGGCGGGGTGTCGGCCTATGCGCTGCACGGGTCCGAACTCGGCATCCTCCTCAGCGTGCCGGTGGATCCGCGTGAAGCCCGCGTTCCCGGCGGGATCGAGGAGGCGCCGCCCGTGCTCCTGCCGCGGCGGAGCGCCGCCGCCCTGTCCTGGGACGAGGCCTCCGTGCGGCAGGAGGACGGTTCGCTCGCCACGGCGCTTGCGGAGCAGGGCGTGACGCTGGAAGGATATTCGCGCCGGGGCGACATTGCCGCGGTGCGCGTCGCCAACACCCGTTACAGCGCGGAGACGCAGGCGCTCGGGCGCACCGCGCGCGTGCTCGCCAACAGCCTTCCCGCGGATGTCGAACGCTTCGACATCGAACTCGCCGCCCGCGGCATGCCGGTCTCGCGCGTCTCCCTGCGGCGCGCCGATCTCGAGGCGCTCGAATACGATCTCGAGGGGAGCTGGCGCAGCTTCGCGCGGGCGGAGATCGCGGATGCCGCCCCCACGCGGGCGGCCGGTGTCGCGGGTGTCTATCCAAGGTTCAACTGGTCGCTCAGCCCCTATCTCGACCCCGCGCTCTTCGACCCGGACGATCCGATCCGGGCGGATGTCGGGATCCAGGCCGGGGCCTTCTTCGAACCCGTGCGGGGGCTCATGCTGACCGGGATCGTGCGGCAGCCGGTGGCCGGCAATCTCGACGAGAGCAGGCGCCGGTCGAATTCCGTCCTGCCGCATGTCCGCAGCGATGCCGTGTCCTATGCCCAGGAGTCTGACTTCCAGATCAAGCAGTTCCTGGCCGATTACGTCTTCCGCCCCGGCCCCGACCTCTATGGCCGGGTCAGCGCGGGGTATTTCGAGACGATGTTCGGCGGCGTGTCGGGCGAACTGCTCTGGAAGCCGGTGGACAGTCCGCTCGCGCTGGGCGCCGAAGTGACCTATGCCCGGCAACGCGACTTCGACCAGATGTTCGGCTTCCGGGATTACGACATCGTCACAGGCCATGCCTCCGCCTATTATGATTTCGGCAGGGGCTATCTCGGCCAGATCGACGTCGGGCGCTATCTCGCGGGCGATTACGGCGCGACCTTCTCGCTCGACCGCGAATTCGACAACGGTTTCCGGCTCGGCGCCTTCTTCACGCTCACCGATGTCTCCTCCGACGAATTCGGGGAAGGCTCCTTCGACAAGGGCATCCGCTTCTCCGTGCCGATCGACTGGATTTCCGGCACGCCGAGCCAGGCGGGCTTCGGTACGACCATCCGCCCGGTCCAGCGCGACGGCGGCGCCCGGATCGAGATGCCGAACCGGCTTTATGAGCTGACCCGCGACGGCCACGCAAACGAACTCGAAGACCGGTGGGGGCGGTTCTGGAGATGACGAGACCCCGCATCCTCGCACCGCTCTGCGCCCTCCTGCTCGCCCTCGGCGGGTGCTCCTCCACCAATGACGACAGCGTCCGCATCGCACGGCGCCTGCTCCTCGGCCCGGAGCCGGTGGTGCCCGGCCCGGCCTTCATCGCGCTCGCGGAAAGCGGCGCGCCCGCCTATATCGTCTCCATCGAGGAGCGCGGCGAGGCCTATGCCACCTTCCTGCGCCAGAGCGTGAACGCGAAGGGCGAGGAGAGCTGGATCTCCGGCGACGGGCTTTCCCTCGGGATGAGGGAGGGGATGGTCATCGCCACCCGCGGGCTCGGCGGCGACATGCTCGCCGGAGAGGCGACCGCGACGCGCGCGGCCCTGCGCGCCGGGCGCGGCGGCGTGACCGAGCGCTTCGCGACCCTGCTCGACGGGGAGGATCACGCCGTGACCCTGTCCTTCCGCTGCCGCGTCACGCCACAAGGGGCCGCCCCGGTCGATCTCGGCCGCTATACCGCGTCGACGACCTTCTTTCACGAGGACTGCCGCAACGGCGAGACCGCGTTCCGCAACCTCTTCTGGGTCGAACGGGGCACGGGGCGCATCGTGCAGTCCCGCCAGTGGATCAGCGAGGGGGTCGGCACGCTGGCGCTGCGGCTCATACCGTGAGGTCCCTGGGCTCGCCCGCCGCCGCCTCCGTCGGCATCCGGCCCCGCAGGGCCGCCTCGTAGATCCTGTGGACATCGGCGGAGAAGCTCTCCACCGAATATTGCTGCGCCGCATCGCGCGCGGCGGCTCCCATCGCGTGACGGTCCGACCGGTTAACCATCAGCGCATGGAGCGCATCCGTCCAGACACAGACGTCCTCGGGGGTGACGAGGCCGGTCTCGTGGTTCTCCACGAAGGCCTCGATCGGGCTCGACTGCACCGCGACCACCGGCAGACCCGCCGCCATCGCCTCGAGCACGACCATTCCCTGCGTCTCCGAGACGGAGGCGAAGACGAAGATGTCCGCGAGCGCGAGATAGGCAGGCACGTCCTCCGCCGGGGCCGCGCCGACGAGGGTCACCTCGTTCCCGAGGCCCCGCCTGCCGATCGTGTCCTCGAGATGTCCGCGCTCCTCTCCCTCGCCGAGGAGCAGGAGGCGGAAGGGCGGCGCGCCCCGCCGCTTCAGGTCGGTGATCGCGTCGATGAGAAAGTCGATGTTCTTCTCCTTCGACAGCCGGGAGACGGAGATGAGCAGCAGCCGTCCGTCCGGGTTCAGCGTTTCGCGCAGCCGGTCGACCTTTGCGCGGTCCACGTCGCGGTAGCGCTCGACCTCCACGCCGGTCGGCTGCACCGTGACGGGCGAGGTCACGCCGATGAGGCGGATGTAGTCGCGGGCCACCGGCGTCGGGACGATCACCTGATCGCAGCGGTTGGCGAAACGGCTGATGATCCCGTGCGCGACCACGTTGCGGAACAGCGCGCCGGGCAGGGGGACGACATGGGCGTATTTCTCGAGCCGCGTGTGATAGGTGAAGACCGTGGGCACGTCGAGCCGCTGGGCGATCCGCAGGCCGAGCGAGCCGAGCCAGAACGGGTGGTGGAGATGGATCACGTCGGGATCGAATTCCCGCACCGCGCGCCACATGGCGATGCGGAACGGGTTGGCGATCCGCACCAGCGTCCCCGATCGGAACAGGGCCGGCAGGCGGAAGACGCCCGGCTCCGGGCTTTCCCTGCCGTAGCTCGGGCAGATGATCAGCACCTCGTGCCCCTGGCTCTCGAGCCCCGCCTTGAGCCGGGAGACGGAGACGGGCACCCCGCCGAGGAAGGGCAGGTAGGAATTGGTGAACATCGCGATCCGCATCGGCCGCCCGAGATCGACGGGCCCGCCCATCCGCGTGTTCGGATAATATTCGCGCTCGCGGAACAGGCGGTTGAACAGCAGCACGCCGATGATGACGAAGCCGGAGAAGATCAGCAGGAAATTCCAGATCCCGACATAGAACAGCGAATAGATGAAGAACCAAAGCCCCTCGATGCGCCGGGCGAGACGGGTCGGCGCCGTGTCGATCCGCTCGAGCGCGACGGAGATTTCGCCCTGTGGAGAGACGGTGAGAGTCAGGTAGTGATAGAAGCTGGTCTCGTCGTTGAGCACGAAACCGCCCGCGCCGCCGGTGAGGATATGGCGGAGGCCGTCCACGGTCTGATCGGAATAGGTCGCCGCCCCCGCGGAAATCACCATGTCCACCTCCAGCGCGCGCAGCAGGCCGAGGAGCCGGTCGCGGTCCTCCGGCGCCGACCAGGCGCCGCGGTCGGTGCCGAAGATGGTTTCGGGTTCCGGCTCGATCAGCGCATGGCCGAGAAAGACGATCACCGGCCGTGTGCTGTCGTCCTCGAGCAGGTCGGCGAGCCAGCGCTCCTGCCAGTCCGTCGGGGTCCGGCCGGTGCCGTCGAGGAAGATGAGGCGCAGGTTGCTGAGCGTCACCGAGTAGAAATGCGGCCCGAAGCGCTGGTAGAAGCGGCCGCTTCCGAATTCGTCGTATTCGTTGTTGGCGAAGGTCAGAAGATAGGGCCGGTCGAGCCGCGACAGGGTGCCGAGCAGGGCGCGGTACTTGTCCTCGCCGCCGCCGCTCACCAGATTGCCGGCGGAGACGACGAAGGCGGCGTCGGAGGCATTGATCCGCGGGATGATCTGTTTCTCGAACACGCCGATCGAATTGTTCGCCTCGCCGACGACGGCAAAGCTGATGCCGTCCGGCGCGTTGCGGTCCGCGGCTTCGATCCGGTCGATCTGGTGCACGAGGAGGGCGCTCGCCTCGGGGGCGGTCGCGTAGAGATAGACCCGGTAGCTCAGGATCGAGAGCACGATGGCGAGGTTGGCGTAGAAGATCAGGGACAGGAGGTGACGGCGCTTCATGTTGCGGCCTTTGGCTGTCGCAGGGCGAAGATCGACACGACGAGGCCGAGCGCCATGCCGAGATAGATCGTGAGGAACCGCCAGGCAAGGATCACGAGCAGGAGGTGCGGGCTGTCGATCTGCCCCGACATGAGGGCGGCGAAGGCCAGTTCGGAAAAACCCGCGCCGCCCGGCGTCGGGGCGAAATACATGAGGAATGTCACGATCGACAGCGTTCCGATCACCCGTATCCAGTCCACCTCGTATCCGAGCAGGCTCATGAGCAGGGCGGGAAAGGCGAAGAGCGTCAGCAGGAAGATCACCGTGAAGACGGCGGAGCCGAGCGAATACCGCAGCGGCCCGCGCCGGAAGCGGCCGAAACCCTCGGAGAATTCGGTGACCTCGCGCCGGATGGCCCGGCCCCAGCGCACCCGCCGCCGCAGGTTGAGAAGCCGGACGCGGGCGAGCAGCCCGACGAGTCCGTCGATGACACTCCCGAGCCACTGCGGGCGCAGGAGCACGATGAGAAAGCCGATCAGGTAGAGCGCGATGAAGGCGGACAGCGACTGGATCACCATATCGACCAGCCCCGCGCCCGCGCGGGAGGGGCGAAGGAGCTGAAACAGCGGCGCGGCGGTGAAGATCACGAGCATCGCGAGGATGGTGCGGATCAGCGTCGCGGCCGCGGAGGTGCCCACCGCCACGCCCCGCCGTTGCAGGTACCATACCTGGGCGAACCCGCCGCCGGTGGCCAGCGGCGTGACGTTCGAGAACAGGATGTTGACGAAGACCAGCGGGAAGACTTCCCGGAACCTCACCTGCGCGCCGAGCGACAGCAGGACGTAGTAGAGGCGCAGCCCGTCCGCGAGGAAATAGATCAGCAGGAACAGGCCGATCCACGCGAGGGAGGAGAGTTCGAAGAGGCGCGGGTCGAGCGCGGGTATCTCTCCGCCGAAGAAGCGGGAGGCCAGCGAGAGGCCGAAGATCGAAAACGCGATGAAGCCGACCGCCGAAAGAAGCCACAGCGCCCCGTTCCTCAGCCCCTGCGCCCTGTTCCTGTCCTGCGGCAAGCGTATCTCCTCGATCTTCCGGCTGCACATAAGGTTCGTCGGTGAAAAGCGACGCAGCGTCCCGCCGTGCGCGAAGATAGCAGCGGTGGCGCGAAATGCGAGCGGGGAAAGGAGATCTTTTCGTGGTTGACAGCGGGGCTGCCCGCCGGGATGATTGCAACACGTCAGGGGAGTCCCGCCGAAGGGACTGAGAGGCTGATATCCGCCGGGGAGATCCGGTGGAGGTGATGCGACCCTTAGAACCTGACCCAGTTGATGCTGGCGTAGGAAGACCGAAGGGCATTTCCGCAGACCTCTGTCAGATGAGGGCGGTCCTTTCGGGCCGCTCTTGGCCCTTTGCGCATGTCGCTGTCGGGCCGTCGCGGTCCCTTTCTGCCGAAAGTTTCGCTTGGGTCTCATCGAGAGAGGAGACCGGAATGAAAGATACGATCCCGACGATCACCACCGGCGGCCTGCCCGCCTCCCGCAAGATCTACGTTCAGGGCGAGAGCCACGACATCCGCGTGCCGATGCGCGAGATCGCCGTGACCGGCGAGGCGCCGCTCACCGTCTACGACAGCTCCGGCCCCTACACAGACCCGGAGGCGGAGATCGACATCGCCAGGGGGCTGCCCGAGGTGCGCGGCGGCTGGCTCCAGGCGCGCGGGGATGTGGAAGAATACGAAGGCCGCGAGATCACGGATGCCGACAACGGCTTTGCCTCCGGCGCACGCCTGACCCCCGCCTTCCCCGTCCGCCGCGCGCCGCTGCGTGCCGTGGGGGACCGCGCGGTGACGCAGCTCGCCTATGCCCGCGCCGGCATCGTCACGCCGGAGATGGAATTCGTCGCCATCCGGGAAAACGAAGGCAGGATGGAGGCGTATCGGCGCGATGGCGAGGCCTTCGGGGCCGAGCTTCCCGACCTCGTGACGCCGGAATTCGTGCGCCGCGAGATCGCCGAAGGCCGGGCCATCATCCCCGCCAACATCAATCACCGCGAGCTGGAGCCGATGATCATCGGCCGCAATTTCAAGGTGAAGATCAACGCCAATATCGGCAATTCCGCCGTCACCTCCTCGATGGAGGAGGAGGTGGAGAAAATGGTCTGGGCGATCCGCTGGGGCGGCGATACGGTGATGGACCTGTCCACCGGCCGTAACATCCACAACATCCGCGACTGGATCCTGCGCAATTCGCCGGTGCCGATCGGGACCGTGCCGCTCTACCAGGCGCTCGAAAAGGTCGGAGGGATCGCCGAGGACCTGACCTGGGAGATCTTCCGCGACACGCTGATCGAACAGGCCGAGCAGGGGGTGGATTACTTCACCATCCACGCCGGGGTGCGCCTTCACATGATCCCGATGACCGCGAAGCGGGTGACGGGGATCGTCTCGCGCGGCGGCTCGATCATGGCGAAATGGTGCCTGCACCATCACCGCGAGAGCTTCCTCTACGAGCATTTCGACGAGATCTGCGACATCTGCCGCCGCTACGACGTGAGCTTCAGCCTCGGCGACGGGCTGCGCCCCGGCTCCATCGCGGATGCCAACGACGAGGCGCAATTCGCGGAGCTGCGCACGCTGGGCGAGCTGACCAGGATCGCCTGGGCGAAGGACTGTCAGGTGATGATCGAGGGGCCGGGCCATGTGCCGATGCACAAGATCAAGGCCAATATGGACGAGCAGTTGAAGCATTGCCACGAGGCGCCGTTCTACACGCTCGGGCCGCTCACGACCGACATCGCGCCGGGCTACGACCACATCACCTCCGCCATCGGGGCGGCGATGATCGGCTGGTTCGGCACGGCGATGCTGTGCTACGTGACGCCCAAGGAGCACCTCGGCCTGCCCGACCGCGATGACGTGAAGACCGGCGTCATCACCTACAAGCTCGCCGCCCATGCCGCCGATCTCGCGAAGGGCCATCCCGGCGCACAGATGCGCGACGACGCGCTCAGCCGCGCGCGGTTCGAATTCCGTTGGGAAGACCAGTTCAACCTCGGCCTCGACCCGGACACCGCGCGGGAGATGCACGACGAGACCATGCCGAAGGAGGCGCATAAGGTCGCGCATTTCTGTTCGATGTGCGGGCCGAAATTCTGCTCCATGCGGATCAGCCACGACATCCGCGCCGAGGCCGAGAAACGCGAGGGGATGGAGGCCATGGCCGCGAAATTCCGCGAGGGGGGCGAGCTTTATGTTCCCTCTGCGGAGGAGCCGGCGGAATGATCTCCGTCTTGGGATGTGGCGTGGTCGGGCTTTGCGCCGCGACCGCGCTCGCGGAGGCGGGGCATGAGGTCGAGGTGATCGCCCCCGACGACGCCCCGGCGCCGGCCTCGCATCTCGCGGGCGGGATGCTCGCGCCCTTCTGCGAGGGCGAGAGCGCGCCCGATCTCGTGGTCACGCGGGGGCAGGCCGCCGTGGACTGGTGGGTTGGGCATGTGGCCGGGGTGGAGCGGCGCGGGACGCTCGTCCTCGCCCCGCCGCGGGACGCGGTCGAACTCGACCGTTTCGCCCGTGCGACGCGCGGCCATCGCTGGATCGTGCCGGAGACGCTCGAACCCGAGCTGTCGGGCCGTTTCGCGCGCGGGCTGTTCTTTGCCGGGGAGGCGCATCTCGACCCCCGCGCCGCCCTCGACGACTTGCGCCAGCGCCTGCTGTCGCGGGGCGTGCCCTTCGGTGCCGGCGCGCCGCGCGGCCGGATCGTCGACTGTCGCGGCATCGCAGCCGCCGACCGGCTTCCCGACCTGCGGGCCGTGCGGGGCGAGATGGTCGAGGTGATGGCGCCCGAGGTCGCGCTCACCCGCACCGTGCGCCTCATCCATCCGCGCTTCCCCTGCTACATCGTGCCGCGCGGCGCGGGGCGTTTCATGATCGGGGCGACGATGGTCGAAAGCGCGCGCTCTGGTCCGGTCACCGCGCGTGCCGTGATGGAACTGCTCTCCGCCGCCTGGACCGTCCACCCGGCTTTCGCGGAGGCCGAACTGATCGCCACGGGCGCGGGCCTGCGCCCGGCCTTTCCCGACAACCTTCCCGCGATCCGGCGCGCGGGCGACCGCATCCATGTGAACGGGATGTATCGCCACGGCTTCCTGATGGCGCCCGTGCTGGCGACGGATCTGGCGGCGATCATGACCGAGGAGATGACCCATGCGCATTGAACTGAACGGAACCATCGAGCAGACGGAAGCGGCGACGCTGGCCGATCTCGTGGCGGAGCGGGGGTTCGACGCCGCCTCCGTCGCCACCGCCTTCGAGGGCGTGTTCGTGCCGCGCCCCGAACGCGAGGCCACGCTGCTCGCCGAGGGGTCGAAGGTCGAGGTGCTTTCCCCGATGCAGGGGGGCTGAGCGATGTTCTATGGCACGGAATTGCGAAGCCGGCTGATGCTCGGCACCGCGCAATACCCTTCGCCCCGGATCCTGCGCGAGGCCATCGCCGCCTCGGGCGCGGAGGTCATCACGGTCTCGCTGCGCCGCGAAGGGGAGGGCGGCGGGGCGTTCCGCGACCTCCTGAAGGACAGCGGCTGTCGCCTGCTGCCCAACACCGCCGGATGCCACAGCGTGCGCGAGGCGGTGACCACCGCGCAGATGGCGCGCGAGGTGTTCGGCACGAGCTGGATCAAGCTCGAGGTGATCGGCCATGCCGACACGCTGCAACCCGATCCCTTCGCACTGGTGGAGGCCGCGCGCATCCTCTGTGCCGAGGGGTTCGAGGTCTTCCCCTACACGACCGAGGACCTGATCGTCGGTGAGAAACTGATCGAGGCGGGGTGCCGGGTTCTGATGCCCTGGGGCGCGCCCATCGGGTCGGGGCAGGGGCTGCGCCATCTCGCGGCGCTGCGCTCCATGCGGGCGCATTTCCCCGATGTGCCGCTGGTGATCGACGCCGGCATCGGTGCCCCCTCGCAGGCGGCGCTCGCGATGGAGATGGGCTTCGACGCGGTGCTGCTGAACACCGCCGTGGCGAAGGCGGTCGATCCCGTCGCCATGGCGCGCGCCTTCGGGCAGGCCGTCGCGGCGGGGCGGGACGCGCATCTCGCCGGGCTGATGCCCGCGCGCGACATGGCGGTCGCCTCCACCCCGATCTTCGGCATGGCGGAGCTTCTGTGATGGCGCTCGATCCGTTTTATCTCATCGTCGGCCATGTCGGGCAGCTCGAACGGCTCGTGCCGCTCGGCGTGCGCCTCGTGCAATTGCGGATCAAGGATCAGCCGGAGGCGGAAGTCGCCCGCCAGATCCGCCGCGCCCGCGATTTCTGCGCCGTGCATCGCGCGCAGCTCGTGGTGAACGACCACTGGAAGACCGCGCTGGACCTGCGCTGCACGTTCGTCCATCTCGGACAGGAGGACATGGACGAGGCCGATTTCGCCGCCCTGCGCCGGGCGGGCGTGCGCTATGGCCTTTCGACCCATGACGAGGCGGAACTGGACCGCGCCCTCGCGCTCGATCCCGCCTATGTCGCGCTCGGCCCGGTCTATCCGACGCTCCTGAAGAAGATGAAATGGGGGCCGCAGGGCCTCGACCGCGTTCGCGCCTGGAAGGAGGCCGCCGGGCAGGTGCCGCTCGTCGGCATCGGCGGCCTCACGCCGGAGCGCCTGCCGGGCGTGTTCGCGGCCGGCGCCGACAGCGCCGCGGTGGTGACCGATATCCAGCAGGCCGAGGATCCCGAAGTGCGCTGTGCGGAGTGGATCGCGGCGACGGAGGCCTGGCGATGAACGCCCCGGACCGCTACGCCCGCCAGACCGTGCTGCCGGAGATCGGTGCGGAGGGCCAGGCGCGGCTCGCCGCCGGGCGCGTGCTCGTTGTCGGGGCGGGCGGGCTTGGCGCGCATCTGCTGCCGCTTCTCGCCGGGGCGGGGGTGGGCCATCTGCGCGTGGTCGATCCCGATGTGGTCGAGGAGTCCAACCTGCACCGCCAGACGCTCTACCGCATGTCCGATCTCGGCCAGCCGAAGGCCGCGGTCGCCGCGGACAGCCTCGCCGCGCTCAATCCCGAATGCGAGGTCGTGCCGCGCGTCCTCCGGCTCGATCCGCTCTCGGCGCGGGCGGAGGCCGCCGGGATGGACCTGGTGATCGACGCCGCCGACAGCTTTGCCGTCACCTATGCGCTCTCCGATCTCTGCCATGCGACCGGCACGCCGCTCGTCAGCGCCTCCGTGCTTGCCCGCGCGGGCTATGCCGGGGGCTTCTGCGGCGGCGCGCCGAGCGTCCGGGCGGTCTTTCCCGACCTGCCGGCGCGGGCGCAGAACTGTGCCACGGGCGGTGTCATGGGGCCGGTGGTCGCGACATTGGGCGCGCTTCAGGCGCAGATGGCGCTCGCCGTCCTGCTCGGGCATGCACCCTCGCCGCTCGGCCAGATCCTGACGGTGGATCTCGCCTCCTGGCGGCTCGGCGGGTTCCGCTTCGACACCGCGCCGGAACCGGAGGCTGTGGCGCCGGAGATCCTGTCCCCGGCCCAGATCGGCACCGGCGATCTGGTGATCGACCTGCGCGAGGTGCCGGGGCCGGCGCCGCGGCCCGCGTCCGGCCAGCGGGTCGTCTTCGTCTGTTCCACGGGGCTCCGGGCCTGGCGCGCGGCGCAGGCGCTGCGGGCGCAGGGACATCCGCGCGTGGCCGTCATCGGAGACGGCGGATGAACGCTCCGGTCCTCTTCGTCGGCGGGCTGGATTCGAGCGGCGGCGCCGGGATCCTGCGGGACTGTGCGACGGCGGCGGAGCTCGGCGCGCCCGCGCGGGTCGCCGCCACCGCCGTGACGGCCCAGACGGACCAGGCGGTGAGCGCGCTGCACCCGGTGCCGTCGGAGACCGTCGTCGCGCAGATCGCCGCCGCCGGGGCGGTCGGCGCGGTGAAGCTCGGGATGCTCGGCGCGGCGGAGATCGTGGCGGCGGTGGCACGCTCCCTGCCCGAGACGCCGCTCGTGATCGACCCGGTGCTGCGGTCGAGCTCCGGGCGCGATCTTCTCGACCCGGCGGGCCGTGCGGCGCTGGTCGAGCTGCTCGTGCCGCGCTGCGACCTGCTGACGCCGAACCTGCCGGAACTCGGCGCGCTGGGCCGGCACCTCGGGACCGCCGGGGAGAGCGCCACGGTGGAGGCGCTGATGCGCCGCGGCTGCCGTGCGGTTCTGGTGAAGGGCGGCCATGCGGCAGGGGGCGCGGTGGTCGAGGACCGGCTCCACCGGCCCGGTATGCCGGTGCAACGGTTTTGCGCGCCGCGTGTCGATGCGACCCTGCGCGGGACGGGATGTCAGCTCGCCAGCGCCGTCGCCGTGCACCTGTCGCGCGCGGTTCCGCCGGCCGAGGCGGTGGGGCGGGCGAAGGCACAGATGCAGCGGCGGTTCGAGGCGGCGGCACGTCCCGCCACGTCGCTCAATGCGCCGCGACCTCCTTGTCCGCCGGCGGTGTCTTCATGAGGAGCGCGGCCGCCGCGAGCAGCGCGAAGAGCATCGCGAGAAGGTAGAACACGTCGGCAAAGGACATGACGGTGGCCTGCTGCTGCAACCGGCCGGCCATCTGGGCGAGCGCGCCCGCCTGGCCCTCCACCCCCTGCGCCGTCAGGTTCCGCGCCATCATGTCGAGCTGATCGACCGCCTCGGGATTGGCCCAGCTCACATGTTCCGCGAGCCGCGCGTAATGCAGGTCCCCGCGGTTGGTGAGCAGCGTGTTGATGATGGCGAGCCCGACCGCGCCGCCAAGGTTGCGCATCAGGTTGTAGAGGCCCGATCCGCCCTTCATCTTCTCCGGGGCGAGCGTGCCGAGCGCGAGGTTGTTGATCGGCACCATGCAGAGCATGAGCGACATGCCGCGCAGCACCTGCGGCCAGAACAGTTCGCGGAAATCCCACTCCGCCGTCATGCCGGTGAGCATCCATGTCGAGGAGGCGAAGCCCAGAAAGCCGATCAGCAGCATCACCCGCAGGTCGATCTTCGAGGCGAGGATCCCGGCGAGCGGCGCGGAGAAGAACATGGCGAGGCCGGAGACGAAGACGGTCTCCCCGATCATGAGGCTGTCGTAGCCGCGGATCTGCGCGAGATAGAGCGGATAGAGATAGGTCAGGCCGTAGAGGCCGATCCCCATGACGAAGGAAAAGAGCGAGCCGACCGCGAAGTTGGAGTTGCCGAAGGCCGACAGGTCCACGATCGGCTCGTCGCGGGTGAAGGCGCGGTAGAAGCTGACGATGCCGCCGATCACCATCACGACGGCCAGCGCCGCCACGGTTTCATCGGCGAGCCAGTCGTTGCCCGGCCCTTCCTCGAGCACGTATTCGAGCCCGCCGAGGAAGGCCGCGAGCGCGCCGAGGCCGATCCAGTCGAACCGGTCGAAGAGCTTCCAGTCGGGCTCGTCGAAGTCGATCAGCGCGAAGGCGGCGAGCGTGACGAGGACGCCGGGCACGACGTTCACGAGGAAGAGCCAGTGCCAGGAAAACGCATGGCTGAGATAGCCGCCGACCGTTGGGCCGATCGTCGGCGCGAGCGTCGCGATGAGCCCGATGATCGGCGAGACGATGTTGCGCCGTGAGGCGGGGAAGATCGTGTAGGCGGCGGTGAAGACCGAGGGGATCATCCCCCCGCCGATGAATCCCTGGAGCGCGCGCCACAGGATCATCTCGTTGATCGAGGTGGAGGTGGCGCAGAGGAAGCTCGCGAGGGTGAAGCCGCCCGCGGCGAGGGTGAACAGGATCCGCGTCGACATCATCCGCGCGAGGAACCCCGACAGCGGGATCATGATGACCTCGGCGATCAGATAGCTGGTCTGGACCCAGCTGATCTCGTCCGGGCTGGCGCCGAGCCCGGCCTGGATGTCGGTGAGAGAGGCGGAGACGATCTGGATGTCGAGGATCGCCATGAACATGCCGAAGACCATCACGAGGAACGCGACGACGCGGCGGGGCGTGAGCTGCGGCTCTTCGGCCATGTCTTCGGCCATGACGGGTTACTCCGCGGTGGCGGCGATCTGGTGGGCGGGCGCCTCGGTGCCGTGGCCGGGGGCGGTGCCCGTGCGGCTGTCCACCTCCACGATCACCGAAAGTCCCGCACGGAGCTGGCCCGTTTCGAGGGCGTCCTGGGGCACCTCGATGCGCACCGGCACGCGCTGGACGATCTTCGTGAAGTTGCCGGTGGCGTTCTCGGCGGGCAGCAGCGAGAAGATCGATCCCGTCGCCGGGGCGGCGGAGGCGACCGTCGCCTCGAAGTCACGGCCCGGCAGGGCGTCGAAGGACAGGTGCACCTCGGCGCCCGGCCTGACGCCGTCCATCTGCGTCTCCTTGAAATTCGCCTCGATATAGAGACCGTCGTCCGGCACCAGCGCGGCGAGGCGCGCGCCCGGCTGCACGAGGTCGCCGCGTTCCACCGCGATATTGGCGACGATCCCGTCGGCGGTCGCGCGCAGCACCGTCTTGTCGAGGTCGCTTTCCGCCTGGCGCACGGCGATGGCGAGCTGGCGCTGCGTGCCCTCGGCTTCGGCCCGCTGGGCCCGCAGCACGGCGATCTGCGCTTCGGCGCTGGTGATCGCGGCGTCCGCGCTCGCGAGATTGGCGCGCGCGGTGTCATGGGCGGCGGTCGCGGCGTCGAGGGTGCTCTGCGCGGTCACGTTCCGTTCGGCGAGGTTGCGGGCGCGGTCGAGGCTCGTGCCGGCATTCGTCAGCTGTGCCCTGGCGGCATCGCGCCCGGCTTCGGCCTGCGCCACCGCGGCCTGCGCCGCCTCGATCTGGGCGTCGATCCGCACGAGCGTGTCGCCCGCGCTTTCATACCGGCTCCGGGCGGTTTCGAGGGCGAGGCGGTAGTCGCCGTCGTCGAGCCGCACAAGCACGTCGCCCGCCTGCACATGCTGGTTGGCGGTGATGCCGAGCCCGGTCACATAGCCCTGCACCCGGCTCGAGATCTCGGTGATGTCCGCCTGCACATAGGCGTCGTCGGTTTCGACCATGAAGCGTCCGGTGGTCCACCAGCCATAGCCGAAGACCGCGCCCGCCAGAACCACGACAAGTCCGAGCGCGCCCAGGATCGCCTTGCGGCGGCGCTTCGGCACCTGCGGACTGTCCGGCGCCCCGGAGCCGGTCTGCGTCACGGTCTCGGCGGCGACGGGCTCTGCGTCCTCCGCGCTCTGGCGGTCCTGCTTCATGTCGGTTGTCTTTCATGCGTGGGCCCGGCCTTGCGGGCGTGTCCGCGGTTCGGAACGTCCCAACTGAACCGAACCGTTCGGATCCCTAACTAGGGGGAGGAGGGGCGTTGTTCAAGTCTTTATCGAACCGATCGGTTCGATTAGATATGTGCCGTCGCCAAAGCCCCATGACAGGAGCGCCCAATATGACCAACGGACCTCCGCCGAGCACATCCGCAGGCCGCCGCCGCCACGCCGCCGGCGCCGATCCCGACAAGCGCGACCGGATTCTCGACGGTGCCGCCGAAGTCTTTTTCGAGCGCGGCTTCGACGGGGCGAGCATGAACGACATCTGCCGCGCGGCAGGCGTCTCCAAGGGCACGCTCTACGTCTATTTCGCGGACAAGGTCGACCTCTTCAGCGCCATCGTCGCGCGCGAGCGGGACCGGCATTTCGCCGGGATGCGCGTGATCCTCGACGGTGAGGCCCCGATCGGGGAGAAGCTCGCGGGCTTCGCCCGGCACCTCGTCGCGATCCTCTGTTCCGAGCGGGTGTTGAAGGCGCAGCGGATCGTCCTCGGCGCGGTCGAGAAAATGCCCGAACTCGGTGCCCGGTTCTTCACTGGCGGGGCGACGCAGACGCAGGGCCAGTTGCGCGCCTTCCTCGAGCGGGAGGTGGCGGCGGGGCGGCTCCGGATCGAGGATCCCGAACTGGCGAGCGCGCAATTCGTCGAACTCGCCACTGCGGGCCTCTGGCGACCGCGCCTGTTCGGCAAGATCCGCGAGGCGCCGGATCCCGCAGAGCTGGACAGGGTCGTCTCGAGTGCCGTGCACCTGTTCCTCGCCCGCTACGGCACCGGGGAGGACCGCGCGTCCGTCTAGCCGCCCGTCTAGCCCATGACGATCACAGGCGCCCCCACGGGACCGGAGGGCGCGGACGGGGCCGTCACGTCTCCGGCGCGCCCCTTTTTTGATCCCGGCCCGGAAATTCCGCATCCCGAATGATCAAACAGGCCGAAGCGGGGCGCTCGCCTCTGGGTTGTCATGCGCAGGAACCGGGCAGGGTCCTATCCTGAACGGCATCCGCGCGATCCTGCCTGCTGGTCGCCTGGGGAGGAGGGCGCAGGCACAATTTTGAGAGAGTGATATGATACCGGTACTCAATTGGCAGCTTTTCGTCACCGGCAAGGATCCGGACGCCTTCACGGCAAGTCTTGGCGCCGCCTGCCGCACCAATGGCATCTTTCTCCTGTCCGATCACGGCATACCGCGCGGGTTGCTCGCAGAGGTGCGGGAGGCGTCCGACGCCTTCTTCGCCCTGCCCGAGGCGGAGAAGTCGCAGCTCGACATCCGCCGCTCGAAGGCAAATCGCGGTTGGGCGGGGGTCGGGGTGGAGATCACGCGGGCCCACCTGCGCAAGGAAAGTTTCAGCATGGGGCTCGACCTCACGCCGGAGGATCCGCGGGTGCTGGCGGGGGAGCCGTTCCGCGCGCCGAACCTCTGGCCCGAGATCGACACGTTCCGCGACGCGATGCGAGACTACTACAAGGAGATGCTGGGCCTTGGGCGGTTCCTGCTGAAGGCGGTGGAGCGGGATCTCGAGCTTCCCGCGGGGTTTTTCCAGCCGCATTTCTCCGAGCCGATGGCGACGCTGCGCCTGTCGCACTACCACGGCACGCCGCCCGCCGAGCTTTCGCCCGAGGCGCGGCAGGGGCCGGCGCAGACGGATTACGGCTCGCTCACCGTCGTGCTCACGGATGGTGCGTCCGGGCTTCAGGTCCTGACGCCGCGCGGGGAGTGGGTCGACCTGCCGGAGATCCCCGGCACGCTCGCGGTGCTCGTGGGGGATTGCCTCATGCGCTGGTCGAACGACCAGTATCGTGCGGCCGCGCACCGGATCCTGACGCCCGAGACCCCGCGCCGGCTTGCCGCCTTCTACCTCGATCCGAACCCGGACAGCCTGATTGCCCCGCTGCCGCGGATGGGACCGCCGAACTACGCGCCCGTCCGCGCCGCCGACTATCTGCGCGCACGGCTCGACGAGACCTATCTGTCCGCCGAGGCCGCGCAATAAGCGTGCTGGACAGGGCGCGCGGGACGGCCTAAGCCTCGGCACATGACGGACGAGACCCCTTCCTGGGATGCCGAGCTCGACGCGGTCGGGCTGATCTGCCCGCTGCCGGTGCTGAAGGCGCGCAAGGCGCTTCTCCCGATGGAGCGGGGGGCGGTGCTGTGCCTTGTGGCCTCCGACCCCGCCGCGGTGATCGACGTACCGCATTTCTGTGCGGAGGCGGGGCATGACTTCCTCGGCGTGGAAGAGACGGCGGAGGGGGTCCGGCGCTATCTTATCCGCCGCGGCTAGAGTTGCGCGAGCAGGCGCTCGGCCTCCGCCAGATCCTCCGGCGTGTTGATGTTGAAAAAGGGCGGCACCGGACCGGAGGCGAAGACCACCGGCACCGCGCCCTGTCCTTCGGCGAACCGCCGCATCCGCCGTTCGTCCTGTCGCAGCGCCGCGCGCAGATCCCCGCGCAGCGCGACCGGCCAGAGCGCGAAGGTCGGGTGCCAGCGCAGCACGCCTCCGGCCTCTTCCTCCGCGGCCACGGCAAGTCCGCTCCGGGACGCCCCCGCGCAGAGGCGGGCGACCAGATCTTCGGGGAGGAACGGCGTGTCCGTGGCGGCGGTGACGAGTGCGGCAAACCCCTCCCGACGGGCCCAGTCGAGGCCGGCGAGCACGCCGGCGAGCGGCCCCTGCAACTCGCCATCGGCGTCGGGGAGGACCGGACAGCCAAAGGCGGCGTAGCGCGCGGGGTCGCCATTCGCGCTGATCGCGAGCCGGGCGCATTGCGGGGCGAGCCGCGCCAGCACCCGCGCGACGAGGGGCACGCCCCCGAGCGTCACGAGGCTCTTGTCGATCCCGCCGAGCCGCCGGCCCTGTCCGCCCGCCAGCACGACGCCCGCCACCTGTTCCATCTGCCCGCTCGCTTTGTCCTTTTCCCGTTGCCCGCCATTCTGTATGCCCGTGGAGGGACAGATCAAGGGGCAGGACATGTTGGGCTATGTCATCGGCACCGAAGCGGGCAGCACGGACGAGCTTCTGGCCGGGCTGGCCGAGCGGCTCCTAGCGCAGGGGCGCCGGCTTGCCGGGGCGGTTCAGATCAACCGCGATGTGCCGGGACAGGCCCGCTGCGCGATGGACCTGCGGCTTCTGCCCTCCGGCGCGACCGTCACCATCTCCCAGAGCCTCGGCCCGCTCGCGCGCGGCTGCCGGCTTGATCCCGCGGGGCTCGAATATGCGGTGGCGGCGGCCGAAACCGCGCTGGAGGCCGCACCGGAGCTGCTGATCGTCAACAAGTTCGGCAAGCAGGAGATCGCGGGTCGCGGCTTCCGCGGCGTGATCGGGGAGGCGCTGATGCGCGGGATTCCCGTGCTCGTGGGTCTGAACGCGCAGAACCTCGAGGGATTTCTCGGGTTCGCGGGCGCATTCGCGGAGCCGGTCGCGCCGGATGCGGCGCGGCTTGCCGACTGGTGTGCCTGTCATCTCGCCCCCGACCGGGAGCCGCAGATCTGAGGCGTCTTCCTGCCCGGTTCGCCTCACAATCGCCTAATTCTTGCGCTTATGCTTTAAATTCGGTCAAATGTTGAGCAAAGTAACCGATTGCAACGGATCCCGCAGCCACGACGGCCGGAGAGATTTTGCACCCGCAGCATGTTCGCCGCATAGTGGAGACATCGCAAGGCACTGCCGCGATAGAAGACAGCGTTCCGATGTCTCGGGCGCCTTCAAAGCCGCTCGATAGACCGTCTCCTCTCCTCCCGGACGGTTTATCGGCGGCTTTTTTTCGTGCCGCCGTCGTGACGCAGGGCCGGTGTTCCGCACTTGCCTCGGCTCGGGCAGGGGGACTATCGTGCGGGCGTTCGTAACGCGCGGGCGGGATGACGGCGGACGGGTCCGGGGGCGCGCGGCGCCTCGGGCGGCCCGGATCGCGCCGCCTCCTCCTGCGGGCACAGGAAGAGAAACCGTCGCATGAGCATTGCCGAATTCGTCCGCATCCTCGGGCGCGGTCCCGGCCGGTCCCGTTCCCTCACCTTCGAGGAGGCGCAGGAGGCGATGGCGCGCGTCCTGAGGGGCGCGGCCGCGCCCGAAAGCGTCGGCGCGATGCTCATGCTCATGCGCATGAAGGGCGAGGTGCCGGGCGAGATCGCGGGCTTCACCCGCGCGCTGCGTGACACGCTCGGCGCGGTGCCGATGCCCGATCTCGACTGGCCGTCCTACGCGGCGGGACGCACGCGGGGTCTTCCGTGGTTCCTCCTGTCGGCGCGCCTCGTCGCGCGGGGCGGGCACAGGGTGCTGCTGCACGGCTGGAACGGGCTGGGCGAAAGCGGCTATCTCGTCCGCGCGGGTCTGCCCCATGCCGGCATTTCCACCTGTGCCTCCCCTGACGAGGCGCGGGTCCTCCTCGATCGCGAGCGGATCGCCTACCTGCCGCTCGAAACCTTCTCTCCCGAACTCCTGCGCCTCTTGCAGCTGCGCGCGGATTTCGGCCTGCGCTCCTGTCTCAACACGGTGGCGCGGATGCTCAATCCGGGCGGGGCGGGGGCCTCGGTGCAGGGGGTGTTCCATCCGCCCTACCGGGAGCTTCAGGCCGATGCCTCGAAGCTCCTCGGCCTGCCGGCGATGACCGTCATCAAGGGCGGCGGCGGGGAGTTCGAGCGCAATCCTTCGAAGGATATCCAGGCCTTCGGGCTGCGCGGGGGCGAAAGCTGGGAGCGGCTGATTCCGCCCGTGATGGAGGACAGCCGGCGGCTGAACGACGGCGAGACGGAGCTGTCACGTCTGACGGCGCTCTGGGACGGGCGGATCGGGGATCCCTTTGCCGAGGCCGTCGTGCTGTCCACCGCCGCCCTCGCGCTCGACACGCTCGGGGTGGCGGAGCCGGAGGCGCGTGCCGCGGCGCTCTGGGCGGACCGCCACGGCTGAGACGGGCGGGCGGGTCGCGGAATGCCCCGATTTTCACCGCGCGGGCGCCGCATTTTCGCCGGTTTGTCGCGCAAGGCTCGATGCGTGGTTCAGGACAGGGAGGGATGCCCGTGGAACGCCTCGCCTTTGCGAAAGACACTTTCGATCTGTGGCTCGCCGGTCTGGATGCCACCGATCACCTGATGATGATGGCGGCGGGTGTCGGGCTGATCGTCCTTGCCGGTGCCGCACTGCTTCTTCAGCGCAGGCCGGCCGCTCCCTCCGCCGCGCTCAGGCGCGGCACCTTCGCCGACAGCGCCCCGCGCCACCTCCCCGGCGAACGGCACATGGTGGCTCCGAAGAAGACCGGACGCAAGGACGATGCCTTCCTGAGCCGCCTCGACAGGCTGGCCTGAGCGAAGGGCGACGCGGCGGGGCGTGACGGCCTCCGGCCGAAGCGCCCTTTGCGCGCCGGGATCAGAACTCGACCTCGACCCCCGGCAGGCGCAACTCCTTCATCAGGTCGCGCAATTCCTGGCGCGCGGCGACGTTGGAGATGTTGAGCGCCGATTTCACCCCGACGTCCTTGAGATCGAGCAGGGTCAGCCCGCGCGGGAACAGCTCCCGGAAGATCACGCGCTCGGAAAAGCCGGGCGCGACGCGGAAGCCGATGCGCTTGGACAGCTCGGTCATCGCGTCGCCGATCTTCTTCTTGTTGTGCATCGCCTGCGCGCCGAGGCGGTTGCGGAGCACGACCCAGTCGATCGGCTTCAGCCCGGCCTGCGCCCGCAACTGCCGCGCGTTCCAGACCATTTCCGAATAGACCGAGGGGCCGAGGATCTTGTTCGTATCCGGGTCGACGCGGGCGAGGAGGTCGAAGTCGATGAAACTGTCGTTCATCGGCGTGATGAGCGTGTCCGCGAGCGTGTGTGCCACCTGGCTCAGCCGGGTGTGCGAGCCGGGGCAGTCGATCAGGATGAAATCGCAGCTTTCCTCGAGCCCGGTCACGGCCATGGACAGCCGCCGGTCGTAGATGTTCTCGCCCTCGGCAAGCTCGCTCGCATCCACCTGGGGCAGGTCGCGATAGTCCGGGGTCGGCAGTTCGATCCCCTCGCGCAGGCAGTAGCTCAGCCGGTTCTCGAGATAGCGGGCAAAGGTCTTTTGCCGCAGGTCGAGATCGAGCGCGCCGACGCGGTGCCCGAGCCGCGACAACGCGGTCGCGACGTGCATCGACATGGTCGATTTCCCCGCTCCGCCCTTTTCATTGCCCACGATGATGATATGCGCCACGTCCTCGGTTCCCGTTCTGTCCGGCGCGCCTTGTTTCGCGCGCTCGCGTTCCCTCGGCCACTGTATGCCGATGTTTTCCGAAGCCGTGCAAGTGCGTTTCGTCCCACCCTCCGTGTTCTTGGGGCACCTGTTGCCGACCTGCTCGTGCGAAACATTTTTGCGGTTTCGCGCGTTGGGCGGCAATGGCATGCGCCCGGCGCATCGCGACAACCGGAGGACCTACATTCATGAAACGCATCATACTCGGAACCGCTGCCACCGGCTTCGGTCTCGTCAGCCTCGGGCTTACCGCGCCGGTCACGGCACAGGGGCTGGAAGGCGCCGGCGGGCTCAATCTCGAGGCGTGCAGCGAGGTGCAGCCTCCCTGTCTGACGGCCGATGGCCAGGTGCAACTGGGGGACGGCTCGGTCGTGACGCAGAGCGAGGCGCTCGAGGCGCTGGGGATCGCCCCGCCCCGCGACGGGCTGGAGGGCGCGCCGGAGACGGAGATGCCCTCCGCTCCCGAGGTGGAGCCCCTGCCCGAGGTGGAGCCCCTGCCCGACATGGAGCCCGCGCCGGGGGCGGAGCCGCCGGTGGCGCCGGAGGTAGAGGCGCCGGTTGTCCCGGAAGTCGACACGCAGGTCATCCCGGAGACGGAGTCCGACACGCAGGCCGCACCCGCGGAGGGAGCGCCCCCCGCCACCGTCGGGGAGGAAGCGGCCTCCGACATCGAGAGCGAGCAGGCGGCGGAGGAGGAAAACCTCGCCCAGGAGCTCGAAAACGATCTTCCGCCGGAGGAGGCCCAGCAGGCCGGGACGGAGGAGGAGGTCGCTCCCGAAACGGAGGCGACGGACCCCGGCACCGTCACGGGGGAGGCCCCGCGGACCGCGCCGCAGCCGAAGCCGGAGACGGCGGGCGACCAGGCCGACACTGACACCGCGGCGGATGCCGCGACGGAGGATCAGGACGAGGACGCGCTCGGCGACGCGCTCAATTCCCTGACCGAGGGTGAAAACCCGGCCCAAAGCGCGCAGGAGGGGACGGGCGATGCCGCCGCGTCCGAGGCGGCGAGCACCGCCGGCGAGGCCGAAGGCGTGGAGATGACGCCGGAGGCGCGGGCGACCCAGGCGCAGGAGGAAGCCGCCGCCGAGGCCGAGATCTCCGACGGGGAAACCGCTGCGGCCGCTGCCGCGGAGGCAGTGGAAAATCCCGAGGCGGAGACGGGTGTCGAGGTCCAGACGGAGACGGTGACGGAGGAGAATTCCCGCGCCTCCGACGAGGAATTCCGCCAGCAGCCGATGCAGGCGACCGCCTCGGACGATGACGACGACAACGACGGCGGGATGTCCAACCTCGAGAAATTCCTGCTCGGCGCGGTCGGTGCCGCCGTGGTCGGCCAGGTGCTTTCCGGCAACGATCAGGTGGTCGAGAACACCGGTGACCGCGTGGTGGTCGAACGTGACGGCCAGCTCCGGGTGCTCAAGAACGACGACGCGCTCCTGCGCCAGCCGGGCGCCGAAGTGAGGACGGAGTCCTTCCAGGACGGCTCGACCCGCACCACGCTCAACCGCGAGGACGGCACGCAGGTCGTGACGATCCGCGCCGCCGATGGACGGGTGCTGCGCCGCGACCGGATCCTGGCGGACGGCACACGGGTCGTGCTGTTCGATGATACCCAGACCTACGAGCGGGTGGATGTCTCCGCCCTTCCGGCGCCCTCGAACACGTCGGTGGTCTACCAGCAGGGCAGCGACGAGGAGGCGCTGCGCGCCGCACTTGCCGCGAGCCAGGCGCAGGGTCAGGCGCTCGACCGGCACTTCTCGCTCAGCCAGATCCGCTCGATCCGGGCGGTGCGCGAACTGGCGCCGGAGATCGAACTGACCAACGTCAACTTCGCCACCGGCTCCTCCGCGATCACGCCTTCGGAGGCCGAGGAACTCGCGGCGCTCGGACGGACGATGCGGGATGCGATCACGGAAAATCCGCGGGAGGTCTTCCTCGTCGAAGGCCATACGGACGCGGTCGGGTCCGCGGCGATGAACCTTGCGCTGTCCGACCGGCGGGCGGAAAGCCTCGCCCTCGCCCTGACGGAATATTTCCAGGTGCCGCCGGAGAACATGGTGGTGCAGGGCTATGGCGAACGGTATCTCAAGGTTCCCTCGAGCGGGGCCGAACGCGCCAACCGCCGCGCCGCCGTCCGGATCATCACGCCGCTTCTGGGCGATGTGACGACGGCGTCACGGTAAGCGGTCCGACGCGCCAACGAAAAAGGCCCGCCATCGAGGCGGGCCTTTCCATATTGATCTGCGCGGCGGCTCAGAAGCCGAGGCCGGCGTATTTGTTCTTGAACTTCGACACGCGGCCGCCGGCGTCCATCAGGCGCGAGGAGCCACCGGTCCAGGCCGGGTGCACCGACGGGTCGATGTCGAGCGCGAGCTGATCGCCCTCGGCGCCCCAGGTGGAGCGCATCTTCACCACGGTGCCGTCGGTCATCTTGACGTCGATGAAGTGGTAGTCGGGATGGGTATCTTTTTTCATCGGTCAGATCCTTACGCGTCGGAGCCGGTGTTGAGCGGCTTGTAGTTGGAAACTTCCGCGATACGGGCGGATTTGCCGCGGCGCGAGCGGAGGTAGTAGAGTTTCGCGCGGCGCACGCGGCCACGACGCACCACCTCGATATATTCGATGTTGGTCGAGTAGAGCGGGAAGACGCGCTCGACGCCCTCACCGAAGGAAATCTTGCGAACGGTGAAGGAGCCGGCGATGCCCTTGCCGTTCTTGCGGGAAATGCAGACACCTTCGTAGTTCTGCACGCGGGTGCGCGTGCCTTCGGTCACCTTGTAACCGACGCGAACGGTGTCACCGGCCTTGAAGTCCGGGATCGTCTTGCCGAGCGTTTCGATCTGCTCGGCTTCAAGCTGTGCGATAAGATCCATCGCTGTTCTCCAGATTGCTCGTGGTATGCCACGAAGGTTTCATCCGTCCCAGAGCTCCCTGCCTTCTTCCGGGTCCATCAGGTGAGGCCCGCGGGAGTGTTCGAACGCTTTACTTTACCATCCCGCCCCGTCCATCCCGGCCGCCGAAGAAAGCACCCGGACAAAGGCAAAACGGCCCGCTGAACGAATCCCGTTCGCGGACCGCTGCTCTATAAGTCCAAATCCCCTTCGGATCAAGGCGTGTCGCGGTCTTTCCGCGCCTCATGGGCAGCCCAAAGGTCCGGACGACGCTCTCGGGTGATCTTCTCGGCCATCTTCCGGCGCCATTCGGCGATCCTGCCGTGATGGCCGGACATCAGAACCTCCGGGATCGGCAGGCCGCGCCATTCGGCGGGGCGGGTGAACTGGGGGTGCTCCAGCAGGCCGCTCGCGTGGCTTTCCTCCTCGAGGCTCTCCGCATTTCCCAGAACGCCGGGCAGCAGCCGCACGGTCGCGTCGATCATCGCCTGCGCGGCGATCTCGCCGCCGGTCAGGACGAAATCCCCGAGGCTCACCTCCTCGATTCCGTAGTGGAACAGCACCCGGTCGTCGAGCCCCTCGAAGCGGCCGCAGATCATCGTGATGCCGCGCGCCCGCGACCAGCGCCGCGCCGTGGCCTGGTCAAAGCGTTTCCCGCGCGGGCTGAGGTAGACGAGCGGCCAGTCGGCGCGGGTCTCCGGCGTGCCTTCCATGGCGAAGTCGATGGCCCGTCCCATCACGTCGGGGCGCAGCACCATGCCCGCGCCGCCGCCCGCGGGCGTGTCGTCGACATTGCGGTGCCGTCCCTCCCCGAAGTCGCGCAGCGGCACGGTCTCGAGTTGCCATTTGCCCTCGTCGAGCGCCTTGCCGGTCAGGCTTTCGCCCAGCACGCCGGGGAAGGCTTCGGGAAAGAGGGTGATGATCTTCGCCCGCCAGGCGCCGGCAAGGTCCGGCCTGTCCGTCATCAGCTCGCGCGGGCGCAGCGTCGGGCGCACGGCGATCCGGCCATGGGACTTCGGGGTCTCCGGGGCGCCGCTCATTCGAACAGCCCTTCGGGCGGGTCCGCGATGATGCGCCCGGAGGAGAGATCGACGGTCGGCACGTTCTTCAGCGTGAAGGGCAGCAGCACCGGCGCCTTCAGCCCCGGCCCGTGTACCTCCAGAAGATCGCCCGCGCCGTGGTTCAGCACGTTGCGCACCTGCCCGAGCACCGCGCCCCCCGTGTCGAGCACGGTGAGCCCGATCAGGTCCGCGTGGTAGAATTCGTCGTCGGGCAGGGAGGGCAGGGCCTCGCGGTCGGCGAACAAGGTCACGCCCCTGAGCGCGTCGGCCTCCTCCTTTGTCTCCACGCCCGTGATGCGCCCGGCAAAGCCGTTGGGGATCGCGCGGGTGAGGGTGAGGACATATTCGGTCTTCCCGTCCTCGGAGGTCAGCGGGGAATACTCCCCGATCGCCTCCGGTTCGGCGCAGAAGCTCTTGATCCGCACTTCGCCATGGACGCCGAAAGCGCCCGCGATGGCTCCCACGATGATCTTCGTCTCGCTCATGTTGCGGTCCCTCCCGGCGCCTGTCGCGCGCCAGATTAGCGTTCCAGGATTTCCGGGCAAGCCGCGCGTGTTTCCCAGCCCTCGGCCTGCAATTCCGGTTCCTCGCTCTGTGCCTCGGGATAGCCGATGCAGAGATAGCCGACCAGCCGCCAGCCGGCGGGCACGGCGAGCGCGGCGCTCAGCGCCTCCGGCTCGAGGATCGACACCCAGCCCAGGCCGATCCCCTCGGCCCGCAGCATGAGCCAGAACTGCATGATCGCGGAGACAACGGAATAGCGCAGCATTTCGGGCATGGTCTGGATGCCCAGCCCCTTGCCCGAGCGGGTCGCCTCGTCGCAGAAAACGGCGAGCTGCACCGGCGCCTCGCGCATGCCCGCGAGCTTCAGCGTGGCGTATTTCCGCGCGGCGTCGCCCTCGTAGCCGGCGAGTGCACGGGCATTCGCGGCCTCGAAATTGTCGAGCGCGGCCTGGCGCATCGCGGCGCTTTGCACGCGCACGATCCGCGAGGGCTGCGACAGGCCCACGGAGGGGGAGAGGGTGAAGGCATCGAGACAGCGCGCGAGGGTGGCCGGGTCGACGGGATCGGTCCGGAACCGCCGCACGTCCCGCCGCCAGCGCAGAAGCGTGGCGAAATCGTTGCGGAAGGCGGTGGAGAACTGTCCGGCTGGCGCAAAAGGCGTCATGTCACAGGGTCCTTGGCGGGGGTCGCTCCGCCCGTGTCTCTCGCGCCCGGTCCGGGACGGGGGTGCGTGGGGATGGGCGAAGACGAGAAGGGCGCAGGCAGGTCCGCCTGCGCCCGGAAGGCGAATGATCGCTGGGGCGCGGGGCGCACCTGGTCACTCCTCGGCAGCGGCCTCTTCAGCCGGGGCGTTGGCGGCTTCTTCGGCGGCGGCGGCTTTTGCGGCCTTCTCTTCGGCGCGGTCCTGGGCCTTCTTGCCCGGAACGGCCTTCTTCGGGTTGCTGCGCTCTTTCTTCTCGAGCACGCCGGCGGCCTCGAGCATGCGGGCCACACGGTCGGTCGGCTGGGCACCCTTGTCGAGCCAGGCTTTCACGGCGTCGATGTCCATCTGGACGCGCTGCTCGTTGTCCTTGGGCAGGAGCGGGTTGTAGACGCCGAGCTTCTCGATGAAGCGGCCGTCGCGCGGCATGCGCGAATCGGAGGCGACGATGCGGTAGAACGGGCGCTTCTTGGAGCCGCCGCGGGCGAGACGGATTTTCATAGCCATGGTGATTTCTCCTTGATATCAGCTATTTGATGGGGTCATTCGACCCCGTCGTCCTGGTGTTTCTCGTGGTGGTGAATGACTTCCCGAATGATGAATTTCAGGAAGGCCTTTGCGAATTCCGGGTCGAGATCCGCGCGTTTGGCGAGGTCTTCGAGCCGGGCAATCTGTTTCGCTTCCCGCGCCGGATCGGAGGGGGGAAGGTCGTTCTCGGCCTTGAGCCGGCCGACGGCCTGGGTGTGCTTGAACCGCTCGCCCAGCGTGTAGACAAGGATCGCGTCGAGCCGGTCGATGCTCTCGCGGTGCTCCTTCAGGATCGCCGCGGCGCGTTGCGTGTCGTCGGTCATGTCATGGCTCATCGGGGCAGTTCTCCCTGTCGGATCGGCGTCTGACATGCGTCGGACTTCTGTCGGGCAAAGCGGATCATGCGTAGGCCTCCATCCCCCCGTCCCCGAGCGCGTCGGGCGAGGGGTGGCGATAGACGACGCAGTGGTCCGCGTTCTCTCCCTCGGGCCGCGCGGCCTCCGGGTCGGGGGTCGCGCCGAGACGTTCGGCCAGTGCGATGGAGCGGGCGTTCCGCGGCGCGATATAGGAGACGAGCGTGTCGCGCCCCATCTCCCCATAGGCATAGTCGCGCGCGGCCTGCGCCGCCTCCTGCGCATAGCCCCGGCCCTCGAACCCCTCGACGAGGAACCAGCCCAGTTCGAGCTCGGGAAAATGCGGGAGCCTGCCGAGCACGACCTGCCCGACGAAGGCGCCGGTGCCGCGCTCCTCCACGCCCCAGGCGCCGTGGCCGAAGAGGTGCCATTGCGCGATATCGCTGCAAAAGGCGAACCACGCCTGGCGCCGGGTCAGCGGCCCGTTCATGTGCTGCGAGCGTTCGGAGGCGAAGACGTCGGCATAGGGCCCGAAATCCTCGATCCGGTGCGCGCGCAGCCTGAGGCGCTGAGTTTCTATGACCGGGGCGTCGCTCATCGGCTCACTTCTTCTTGCCGAGACCCGAGAGGTTGGAGGGAAGGCCCATGCCGCCGCCGCCGAGCCCCGGAAGCCCGCCCGGCATGCCCTTGGGCATCGCGCCTTGCAGCGCCTTGGTGGCCTCCGCCATCTTCGCCGGATCCATGTCTTCGAGACCTTGCGGACCGCCCTTGCCGAACATGCCCTTCACGGCCTGTTTCAGCATGCCGCCCTTGCCCATCTTGCCCATCTTCTTCATCATGTCCGCCATCTGGCGGTGCATTTTCAGAAGCTTGTTGAGTTCGGACACCTCGAGGCCCGCCCCCGCCGCGATCCGCTTCTTCCGGCTCGCCTGCAACAGGGCGGGATTGGCGCGTTCCTTCTTGGTCATGGAATTCACCAGCGCGATCTGGCGGGCGATGATCTTGTCGTCGAAGCCCGCGTCCTGCACCTGCTTCGCCATCTTGCCCATGCCCGGCATCATGCCCATGATGCTTTCCATGCCGCCCATCTTCTGCATCTGCTCGAGCTGCATCTTCAGGTCGTTCATGTTGAACTGACCCTTCTGGAAGCGCTTGATCATCCGCTGGGCCTGTTCGGCCTCGATCGTCTCCTGCGCCTTCTCGACGAGGGCCACGATGTCGCCCATGCCGAGGATGCGGCCGGCGATCCGCTCCGGGTGGAATTCCTCGAGCGCGTCCATCTTCTCGCCCAAGCCCACGAACTTGATCGGCTTGCCGGTGACCGCGCGCATCGACAGGGCCGCGCCGCCGCGCCCGTCGCCGTCCATCCGGGTCAGCACGACGCCGGAAATGCCGATGCGGTCGTCGAAATTCTCCGCCGTGTTGACCGCGTCCTGGCCGGTGAGGCCGTCGACCACGAGCAGCGTCTCGCGCGGGGAGGTGATGGCCTTCACCTCCTCGACTTCCGCCATCAGCGCCTCGTCGATGGACAGGCGGCCGGCGGTGTCGAGCATGTAGACGTCATAGCCGCCCATGGTCGCCTGTTGTTTCGCGCGTCGGGCGATGTCGGCGGGGGACTGGCCGGGCACGATCGGCAGGGTGTCGACCCCGATCTGTTCGCCCAGGATCCTGAGCTGGTCCATGGCGGCGGGGCGGTAGACGTCGAGCGAGGCCATCAGCACGCGCTTGCCCTGCCGGTCCTTCAGCCGCCGGGCGAGCTTTGCCGTGGTGGTCGTCTTGCCGCCGCCCTGAAGGCCGACCATGAGGATCGGGGCAGGCGGGTTGTCGACCTTGAGCGTCCCGATCTCCTCCTCGTCGCCCGCCAGCACATGCACGAGTTCATCGTGGACGATCTTGACGACCTGCTGGCCGGGGGTGACGGATTTCGTCACCGCCTGGCCGGTGGCCTTGTCCTGCACCGCCTTGACGAAATCGCGCGCGACGGAGAGAGACACGTCGGCCTCGAGAAGCGCGACGCGGACCTCGCGCAGGGCGGTCTTCACATCGTCCTCGGACAGGGCACCCTGTTTGGTGAGCTTGTCGAAGACGCCGGAGAGGCGGTCGGACAGATTTTCAAACATTGGCGGTCTCCCTGCCGTATTGACGTTGTGCTCCATCTGGGGACGAAGCGGCGAAATTGAAAGGCCAACACAGGTTGCCCCCGTGGGCGCAACGCGCTGACGGGGGGCGATCCTGGCCTCAGCCTGAGGACCGGAAGGTCTGACGCTTCCGGGAAATTTGGACCGCTCTCTACGCGCGTGCGCAGGACGAGTCAAGGGAGGCGGTGGAAAACCCTGTTCCGGCGCGCGATCCCGCGCTAGGCTGTGGCGCGACCAGGTCCGGGACTATTCGCGGGAGTATTCGGATGGAGACTGCCCATCGCGCCGCGTTCGAGACCGCCGCTCCGGAGGCGGGGGTGCTCTTCGTCGCCAGCGGCCCGGATTACGTCGACCTTGCGGTCCAGTCCGCGCGGTCGCTGCGCGCGCATGAGCCGGGGATCGCCATCGACCTCGTCACCGACCTGCCGGAGAACCTGCCTGCCGGGCTTTTCGACCGGGTGAGCGCCTGCCCCGATATGCACCCGCGCGAAAAGCTGCGCGCGATGCCCGCGACCCGGTTCGCACGCACGCTCTACGTGGATTGCGATACGCTCTTTCTCGCCCCGCTCGGCGATCTCTTCGGCCTTCTCGACCGTTTCGACTGCGCGCTGGCCCATGACGTGCGGCGCGACTGGGAGCTGATCCGGCAGGGGCGGGACCATGTCACGCCCTATGCCTTTCCCCAGCACAATTCGGGCGTCCTCCTCTATCGTCGTTCCGAGGCGATGCTCGCCTTCCTCGCGGAATGGGCGGCGCGCTTCTTCGCGGATGACACGATCTCCCGCGATCAGGTGATCCTCAAGGACCTCCTGTGGGAAAGCGACCTGCGCTTCTACGTGCTGCCGCCGGAGTTCAACCTGCGGCGGGTGACGCATCTCGACGCCTGGGAACCGCTCGACGCCGTGCCGACGATCCTGCATTCGCACCGGCTCCAGGATCACATGCGCGCGGGAACGGAGCGGATCTCCACGCCGGGCGACCTGCTGCGGGTCGAGCGGGCGGCGCTTGCGGAGGAATGGGCGGGTGTGCTGCCGGAGGCGGCAAGGCGCTGGTCGGCGCTGCGCCGGGGGTAGCCCCCTTGCATCTTCGAACGTCTGGCGTCAGAACCCCAGCAGAGTGTTCCTTTCCGCACATGAGGCCGCGCCTATGTCCGTCGAAAACTGGGATGAATTCCGCACCGCCTTCCAGGTGGCGAAACTCGGCACCGTGTCGGGGGCCGCGCAGGTGCTCGGCGTCCACCATGCCACCGTTATCCGCCATATCGACGCGCTCGAGGCCCGCCTCGGGGTGAAGCTGTTCCAGCGCCACGCGCGCGGCTACACGCCGACCGAGGCCGGGCTCGACCTGCTGAAGGTCGCGCAGACCACCGACGACCAGTTTTCCCAGCTCGTCTCCCGCATCAAGGGGCGCGGCGAGGAGGTGGCGGGGGAGATCGTCATCACGACCCTGCCCGGCATGGCCGGGCTCATGGCGCCGGTGCTGGCGGATTTCCAGCGCGAGCATCCCAATCTCGTGGTGCGCTACCTTGCGGGAGAGCGCGTCTTCCGCCTCGAATACGGGGAGGCGCATGTCGCGATCCGGGGCGGGCGGCCGCCGCAGGAGCCCGACAATGTCGTGCAGCCCTTCTATTTCCAGCAATACGGCCTTTACGCGCACAAGGACTATCTCGACCGCTGCGGTCGGCCGGGGCCGGAGCGGCTCGCCTGCGACCTGAACTTCGTCGCGCTCGACAATCTCGAAAGCCGGGCGCCCTTCATGGTCTGGTTCCGGGAGAACATCGCGCCCGAACGCGCGGCCTTCCGCGTCTCCGATCTCGACGCCATGGTGCAGGCGATCCTGTCGGGGGCGGGGGCGGGCTTCCTGCCGACCTGGCTGGCGCTGAACGAACCCGATCTCGTCGAGCTCAAGGCCCCGCGCGAGGCCTGGGGCAGCCAGACCTGGCTCGTGACCCATGTCGACCTGCACCGCACGCCGAAGGTCCAGGCCTTCCTCAGCTTCCTCAAGACGCGGGCGAAATCCTGGCCGGGCGGGGCGTGAACCAGAGGCTGGACGCCGCCGCGGCCGTCGTCTAGACCCTCCTGCGCAGACGCAATCCGGAGATCTCCCTTGGCGCATCACGCAACCGCCGCCGACCGGCGCAACGGGCATCTGGCGATGCTCGCCTTCTCCTGTCTCGTGGCGGGCTCCTTCTCGCTCGGCGCGATGGCCGCCAACGAGATCTCGCCGCTGGCCCTCAACGGCGTGCGCTTTGCCGCCGCCGCCGTGATCGTGGGCGTGCTCGCGCAGGTGACGGGCGGCATCCCGCGCGCCGCCCTGCACCAGCCCTGGCGCTACATCGTGCTCGGCGGCATCTTCGCGCTCTATTTCGTCATGATGTTCGTCGGGCTGAAGACGGCCGAGCCGGTCTCCGCCTCCGCCGTGTTCACGCTCACCCCGCTCATCGCCGCGGGCTTCGGCTATCTTCTCATGCGCCAGATCACCACGCCGCGCATCGCCGCCGCGCTGGTCATCGGCGCGGCGGGGGCGCTCTGGGTGATCTTCCGGGCCGATCTGCGCGCGCTCATGGCCTTCCATGTCGGGCGGGGCGAGGCGCTCTATTTCATCGGCGTCGTCGCCCATGCGCTCTACACCCCGCTCGTGCCGCGCCTGCATCGCGGCGAGGGGACCTTCGTCTTCACCTTCTTCATCCTCTCGGGCGCCGCGCTCGCCATCCTCCTGTTCGGCTGGCGCGACATCGTCGCGACCGACTGGGCGCATCTGCCCGCGATCGTCTGGATCGCCCTCGGCTATATCACATTCTTCGCCACGACGATCACCGCCTCGCTGCTGGCCTTCGCCTCCGTCCGGCTCGAGAGCGCGAAGGTGATGGCCTATACCTATCTCGTCCCCACCTGGGTCATCGTCTGGGAGGTCCTGCTCGGACACGGCGTCCCGGCCCCGCGCCTGCTCGGTGGCGTCGGCCTCACCGTGCTTGCCCTGCTGCTGCTGCTCAAGCACGAGGACCGCGGGCGGGAGGGCTGAGGGAACCTTCGCCCCGCCCGGCACGTTTTGCCCCAGACACCAGACAGGAGAGACCTCATGCACAGCATCATCTATCTTGTCGGTCTGATTGTGGTTGTGGGCGCGATCCTCAGCTTCGTGTTTTAAAGATCGACAGCGGTATTCCGGCAAGCGCGCGCGGACCGGCCCGGTTTGCGCGCGTTTCCCGTTTCCGGCCTCAGCCCTCCGGCAGTTCGGCGGCGAGGAAGCGTTCGAGCGCGTCGAGGTCGATCTCCTCGATCTGTCCGAACCCCTTCATCCAGACCGAGGCCGCGCGCATCGCGTCGGGCTCGAGCTTGCACCATTTGACCCGGCCGCGCTTCTCCTGCGCGATCAGCCCGGCCCGCGTCAGGATCGCGAGATGCTTGGACACCGCCGCGAGCGACATCTCGAAGGGGTCGGCCACATCCGTCACCGCCATGTCGTCCTCGAGCAGCATGGTCAGGATCGCCCGCCGCGTCGGGTCCGCGAGTGCCGCGAAGATGAGATCGAGATCCTGTGCCATGGCATGAGCGTTAGAACCGCGCCGCAGTTTGGTCAACCATCCGGTTGAATGACGAAAACCTGCGTCCCCGGCGCCGCCCGACCCGCCGCGTCCCCGGCCTGTGCTTTTTGCTGCCAAAAATACTCAATTATAACAACATCATAACGCGCATCCCCGCCGGCCGATTCAGCGTTGACTCTGATCCACCCCCCGCATAGCTTGCCGCCAACTGACCGAGGGGGCTTTCTCCATGACCGATCCGCACGATCCTGGGCGTCTGCGCGCTCTGGAAGAGCGGCTCGAGAAGGCGAGGGCGGCGCACCAGCCGAAGGTCTCCCGCGGCGAAGAGCACTTTTCCCAGGCGAACATGGCCTGGCGGATGGTGACGGAACTCGTGGCCGGTCTCCTGATCGGTCTCGGCATGGGGTGGGGCCTCGACCGGCTCCTCGGGACGTCCCCGATCTTCCTCGTGCTGTTTATCGGATTGGGTCTCGCGGCCGGCGTCAAGACGATGATGCGCACCGCCAGGGAGATCGAGAAGGATCAGGCCCGAGCGGCCGGAGAGAACAACGCGGGGACGCCCGCAAGTGACGAGAGGGATTGAACGTGGCGACTGAAGCGCATGGGTCCGAAAGCGGCCTGACCTTCCACCCGATGGACCAGTTCGAGGTCCTGCCGCTCTTCGGCGACGGTCCGGTGCACTGGTACACCATCACCAACGTGACGCTCTGGATGGCGGTCTCGGTGATCGGCGTCCTCCTCCTGCTCGTGGCGGGATCGCGCGGCCGCGCCATGGTGCCGTCGAAGGGCCAGTCCATCGCGGAACTGACCTACGGCTTCGTCTACAAGATGGTCGAGGACGTGACCGGCAAGGATGCCGTGCGCTATTTCCCCTACGTCATGACGCTGTTCATCTTCATCGTCTTCGCGAACATGCTGGGCCTGCTGCCGATGGCCTTCACCACGACCTCCCATATCGCCGTCACCGGCGTGCTGGCGCTGCTCGTCTTCCTGTTCGTGACGATCCTCGGCTTCGTGAAGAACGGATCGAAATTCCTCGCCCTCTTCTGGGTCAGCTCCGCGCCGCTCGCCGTGCGCCCGCTGCTTGCGGTGATCGAGCTGATTTCCTACTTCGTGCGTCCGGTGAGCCATTCCATTCGTCTCGCCGGCAACATGATGGCGGGGCACGCCGTGATCAAGGTCTTCGCGGGCTTCGCCGCCATCGCCGCGATCTCGCCCGTCTCCGTGCTGGCCATCACCGCCATGTACGGCCTCGAAGTGCTCGTGGCCTTCATCCAGGCCTATGTGTTCACCATTCTGACCTGCGTCTATCTCAAGGACGCGCTGCACCCGGCTCACTGATCCGGGGCCAAAGGTCCGAACCCTTTTCAAGCCCATTCCAACGTAAGGAGATACACCAATGGAAGGCAATATCGCAGAACTCGGCAAATACATCGGCGTCGGCCTGACCGCCATCGGCATGGGTGGCGCTGCCATCGGTGTGGGCAACGTCGCCGGCAACTACCTGTCCGGTGCTCTGCGCAACCCGTCCGCCGCCGCGTCGCAGACCGCGACCCTCTTCATCGGCATGGCCTTCGCGGAAGCGCTCGGGATCTTCTCGTTCCTCGTCGCGCTCCTGCTGATGTTCGCCGTCTGATCGGACGCTCCATCCTTACGGCAGGGTGGGTCCGTCGCGGACCCGCCCTCGCGTAGACCGGGGGTTTCGGTCTCCCGGCGCGCTCGGGGGATCAGGGTCAGAGCCAGGAGAAGAAGATGGAACCAGACGTACACGGGGCGGCTGAGAGCGCGGGGATGCCGCAGCTCGATTTCAGCACCTTCCCCAACCAGATTTTCTGGCTGCTCGTCACGCTCGTCGTGATCTATTTCGTGCTGTCGAAAATCGCCCTGCCGCGCATCTCCGCAGTGCTCGCGGAGCGGTCCGGCACGATCATGAACGACATTGCCGCCGCCGAGGAGCTCAAGCTCAAGGCGAAGGAGGCCGAGGAGGCCTATAACCGCGCTCTCGCCGAGGCGAAGGCCGAAGCGCAGCGCATCTCCAACGAGACCCGCGCCGCCATCCAGGCCGATCTCGACGCCGCCACGGCCAAGGCCGATGCGGAGATTTCCGCGAAGGCCGCCGAGTCGGAAAAGGCGATTGCAGAGATCCGCGACGGCGCGCTCGAGAGTGTCAAGGACGTGGCCAAGGACACGGCGAAGGAAATCGTCGCGGCCCTCGGCGTGTCTGCCGACGCCCGGACGATCACTGCGGCCGTCAACGCGCGGATGAAAGGCTAGGGACATGAAGAAACTTTCTCTCCTCCTCGCCCTCACCGCCGCGAGCCCGGCGCTCGCCGCGAGTTCGAACCCCTTCGCGGGCGAGTTCTGGACGCTCACGAACACGAATCTCATCGTCCTGCTCGGCTTCATCGTCTTCATCCTGCTTCTCGTGTGGAAGAAGGTTCCCGCGCTGCTCGGCCGGATGCTCGACGAGCGGGCCGCCGGAATCCGGCGCGATCTCGAGGAGGCGCGCGCGCTGCGCGAGGAGGCCCAGTCGATTCTCGCCTCCTACGAGCGCAAGCAGCGCGAGGTGCAGGACCAGGCTGATGCCATCGTCGCCCAGGCGAAGAAGGATGCCGAGGCCGCGGCCGAAAAGGCGCGGGGGGATCTGAAGACCTCGATCGCGCGCCGCCTGGCCGCCGCGGAGGAACAGATCGCCGCCGCCGAGGCCGCCGCCGTGCGCGAAGTGCGCGACACGGCGATCACGGTCGCGACCGCCGCCGCGGCCGATGTCATCGCGAAGAAGATGACCGCGGAAGACGCGAGCACCCTCATCGACGCCTCCATCGCGGAAGTGGGCGAAAAGCTTCACTGATCGGTCTCCTGACCGGACCGATCGGCCCCGATTGCGAAAGCCCCGCCGGCTCGGCGGGGCTTTTCTATATTGGGAAGGAGAGCATCAGCCGGCCGAAATACAGGCTCAGCGCCAGGAACAGCGCCGCGAGGAGGGCGAGCGCGCCGAGCTGGAGGCGCGGGAGCGTGGCGGAGCGGGCGAAGAAGAAATATGCCCAGCTCAGCAGCCCCGCGAAAACCGCCGCCATGAGGGAGAGATAACCGAGACCGAGGATCATTGCGAATATCCTGAACTGGGATCCGGGGAGGCTGCCGGGTCAGCGGGAGCCGGTCTTTCGCGCCTCCGCGCAGGAGGTGGCGAGCCAGCCCTTCTCGATGGCCAGCGCGAGACAGTGCTCCTTCGTCTTGAGGCCGAGTTTCTGTCTTGTGTTCGAGAGGTAGAGATTGACGGCCGAGCCGCTGATCCCCAGCCGGTCCGCGATCTCGCTCAGCCGGTATCCCTGCGCCATCAGGCACAGGATCTGCGCCTGTCGTGGCGAAAGCGGGTTCAGCGTGTCGTCGAAAGACTTCATCAAACCAGTCCCGGTGGAAATCAGGTTAGCTCAAGGGGGCGTTTCAAACCGTTATCCAAGGCTAAAGCGTTTCGGCTTTAACCTGAGACATATCCGGCAGCCTTGAAGTAGTTCCAGCACTCTGTTGGGTCGTAGAGCTCGCAGATTGCGCCGATGGCGTCGAAGACTTCGGTGAAGGTTCTGGCGCCGATCTTTCGAAGGTGAGCTTTCAGTTTGGAGAATGCTTGCTCGATGGGATTGAGATCCGGCGAGTAAGGCGGGAGGTACAGAAACCAGCAGCCGTGGTCGTGCAAGGCCTGAGCCGCCTCCTTGTTCCGATGGGTCGCCAGATTGTCCAGGATGACAACGGTGCCGGGGGCGATCTCCGGGACAAGCACTTCTCGGATGTAGACGGCAAAGGCGGGGCCATCCATGGCACCCTTGATGACCCATGGTGCGATCAAAGCATCCGAGGCCAGCCCGGCGATCAGCGTTTGGGTTCCCCAACTGCCAAACGGTGCATCCATGGTCAGGCGATGACCCCGCTTGGCCCGGCCACGCAGACGGGTCAGGTTGGTCTTCACTGCCGTTTCATCAATAAAGACAACGCGTTCGGGAAAGGCCGCAATGGCAGGCAGCCGATGCTTGAACCACTCAGTCCGCTGCTGTCTTACCTTGGCGCGACCGCGCTCGGTGGCGACCAGCGACTTTTTTTGTATGTGAAACCGAGCCGGGACAGCAGGTTGGCGATGGAGGAATGATGCACCCGCACGCCTGCCGCGGCCGCCAGCGCGTCGCGCAACTCAAAGAGCGTGATGTCGGGGTCTTGCGCGACCAGTTCCTTCAGGAAAGCCTGATGCGCTGCCAGCTTTCCCCGACCACGTGGCGGGCCTTGCGGTGCGGGCTCCGCATGGCCCTTGGTCCGAACCTGACGCGCCCACCGCGCGCCTGTCGCCGCAGACACTTTCAGGCGCAACGCCGCCGCCCGCCCGCTTAACCCTTCCTCAATATACTCCTGAAACCGCGCCCGAAGCGCATTCGGCAAAGGTGCTGACATGATCCATCCTCCCAAACAGGATGAATCACATCAGCCACCTCAAGGAAACCCCCGCCGATTCAAGTTCAAGCCGAAACGCTTTAAGAAGTCTCGCAGAGGGCAACAATATGGAGATTTCTGCATATTCGCGCGGAGACAGGGGCGGCGGTGCGCGCGCCGCGCGGCCATGAAGCGGTCATGAAAAAGGGCCGGGCATAAGGCCCGGCCCTGCAAGCATTCCGCATGCCCTGTCGGTCAGGTGATCGGCGTGATCACGATTTCCACGCGGCGGTTCAGCGCCCGGCCCTCGGTGGTGAGGTTGGAGGCGACGGGGGCGTCCTCGCCGCGGCCGATGGCCTGGATGCGGCCCGGCGTCACACCGTTGGCGCGCAGGATCGTCGCCACGGATTCCGCGCGGCGGGTCGACAGGTTCTGGTTGTAGGTGGCCGAGCCGGTGTTGTCGGTATGGCCGACGATCCGGATCGTCGTGTTCGGATAGTCCTGAAGGTTGTAGGCCAGGGCGCGCAGGTCTTCCTGAAGCGAGGGCACCACCACGGCGCTGTCGATGGCAAAGAGGATGTCCTGCGGCATCGTCACGATGAGCTGCGAGCCGGTGTTGACGATCTGCACCTGATTGTTGCCGAGATCCTGACGCAGGTCCTGCGCCTGGCGTTCGAGCTGCTGGCCGATCGCGCCGCCGACCGCGCCGCCGATCACCGCGCCGACGGCGGTCTTCGCCAGACGGTCGTCGTCGGAAGACAGGCCCGCCGCGAGCCCGCCCAGCGCCGCGCCGATGGCCGCGCCCTGCGTGGTCTTGCTGTTCGGGTCGTAGGTGTACCCCTGGGTACAGGCCGACAGGCCCATCGCCGCCAGAAGGGGGGCGACGACGAAAATCCGGGTCTTCATATGCTCTGCCTCTTATTCAAGACTGGTTTCGCGGCGATTTTATCGTTCTCCGCGGGTTCAAACACCCGTGATTTTGACAGTTCACGAAAATGTGGCGGGTTTCTGCTCAGCCGCGGCGGGGAGGTTGCGCGCGCCTTCACGGGCGAGCAGCGCGCGTTTCACCCCAAGGCCCCAGTGATAGCCGCCGAGCCCGCCGGTCTTGCGCAGCACCCGGTGGCAGGGGATCAGCCAGGCCACCGGGTTGCGCCCGACCGCGGTGCCGACCGCCCGCACAGCCTTCGGCGTGCCGATCGCCCCGGCGATGTCGGAATAGGTGGCGACCTCTCCCGGCGGGATCGACAGGAGCGCCTCCCAGACCTTGATCTGGAAGGGACCGCCCATGAGGTGCAGGTCGACCGTCTGGCCGGCGAGCGCGGCCTCGACGAAGGGCGCGACCCTGTCCGGCGCCTCTACCTGGCGGGCTTCCGGCCAGCGGGCGGAGAGATCCGCGATCACCGCGTCGGGCGTCATTTCCGCGGTGAAGCCGAGCGCGCAGAGCCCGCGCTCCGTCGCCATCGCGATGGCCTCGCCAAAGGGGGTGTCGACCCGACCGCGGAAGATCGTGAGCCCCGCGCCCCTGCGGGCATAGTCGCCCGGCGTCATCGCCTCCCAGCGCAGGAACAGGTCGTGGAGCCGGCCGGTGCCCGACAGGCCCGCCGCATCCGCCACCTCCGCGAGCGGGCGGCGGTCGTCGATCAGCGCCTTCGCGTGGCCGAGCGTCAGATATTGCTGGAACCGCTTCGGCGAGACGCCCGCCCATTGCGAGAACACCTTTTGCAGATGCGGCGCGCTGAGCCCGGTCGCGGCGGCGAGCGTCCCGAGCGGGAGCGGTTCGCGCGCGCCGTCGATGAGCTCGATCACGCGGCGGACGACGTGGAAATGGTAGCGGTCTTCGGCGGGGCGGGCGGAAAGGGACATGACGGGCGGGTCCTGGTGAATGGCTGTGCCCCAATCTATCCCATCCGGCGCGCCCTGCCGACCCGGAACTTGTGCGGAAGCGCCGCCGGGCTGGGACCGGGGGGCACGGCGCTCCCGTCTCAGGCCGCCCTGCGCCGGGTCGCGACCGCCGTCCGGGGGTGCAGGACGCCCGCCTCTCCGGGCCGCAGCACCATCCGCGCGCATTGTCCCGTGGCGAGGGCGGGACCGAGCGCCGCCGCGATCTCCGCCGCCGCCGCGGGGCCGAACCGGTCCAGCGCCGCCGGGTCGGGCAGCAGGCTTTCGAGCCAGATCCCCTCCGCCAGAAGGAGTTCGTGCTCCGCCGTCAGGAGGTGGCAGAGGGCATGTCCGGGCGGCAGCGGCATGTCGGCGGCGGGGCCTGCGCCGGTGGCGATGTCGCGGGCCGGGGCGAGCACCTCCTCCTCCCCGAAATGCAGCGCGACCTGCGGCCCGCGCAGCAACAGGTGGTGACCGGGCGAGAGGGTGAGGTCGTGCTCCGGCACGCCCGTGCCGAGGCTGCCGGCGGGAATGTGCAGCGGCGGCACGACGCCCGGCCCCGTCGTCGCGCTCCGTCCGGTCCACAGCAGCGGACGATATCCGTGGTCGCGGGTGAGCAGCAGGTCGCCGGGCCGCAGCCATTCCGCCGGCTGCGGGCCGAGGCGCGTCTCGACCATCACGGCCGGTCCGATGCCCGGCAGGCCGGGCGCGGCGTCGCGCTCCATGTCGCTGGTGCTGTTCACGTCCCTCTCCCTGTCCCCGTTACGGTTCCCATTCCTGTCTCCGCCCCGGCCCGGCGCCATGCGGGGGGGCCGGATCGGGTCTTTCGCGCCCAGTCTGGCAGACGGGTCTGAACAGCCGATTAACCCGCACGGCAAAATGGCACCGCCTCGACAAACCCTTTCGAAATCCTGCCCTTGCCGCGCAATGCCTTGCCCGGCGCTTCCCGACAGGGCATTAGAACCACATGACACGCCAGCATCACCGGACGACATGACACGCCAGCTCGACTATCAGACCATCCACGAGATCTTTGCCCGCTTCCGCGCCGCCGAGCCGGAGCCGAAAGGAGAGCTCGAGCATGTCAACGCCTATACGCTGCTCGTCGCCGTCGCCCTGTCGGCGCAAGCCACCGACAAGGGGGTGAACAAGGCGACGCGGGCGCTGTTCGGGATCGCGGACACGCCCGAGAAGATGCTCGCGCTCGGCGAGGAGGGGCTGATCGAGCATATCAAGACCATCGGCCTCTACCGCAACAAGGCGAAGAACGTGATGAAGATGAGCCGCATCCTCGTCGACGACTACGGCGGCGAGGTGCCCTCCTCGCGCGCGGCGCTCGAAAGCCTGCCGGGCGTGGGGCGCAAGACGGCGAATGTGGTGCTCAACATGTGGTTCCACCATCCCGCGCAGGCCGTGGACACGCATATCTTCCGCTTCGGCAACCGGTCCGGTGTGGCCGTGGGCAAGGATGTCGCCGCAGTCGAGCGCGCGATCGAGGATCATGTCCCGGCGGAATTCCAGCAACACGCGCACCATTGGATGATCCTGCACGGGCGCTATGTCTGTACGGCACGGAAGCCGAAATGCGCAGCCTGTCTCATCCGCGATCTCTGTGCTTTCGAGGAGAAGAATCTTGACTAAAACCTATCAGGTCGTCGGCATCGGCAATGCCATCGTTGACGTGATCACGCAGGCCGATGACAGTTTCCTCGACCTCATGGGGATCGAAAAGGGCATCATGCAGCTCGTCGAACGCAACCGGGGCGAGATGCTCTATGGCGCGATGACCAACCGGGTGCAGGCGCCGGGCGGTTCGGTCGCGAACACGCTCGCGGGTCTCGGCGGGCTGGGACTCCGGACCGGGTTCATCGGGCGGGTGCATGACGACGCGCTCGGCCGGTTCTACGCGGCGGAGATGGAGGCGGACGGCACCGCCTTCGTCAACGCGCCGGTGCCGGGCGGGGAGCTTCCGACCTCGCGCTCGATGATCTTCGTCTCTCCCGACGGCGAACGCTCGATGAACACCTACCTCGGCATTTCCTCGGAAATCTCCTCGCTGGACGTCGCTCCCGACGTGGCCGCCGATACGGAGATCATGTTCCTGGAGGGCTATCTTTATGACAAGCCGAAGGGCAAGGAGGCCTTCGACCGCGCCGCGCAACTGACGCACGGGGCGGGGGGGAAGGTCGGAATTTCGCTGTCCGATCCGTTCTGCGTCGACCGCCATCGCGCGGACTTCCGCAAGTTCGTGAGGGAAATGGATTTCGTGATCGGCAACGAACACGAGTGGGAAAGCCTCTATGAGGCCGATCTTTCCGTGGCGCTGGAAACCGCCGCGGCGGAATGCGGCCTCGTGGTCTGCACCCGCTCGGGCGCCGATGTCGTGCTGGTGCGCGGCGCGGAGGAGGCCGTGGTGCCGGTCCACCGCGTGACCCCGGTCGATTCCACCGGCGCCGGCGACCAGTTCGCGGCGGGGTTCCTCTATGGCTATGCCACCGGCCAGCCGCTCGCGGTCTGCGGGCGGATGGGCTGCATCGCAGCGGCCGAGGTGATCTCCCATATCGGGCCGCGTCCCGAGTCGGATCTCAGACACCTGTTCCGCAAAGAAGGCCTGATCTGACGTGACCTCATCTGCAAAGGGAGATTGACATGGGCAGTAGCGTGATCGTCGCGTTGTTCCTCGCCAGCATCGCGCATGAAGGATGGCAGGCCTGCCACAGTCCCGGCGGATGCTTCGGACGGGTGGAGGAAACGCCGGTCTATTCCTTCGCCGCGGGGCCGATGCGCTTCGAAGAGGAATTCGACTATGGCGAGGTCTACCTCCGCTATGGGTTCGACCGGCGCTATGGGCCGTTCCAGCCGATCGTCGGCCTCTCCTATGCCGATACGGGGAATTTCTGGGCCGGGTTCGGCGGCGCCTGGAACCTCTTCGATCTCGACGGCTTCTATGGCGAATTGTCCGTGATGGCCGGGCTCTACGACAACAGCGGCGATGCCGATCTCGGCAGCGCGCTCGAATTCCGCTCCGGGCTGGAACTCGGCTACGAATGGGACAACGGCGTGCGGCTCGGCCTGAGCGTCGATCACCGCTCGAACGCCAATACCGCGAGCGACAATCCAGGCATGGAGACGGTGCTGCTCCGGGTGAGCGTGCCGGTGCGCTGAGGCGCGGGGGACCGGCTGGCCGGCCCCCGTCGCGCGTGCCTAATGCGCCGCGGCCCAGGTGTCGCCGATCCCCGCGTCCACCTCGATCGGGACGTCGAGCTTCACGGCCGGTTCCGCCGCGCCCTCCATCACCTCGCGCACCACGGCGATCACCGCGTCGCAGGCGTCCTCGTCCACCTCGAAAATCAATTCGTCATGCACCTGCAACAGCATCGTCGCGGGCAGGTCGCGGATCGCCTCGGGCATGCGGATCATCGCGCGGCGGATGATGTCGGCGGCGGAGCCCTGGATCGGCGCGTTGATCGCCTGGCGTTTCGCGAATCCGGCCTGCGGCCCCTTCGCGCCGATCTCAGGCGTGTGGATCTTGCGGCCGAAGAGCGTGGCGACGAACTTGTGCTCCTTGGCAAATTCCACGGTCTCGTCCATGTATTGCCGGATGCCGGGGAAGCGTTCGAAATAGCGGTCGATGAAGCCCTGCGCCTCGCCGCGCGGGATGCGCAGGTTGCGCGCGAGGCCAAAGCCCGAGATGCCGTAGATCACGCCGAAGTTGATCGCCTTCGCCTGGCGGCGGACCATCGGGTCCATGCCCTCGATCGGCACGCCGAACATCTCGGAGGCGGTCATCGCGTGGATGTCGAGCCCGTCGCGGAACGCCTGTTTCAGGCTGTCGATGCCCGCGACATGGGCGAGGATGCGCAGCTCGATCTGGCTGTAGTCGAGCGAGATGAGCTTGCGCCCCTCCGGGGCGACAAAGGCCTCGCGGATCCGCCGGCCTTCTTCCGAGCGCACCGGGATGTTCTGGAGGTTCGGTTCGGCGGAGGCGAGCCGCCCGGTGACGGCGCCGCACTGGACGTAGCAGGTGTGGACCCGTCCCGTTTCCGGGTTGATATAGCCCTGGAGCGCATCCGTATAGGTGGACTTCAGCTTCGAGATCTGCCGCCAGTCGAGCACGCGGGCGGGCAGGTCGTGGCCCTCGGCGGCAAGATCCTCGAGAATATCCGCCCCGGTCGCATAGGCGCCGGTCTTGCCCTTCTTTCCGCCGGGCAGGCTCATCCTGTCGAACAGGATCTCGCCGAGCTGTTTCGGACTGCCGACGTTGAACGGCTCGCCCGCGAGCTCGTGGATTTCCGCCTCGAGCCCCGCCATCTTCTGCGCGAAGGCGTTCGACATGCGCGAAAGCACGTCGCGGTCGACCTTCACCCCGGCCATTTCCATGCGTGCGAGCACCGGGGAGAGCGGGCGCTCGAGCGTTTCGTAGACCGTGGTCACCCGCTCGGCGTGAAGCTGTGGCTTGAACAATTGCCACAGGCGCAGCGTCACATCCGCATCCTCGGCGGCATAATCCACCGCTTTCGCGATATCCACCCGGTCGAAGGTGATCATCGACTTGCCGCTGCCCAGAAGCTCCTTCGTCGGGATCGGCGTATGGCCGAGATAGCGCTCGCTCAGCGTGTCCATCCCATGCCCGTGCAGCCCCGCATGGAGCGCGTAGGACAGAAGCATCGTGTCGTCGTAGGGCGCGACCGCCACGCCGTTGCGCGCGAAGATCTTGGCATCGTATTTCATGTTCTGGCCGATCTTGAGGATCGAGGCGTCCTCCAGCACCGGCTTCAGCGCGTCGAGCACCATCGCCCTGGGCAACTGCCCGTCCACCAGGTTGGAACCGCCGAAGAGATCGTCGTCCCCGATCGTATGGCCCACCGGGATATAACAGGCTTCGGCCGGCTCGACGCAGAGCGAGATGCCGACGAGCTCCGCCGCCATCTCGTCGAGGCTCGTGGTCTCCGTATCCACGGCGACGTAGCCGCGCGCCCGGATCCGGTCGATCCAGCGCTCGAGCGCGCCCATGGTCGTCACCTTCTCATAGGCGGAGACGTCGAAGGGACGCGCCTCCGGCGCGGCGGGGGCGTCGGCCGCGTGCGCCGCATGGGCGGGTTGCACGGGATCCGGCATGGCGGGCGCTTCCACGCCCATCTTCTCGGAAATGCGCTTCACGATGGTGCGGAATTCCATTTTCGACAGGAATTCGAGAAGCGTCTCCGCATCCGGTTCCTGCACCTCGAGGCTGTCGAGGTCGTAATCGAGCGGCATGTCGCAGGTGAGCGAGACGAGATCGCGCGACAGGCGGATCTGTTCGGCCTTCCCGATCAGGGTCTCGCGCCGCTTCGGCTGCTTGATTTCCCCGGCACGCGCCAGAAGCGTGTCGAGGTCCCCGAATTCGTTGATCAGAAGCGCTGCGGTCTTGATCCCGATGCCGGGCGCGCCGGGCACGTTGTCGATCGAGTCGCCCGCGAGCGCCTGCACATCGACGACCCGTTCGGGGTAGACGCCGAATTTCTCGAACACGCCCTCGCGGTCGATCCGGCGATTCTTCATCGCGTCGAGCATTTCGACACCGTCGCCCACGAGCTGCATCAGGTCCTTGTCGGAGCTGATGATGGTGACGCGCCCGCCCGCGTCGCGGGCGCGGCAGGCGAGCGTGGCGATGATGTCGTCCGCCTCGAACCCGTCCTGTTCGAGACAGGCGATGTTGAAGGCGCGGGTCGCCTCGCGCGTCAGCGGGATCTGCGGGCGCAGGTCCTCGGGCATCGCGTCGCGATTGGCCTTGTAGGCCGGATAGAGATCGTTGCGGAACGTATGGCTGCCCTTGTCGAAGACGACGGCGGCATGGGTGGGCGCATCCGCGCCGGTGCTGTCCTCGATATATTTGAACAGCATATTGCAGAACCCGCTGACCGCCCCGACCGGCAGGCCGTCGGACTTGCGCGTGAGCGGGGGGAGCGCGTGATAGGCGCGGAAGATGAAGGCGGAGCCGTCGATGAGATGAAGATGGCTGCCCTTGCCGAATGTCATGGCGCGCGGTCCCCCGTGAATTTGCGTTGGCGCCTTGATAACACGGAAGGACAGAGGGGCTGCAAGCGCCTAACGGCCCGCCCCGTGCGAACGGCCGCCCGGCGCATGCGGCAGGCCGGCGGCAGCCGGAGCTTTCGGGGATGGAGCGTCAGGTCGCCCCGTCGCCTCGCGAGGCTCGGGCGGTCCGGCTCCGTCCCCCGCGGCCAGGGTCACCCCGCCCGCCGGGCACGTTCCGCGACGGAAAAGGGCGCACCGCCCTCAGACTTCGCTGAGGCGGGCGCTTTCGTGGATGTATTTCTTGTCGCAATAGGGGCATTCGACATAGCCCGTCTCGTGCGGGATCACGAGCCAGACGCGCGGGTGCCCGAGCGCGCCCTCGCCACCGTCGCAGGCGACTTTCCATTTGGAGACAACTTCGGTTTCGGGGGCTTCGATCGTCATCTTCTTTCGCTACCTTCTCGCTTCGGTTCGCCGTGGGACGAGGTGTGCGGCTTTCAGGTTCGGGGTCCGCAGGCTATGCGGTTGTCGAACGCCGTTTTGCCGCTTAAGTCAAGGCCGAATGATAGCGATCCGCGTCCGGCGGACAAGGGGGCTCGGGCCCCGCGAAACGTGTCACTGAGGAGAAGCGATGACCGAACCCAAAGGCAATGCCATCGAGATCGAGGGGCTGAGGAAGGTCTACCGCGCGGCGGCCGGCCAGCCGCCGAAGGAGGCGCTCGGGGGCATCGACCTCGCGATCCCGCAGGGGTCCGTCTTCGGCCTCCTCGGGCCGAACGGGGCGGGGAAGTCGACGCTCATCAACATCCTCGCCGGGCTCGTGATCAAGAGTTCGGGACGGGTGCGGATCTGGGGCTTCGACCAGGACGTGAACCCGCGTCAGTCGCGCGCCGCGATCGGGGTCATGCCGCAGGAGCTCAACATCGACCCGTTCTTCACGCCCCGCGCCGCGCTCGAGGTGCAGGCGGGTCTCTACGGCGTGCCGAAACGCGCACGCCGGACCGCCGAGATCCTCGATCTCATCGGCCTGTCGGACAAGGCCGACGCCTATGCGCGCACCCTGTCTGGCGGGATGCGGCGGCGGCTCCTGCTGGGCAAGGCGCTGGTGCACAACCCGCAGATCCTCGTGCTCGACGAGCCGACCGCCGGGGTGGATATCGAGCTGCGCCAGATGCTCTGGAACAACGTGCGGCGGCTGAACGAGGAACGCGGCATGACGATCATCCTCACGACCCACTACCTCGAGGAGGCGCAGGAGATGTGCGACGAGATCGCCATCATCAACCACGGCCGCCTCGTGAAGCGGGACACGACGCGGAACCTCCTGAGCCTGATGGATGCGAAAACCCTGCTGATCGAGCCGGAAGGCCCGACGCCCGAGGCGATCGCGCTGCCCGAGGGCGTGCGGCTGACGCGGGACCGGCACGGCACGCTCGCCTTCGACTATTCGCGCGGCCGCACCTCCGCCAATGCGATCCTCGACGCGGTGCGCGCGGCGGGCGTGGTCATCGGGGACGTGCGCACGAAGGAGCCCGATCTCGAGGATGTCTTCGTCGAGTTGACCTCGGGAAAGTGACCGGCGCGGGGGACGCGCGCCGGCCGGATTGAAAAAGCCCCGCGTTCCGCGGGGCTTCGCCGTCTTTCCGGGGACGGGCGCTTACTCGAGCACGAGCGGCCCGACCGGCTCCCCGCCGAGCAGGTGGACGTGGAAATGCGGCACTTCCTGATGCGAATGTGCGCCGGAGTTGCAGATGAGGCGAAAGCCTTGTCCGCCCGCGCTTTCCGCGAGGCCGGTGATCTCCGCGACCTTCGCCACCGCGCGGAAGAAATCGAGCTGTTCCTCCGCGCCCGCCGCCAGCATGAAATGGTCGTAGCAGCGGTAGGGGCCCTTCGGGATCACCAGCACATGCGTCTTCTTCTTGGGGGAGATGTCGGGGAAGGCCAGCGTGTGCTCGGTCTCGTGGACCGGGGTGCAGGGAATCTCCCCGCGCAGGATCTTCGCGAACACGTTCTGGTCGTCATAGGCGTAGGGCAAAGGGGCCTCCCTCGTTTGGTCCCGGATCAGTCGGAAAAGAGATAGTGCATCGAGGCGATCTCGCGCGCCTCATCTTCGGAGATGCCGAGGAATCTTGCAAGCGGGCGGGCATTCTCCTCCGGCGCGTTGCTCTCCGAGATGCGGTAGCAATGTTCGAATTCCGCGTCCCGGATCGTGTCGCTCTCGCTGTTGATGTCCGAACGGATCGTCGGCAGCAGCCGTTCCAGCGCGCTCTGCGGCGTGGTGTCGCCCGCCAGCCCGGTGCGCCGGGCATGGCCGATCAGGTAGGCGTCGCTGAACTCGCAGTCGATGTCCAGCAGCCGCGTGCCCGAACGGTCGGAGTAGAAATCGCGGATCAGGTCGATCCCGCCGGGGTCGATGCAGACCACCATGCGATCCGTGTCGAAATAATCGAACAGCATCCGCACCCAGGCCCGCCGGTGGCGCGTGCGTTTCTCGAGGCTCTTCTCGATGCCGCCGAGGTCGGGCAGGGGGGTGTTCTCCTCGTTGAACAGGTATTCGACGCAGGGAATATCCGTGTGCGACCGGATCTGCGAGACGAGCCGCTTGGCGACATGCCATTTCTTGCACACGATCATCAGGAGCTCTCGGTCGCGGCCGAGCGAGCTTTCCGTTTCCCAGAACCGCTGGGCAAAGCGGCGTCCGACGCGCCCGCGCCCTGTGAGGAAGCGGAACAGGGAGCGGCCCTCGTTGGAGATCCGGAACTCCACCCCGGTCGCGGCGAAGAGATCGCCGAGGCGTTTCTTCAGCTCCTTCGCGTCGGGCGAGATCTTGCGCGCGAAGAGGTAGTCCTGCGCGAGCAGCAGGTCGTAATGGTCGTTGTAGAACACGACCGGCATGCCGTAGTCGGTGAACATCAGGAAGGTGAGCGTGCGGGAGCGGATTTCCCTTTCCGGCACGAGATGGCGCACGAGCGTCTGAAAGAAGGTCTCGTCGGGAATCCATGTGGTGCGGAAGAAGCGCATGACGTCCCGGCGCTCGCGGATGAAGGCGAGGATGTCCTCGATCGTCCGCCGCCTCAGGCACCACCATTGCGAGCCGATCATCACCTGGAGGTCCGCGGGAATCCCCCGCGCGAGGCCGAGGGCGCGCTGCATCCGGAAGCTCTGGTAGAACAGCCACTTGTGCCGGCGCTCGTTGAACCAGTGCCGGTAGATCAGCCGCTCCTCCCGGATCCCGGTCTTGATCCAGTCGCTGTCGAAGAAATCGAAGCTCTCGATATAGTCGCATTCCTCGCGGTCGAGATAGTCGTGCATGTATTCGGCCGTCTTCACCGACATGCAGTCGCCCGACATCATGTAGAAATGCGTCGCGCGCGGAAAGTCCCGTTCCGCGGCCTCGATGGCATGGAGCGTGGCCTGCACGAGGCTCCATTCGCCCCAGCCGCATTTGATCCGCTTCGTGGCGAAGGTCACATTCGGATTGTTCGCGAGCCCCTTGCGGATCGCCTCGAACGCCTCCCTGCCGCCGCGCGCGTCGAAATGGATCGCGATGTAATCGCCCGCGCGGGTGAGGCGGCGGGCCTGGTCGATGATCGCTTCGGGATCCTTGTGGCACAGAAGGATAAAGGCAATTCGTGCCATATTGGAAACCGTAATCCTCTTCTTGCCCGATTGTTCATGCGGAGCTGTAACCAATTATTGAATAAACAAGGGGAATTTGCTTTTAAAGCGAAAAGACGCGCAAATGGGCGCGACCTATCGGGAGTTGGGGTGAAATGGGGTTTCCGGGAACCTGGATGACGGAGAGCGAGAGCATGGTCTATCGCGTCGTCCCGAAATGCGCCTGTTCGACCATCGGACAGATCATGTTCTATTCGGATCACGGCGAGTTCTTCGACGGTGACATCCACGACAGCAAGGACCGCATGCACAAATGGTCCCAGGACGCCAGCCAGCCGCTGATCGAGGCGAATGTGCTCGGGCACCGGTCCTATGCCTTCACCTGCGTGCGCAATCCCTATACCCGCATCCTGTCCTCCTTCTTCGACAAGATCTGCGGGATCCAGCGCAACGGCCGGCGTTACAGGGGCAATCTCGTGCCGCAGATCATCCAGAAATACGGCATCGAGGTCGGCGGCGAGGACGGCAAGCAGGAGTTCGACCAGATCGCGAGCTTCCGCCGCTTCCTCCTGTTCGTGCGCGACACGATCCGCTGGCGGCGGCCGATGGAGCCGGACATCCACTGGTCGGCCATGTCCGGCCATATCTCCACCTTCATCCTGAACGGCGGCACCTACGACAGCATCTTCTTCACCGAGAAGTTCAACGAGGGCATGCAGCGGGTGCTCGACGCGGTGGAGACGCCGCGTCCCGTCGATCTGGCGGCCATCCCGCGCTTCAACGAGAGCGAGGGCCACGGTCCGAAACGCGCCCATCCGGTCGACGCCTATTTCGACGACCTGTCGATGCACCTGATGTGGGAGATCTACAAGCGCGACTTCCAGCTTTTCCGGTACGATTTCGAAAACCCGGCCAACAAGATGCCGCTGGGGGAGATCGACCTCGCGGAGGTCCACGCAAAGCTCGGGGACTGAGCCCTCTTTCCGTCGGCTGGACAGATAAAAGCCCCGCGGGTTCGTCCCGCGGGGCTTTCGCTGTAGGCGATCTGGAGGACTGATCGGCTCAGCGGTTGGAACTCACCTCGGTGATTGCCACTTCGGACGAGCCGTTGGAGAGAACGGCCAGCGTATCCCGGAAGGCGGGGCGGGTGAGATGCACCTTCACATCGCTGTTGGCGCCGGCGGTGACATGGGCGGAGCCGAGAAGCTCACCGCGCTGGCCGGCATGGAAGTCGTAGATATTGACGGTGCTGGCGGTGTCGGCCCGCACGATGTCGAGGTTGACGACCTTGCCGAGCGACTGGGCCTCACCGGCGCGGATGTAGTTCGGGCCGGCGAAAGCGGCGGAGCCGGCAACAGCGACGATTGCGGCGGCGAACAGGGTTTTGACAGCATTTGTCATCTTGGTTTCCTTTCAATTCAATCTCTTATTGGCGCGAGGATGGTTTCGCGTCTTGTGAAATGGTATGTAAGGCAGCCGCCCGGATGTTTAAACGGGAAGATTTATGCTCTCACGAACCGCATAATGTGCGTTGGCGAACATCAAAACACCGCGACTGTAAATGTGAAGATTTTGTGATCGCCCCCTTCAGCCCCGGAGGGGAGCCAGGCCGAGATAGCCGAAGGCCGCCGGTTCGATCCGCCGCGCCAGCGCCTCGAAATCGCTTTCGCCGGCATGGAGGGCCGGATGCGCGATCCCGACGACGAGGTTCAGCAGGTCGAAGGCGGCGTGCTCCGCCTCCGCCACCCGGTGCTCCGCGAGATAGGCCGTCACCGCCTCCCGCGCCCGGATCTCGAGCGCCCGGCTCTCCGGATCCGGCGGCAGGCGCTCCTCGAGATGTTCCAGAAGGCGGGCGCGATGGGCGCGGTGCACATGGTGGTGGATCACCGCGCGGATGAGCCGGGCGATGCCGAAGTTCAGCGGCTGTCCCGCGACATAGGCCAGTTCGCGCAGGATGTCGTCGCACATCTCCCGCCGCACCTCGCGGATGAGCTCGGCCAGGATCGCCTCCTTCGAGGGGAAATACTGGTAGAGCGACCCGACAGACACGCCCGCCCGCCGCGCGATGTGGTTGGTGGTCAGCGCCTCCGGCCCGTCCTCCTCGAGAATGCGAGCCGCGGCCTCGAGGAGGACGGCCACAGTCGCGCGCGCCCGCGCCTGACGCGGGAATTTGCGGGGTCTGGACGCGGGACGGTCGGGCATCGGGAATGCGAGTAGAAAATGTGAGCAATTGCTCGTATTCTGGCCGAAAGCGGAGAGAATGCAAGAGGCAGGAGCACGGCATGGCGCAGGATCACGACCACACCCACGGACACCGGCACGACCATGCCCACGGCCACGCCCACAGCCACCGGCACCATCATCACGTCGACCCGGATGCGGGCGACCGGCGCGTCGCCGCGGCGGTGGCGGTCAACCTGCTCCTGACGCTGGCGCAGATCGTCGGCGGGGTGATCTCCGGCTCCATGGCGCTGATCGCGGATGCGATCCACAACCTGTCGGACGCGGTCTCCCTCGTGATCGCCTTCGGGGCGCGCAAGCTCTCGCGCAAGCCGCGCGACAAGGAAATGACCTTCGGCTACGGCCGGGCGGAGGTGGTCGCGGCGCTGGTCAATTACGTCTCCCTCGTCGTGATCTCCGTCTATCTCTTTGCCGAGGGCGTCTCCCGCCTGTTCAACCCGCCCGAGATCGCCGGCTGGACCGTCGTCGTGATCGCCGGGATCGCGCTCGCCGTCGACCTCGTCACAGCCGCGCTCACCTACGCGATGTCGAAGGACAGTCTGAACATCCGCGCGGCCTTCCTGCACAACCTCGCCGACGCCGCGACCTCGGTCGCCGTCATCCTCGGCGGGGCGGTGATCCTGATCTGGGACTGGCGGCTGATCGACCCGATCCTGACGATCGCGATTTCCGTCTATATCCTCTGGCATGCCCTCGCGGAGGTCCGGCCGGTGATCCGCATCCTCATGCTCGGCACGCCCGAGGACGTGCAGACCGACGAGCTTTCCGCCGCCATGGCCGAGGTCGCGGGGGTGGAGAGCGTCCATCACGTCCACCTCTGGCAGATCGACGAGCGCCGCCGCTCGGTCGAGGCGCATGTCGTCGTGGCCGGGACCCCCGCCCCGGTGCTCGCCGCGATCAAGCGGATGCTGCGCGAGCGGTTCGACATCGGCCATTCCACGCTCGAGGTCGAAAGGCCCGGACAGGGCTGTGCCGAGGAGGACGCTCCCCGGCCCGCCGTCTGACGGCGCGTGCCCGCCCGGCGTCAGTCGAGATCGCCCGCCGGGCCGATGGCAAAGAACGCGCCGCCCGACCAGACGCCGAAGCGGCGCTCCCCCTCGATCTCCTCCGTCCCGCCAAGCTCCACGAGCCGAAAGAAGCTCTTGCGGTCGATCAGCGCCTCGAGCCCGCCGCGCACCTCGACATAGGGCGCGGGCTCCCCGTCGCGCTCCGCCACGCGGATCGGGTGGTCCGCATCCGCCGTCACCCGGTCGCCCACCGAGGTCAGGAAGGTCAGTCGTTGCGCGCGCCCCGTCCCCTCGCGGTCGAAATCGACGGCGAGAAACGGCGCATCCTCCACCGTGATCCCGACCTTCTCGACCGGGGTCACGAGGAAATAGGCGTCGCCCTCGCGCTTGAGCACCGTCGAGAACAGCCGCACCAGCGGCGCGCGCCCGATCGGCGTGCCGAGATAGTGCCATGTGCCGTCGCGCGCGATGCGGATGTCGAGATCGCCGCAGAACGGCGGATCCCACCTGTCGACCGGCGGCAACCCGCGCCCTTCGGCGGCACGGATGGCGGCGGCGATGCTGTCTGCCGAGGCGCCCATGCGAAAATCCTCCTCTTGAACCTTTTGTCATTTGTGCTTTGAGCTAGAGCGGTTCTTAATGGTGTCACAATAGTGCATGAGAGGTGAAGCCATGACCGAATCCGACCTCGCCCAGACCGATCTCGTGGCGGAGATCGAGGCGCTGGGAGCGAAGCTTGCGGAGGCGAAATCCTCGATCACGCGCCGGTTCATCGGACAGGATACGGTGGTCGACCTGGTGCTGTCCTCCATGCTGTGCGGCGGCCACGCGCTGCTCCTCGGCCTGCCGGGGCTGGGCAAGACGCGGCTCGTCGACACGCTCTCCACCGTGATGGGGCTGAAGGGCGCGCGGGTGCAGTTCACCCCCGACCTGATGCCCGCCGACATCCTCGGGTCCGAAGTGCTCGAAACCGCGCCGGACGGCTCGCGCGCCTTCCGCTTCATCGAGGGGCCGGTCTTCTGCCAGCTCCTGCTCGCCGACGAGATCAACCGCGCCTCGCCGCGCACGCAATCCGCGCTGTTGCAGGCGATGCAGGAGAAATCGGTGACGATCGCCGGGCAGGCCCACGATCTCGAGGCGCCGTTCCATGTGCTCGCCACCCAGAACCCGCTCGAACAGGAGGGCACCTATCCGCTGCCCGAGGCGCAGCTCGACCGCTTTCTTGTGCAGGTCGATGTCGACTATCCCGACCGCGCGACCGAACGCGACATCCTCATCGCCACCACCGGCGCGGAGGAGGGCGAGGCGCATCAGGTCTTCACCGCCGCCGAACTCATCGCCGCGCAGAAACTCCTGCGCCGGATGCCGGTGGGCGAGCAGGTCGTGGACATGATCCTCGATCTCGTGCGCGCCTGCCGCCCGCACGAAGCGGAGGCGACCGAGACCGTGAATGCCTCTGTCGCCTGGGGGCCGGGGCCGCGCGCCGCGCAGGCGCTGATGCTGACGACGCGCGCGCGGGCGCTGCTCGACGGGCGGCTCGCGCCCTCGCCCGAGGACGTGCTGGCCATGGCCCGCCCCGTGCTCATTCACCGCATGGCGCTGACCTTCGCGGCGCGGGCGCGCGGCGACGATCTCGCCGCGATCATCGCCTCCGTCGCTGAAACCACATCGGAAAACCGGACCGCCGCGTGACCGACCGCCTCGCCCCCTCCGGCCTTCGCGCCCGCGCGGAGGCGCTCGCCGGCCCGCTGCCGCCCTTGCAGGCGCAGGCCGAACAGCTCGCGCGGACCCTGCTCCTCGGCGGGCACGGGCGGCGGCAGTCCGGCATGGGCGACGAGTTCTGGCAATACCGGCCGGCGCAGGCGGGCGATCCGGGGCGCGCGATCGACTGGCGCCGCTCGGCGCGCTCGGACGGGCATTACGTGCGCGAGAAGGAATGGCAGGCGGCGCAATCGGTGCATCTCTGGGTCGACCTCTCCGCCTCGATGGGCTTCGCCTCCGACCGCAACCTTCCGGCAAAGAGGGAGCGGGCCGCGCTGCTCGCCATGGCGATTTCCATCCTGCTCATGAAGGGCGGCGAACGGGTCGCGCTCGCCTCGCTCGGCACACCGCCGCGCATCGGCGCGTTGCAGCTCCGGCGGATCGCGGAGGGCCTGCGCACCCCCGGCGAGGAGGAATTCGGCGCGCCCGACGTGGCGCGCTTCCTGCCGCATTCGCGTGCGCTGTTCATGTCCGATTTCCTCGGCCCGCTCGACCGGGTGGAGGAGGCGGTCGGCGCGGCGGCCGATCGCGGCATCGGCGGCGCGCTCTGCCAGATCCTCGACCCGGCGGAGGAGGCCTTTCCCTATCAGGGCCGCACCGTCTTCACCTCCATGACCGGCGGCATCCGGCACGAGACGCTGCGCGCCGCCGACCTGCGCGACCGCTATCTCGACCGCCTGGCAGAACGCAAGGCGCGGCTCGAACAGGTCGCCCGCCACGCCGGCTGGCGCTTTGCCACCCATCACACGAACGACGCGGCGCAGCCCGCGCTGCTGTGGCTCTATCAGGCCATGGAGGGCCCGCGCTGATGTGGATCGTCGGCCCCATCGGATTTGCCGCGCCCTGGGTGCTTCTCGGGCTGGTCGCGCTGCCGGTGCTCTGGCTGCTGCTGCGCGCCGTGCCGCCGGCGCCGATCCGCCGCCGGTTTCCCGGCGTCGCGCTGCTGCTGGGGCTGAAGGACGAGGAGGTGGAGACCGACCGCACGCCCTGGTGGCTGCTGCTGTTGCGCATGCTCGCCGTCGCCGCGCTGATCGTCGCCTTCGCGGGTCCGGTGCTCCACCCGCGCGTCGAACGGGCGGGGGCCTCCGGCCCGCTCGTCGTGCTGATGGATGCGAGCTGGGCTTCGGCGCAGGACTGGGCGCTGCGCATCGGTCGCGTGGAACAGGCGCTCGAGGAGGCCGAGGCGGACGATCGCACGGTCTGCATCCTCGTCGCCACCTCCCCCGCGGCGGAGGGCTGCGACTTCCTCTCCGCCGCCGACTGGCGCGCCCGGCTCGCCGGTCTCGAACCCGCGCCCTACGCGCCGGACATGGAGGCGCTCGCCGCGCGGCTCGCCGGCATCGACGGCGGGTTCGCGACGCTCTGGATCTCCGACGGGCTCGCGCGCGAGGGGCGCGACACGGTGCTCTCCCGGCTCGGGGACCGCGGGCCGGTGGCGGTGTTCGAGAATCCGCGCCCGCTCTATGCGCTCTCCGACGCCGCGGTGACCGAGACGGGCGTCGACGTCACCGTCCTGCGCCGCGCCGGCGCGGGGGAGGCGACGCTCACGCTCGCCGCCCACGGTCCCGACCCCGCCGGTGTCGCGCGCATCCTCGCCCGGCAGGAGGTGGTGATGGACGCGGGGGAAACCGCCCGCACCGTCTCCTTCGACCTGCCGCCCGAGCTGCGCAACCGGATCGACCGGTTCGAGATCGACGGCCAGCGCTCCGCAGGCGCGAAACACCTCGCCGACGACAGCCTGCGCCGCCGCGAGGTGGGGCTCGTCACCGTGCGCGAAAACCGCGAGGGGCTGCAACTTCTCTCGCAACTGCACTACCTGCGCGCCGCGCTCGCCGGAAAGGCCGATGTGGTCGAGGGCGGGCTCACCGATCTCATAAATGCCAATCCCGATGTCATCATCCTCGCCGACATCGCCCAGCTTGCCGAGGGGGAGACCGCGCCGCTGCTCGACTGGGTGAACGAGGGCGGGCTCCTGCTGCGCTTCGCCGGACCGAACCTCGCCGCCTCGGACGTGGCGCGGGACGACAGCGATCCGCTCCTGCCCGTGCGCCTGCGCGCCGGCGGCCGCACCATCGGCGGGGCGATGAGCTGGGGAGAGCCGAAGACGCTGCGCGCCTTTGCCGACAGCTCACCCTTCTACGGCCTGCCCCTCCCGCCCGACGTGACCGTCTCCGCACAGGTCATGGCGCAGCCCGATCCCGATCTCGCCGCCCGCGTCATCGCCACGCTTGCCGACGGCACCCCGCTCGTCACCCGCAACGCCGTGGGGCAGGGGCAGGTGGTGCTGTTCCATGTGACCGCGAATGCCGAATGGTCCACCCTGCCGCTCTCCGGCCTCTTCGTCTCCATGCTCGACCGGCTCGCCGTCACCTCGCGCGCCGAGGAGGTCACGGCGGAGGACCTGACGGGCCAGACGCTCCAGCCGCTGCGCCTGCTCGACGGGTTCGGCGATCTCTTCGATGCGGGCACGCGCGCGCCGGTCGCGGGGGAGGACTTCGCCACCGCCCGCGCCTCCGCCGCCACGCCGCCGGGGATCTACGAGGGGCGCGACAGCCTGCGCGCGCTCAACGCCGTGGCGCCGGACACCGAACTGCTGCCGGCGGACTGGCCCGCCGACGTTCCCGTGACGGGCGTCGAAAGCCGGGCCGAGCGTCCGCTCACGCCGCATCTCCTGCTGGCCGCCCTCGCGCTCCTGGGGATCGACCTCATCGCCTCGCTCGCGCTCTCCGGCCGGCTGTTCGGCACGCGGGCGCTGCCGCTCGTCCTGCTCGGGTTCCTCGCGCTGCCGGGCCAGACCCGCGCGCAGGACGACTACGAGGCCTTCGCCCTCGCCGCGACGGAGGAAGTGGTGCTCGCCTATGTCGAAACCGGCGATGCCGCGCTCGACGGCACGTCGGAGGCGGGGCTGCGCGGGCTGTCCGCCGTGCTCAACGCCCGCACCTCGGTCGAGCCCGCACCGCCGATGGGGGTCGACCTCGAAACCGATCCGATCGGCTTCTTCCCGGTGCTCTACTGGCCCGTGACCCCGGATCAGCCGCAGCCCTCGGCAGAGGCCTATGCCCGGCTCAACGCCTATCTGCGCACCGGCGGGATGATCCTGTTCGACACGCGCGATGCGGATGTCGCAGGCTTCGGCGCGGCGACGCCGACCGGGGCAAAGCTCCAGGCGCTCGCGCGCCCGCTCGACATTCCGCCGCTCGAACAGATCCCGGAGGATCACGTCCTGACCCGCGCCTTCTACCTGTTGCGCGAATTCCCCGGCCGCCATGCCGAGGGCACGGTCTGGGTCGAGGCCTCGCCCGAAACCGAACGCGCGGAGGGCATGCCGTTCCGCAACCTCAACGACAACGTGACGCCGGTGATCATCGGCGGAGGTGACTGGGCGTCGGCCTGGGCGGTGGGCGAGGACGGATATCCGCGCCTTCCGGTCGGGCGCGGGTTCTCCGGTGAGCGCCAGCGCGAACTGGCCTACCGCTTCGGCGTCAACCTCGTGATGTATGTGCTGACCGGCAACTACAAATCCGACCAGGTCCATGTGCCTGCCCTTCTCGACAGGCTCGGCCAATGATCCGCGACATCGTCTTCTCCCCGATCCTGCCCCTGCCCGTGCTCGCGGTCCTCGCCGGGGTGGCTGTCGTCCTTCTGGCCTTCGCCGCGTTTCGCGGCCTCTCCGGCTGGCCCTTCCGCACGCTCGCGGCGCTGTTGATCCTCGGCTGGCTCACCGGCCCCTCGCTCCAGGAGGAGGAGCGCGATCCGCTGAGCGATATCGTGCTGCTCGTGGTGGATGAAAGCGCGTCGCAGGATCTCTCCGACCGCCCCGCCCAGCTTTCGGAGGCGGTGGAGGCGCTGACCGCCCGCGTCGCCGCCCTCCCGAACACGGAGCTGCGCGTGGTGCCGCTCACCGATGCGCCCGACGATCGCGGCACGCTGCTGATGACCGCGCTGTCGGAGGCGATGGCCGACGAGCCCCGCGGCCGGCTCGCGGGCGCGATCCTCCTATCTGACGGGCAGCTCCACGATCTCGAGGTCTCGCCCGATTTCCCCGCGCCCGTGCACCTGCTGCTGACCGGCGCGCCCGAGGACTGGGACCGCCGCCTCGTCGTGGAGAATGCGCCCGCCTTCGCGATCCTCGACGAGGAGGTGACGCTCCGGCTCAGGGTCGAGGACCAGGGCGACGTCCCGCGCGACATCGGGAGCACGACGCCGCTTCTCGTGTCGATCGACGGCGGCGAGGCGCAGGAATTCACCATCCCCGTCGGCCGCACGATGGAGGTGCCGGTTACCTTGCCCCATGGCGGGATGAACGTGATCCAGTTCACCCTGCCCGAGGCGGAGGACGAGCTGACGACGCGCAACAACTCCGCCATGGTTCGGATCAACGGGGTGCGCGACCGGCTGCGCGTGCTGCTCGTCTCCGGCGAGCCGCACAACGGCGAGCGGACCTGGCGCAACCTGCTGAAATCCGATGCCTCGGTCGATCTCGTGCATTTCACCATCCTGCGCCCGCCGCAGAAACAGGACGGGGTGCCGGTCACCGAGCTGTCGCTCATCGCCTTCCCGACGCGCGAGCTGTTCATGGAAAAGGTCGACGATTTCGACCTCATCATCTTTGACCGCTACAAGCTGCGCGGCATCCTGCCGGCCTCCTATCTCGAGAACATCGCGCAATATGTGGAAAACGGCGGCGCCGTGCTGTTCGCCGCCGGTCCCGATTTCGCCACCGCGGACAGCCTCTACCGCTCGCCGCTCGCGCGGGTGATTCCGACCGCGCCCACCGGCCGTGTGATCGAACAGGGCTTTCGCCCGCGCCTCACCGATCTCGGCGCGCGCCACCCGGTGACCGAGGGGCTCGGCGGGTTGCACGGGCCGGAGGACACGCCCTCCTGGGGGCGCTGGTTCCGCCAGATCGACCTCGACCCGCAGGCCGGCGAGGTGGTCATGTCGGGCGTGGACGACCGCCCGCTTCTGGTGCTCGACCGGGTGGGGGAGGGGCGCGTCGCGGTGCTCGGGTCCGATCACGCCTGGCTCTGGACGCGCGGCCTCGACGGCGGCGGGCCGCAGCTCGAACTGCTGCGCCGGCTCGCACACTGGATGATGAAGGAGCCCGAGCTCGAGGAGGAGGCGCTGACCGCCACGGCCGAGGGCCAGACGATGACGATCACCCGCCGCAGCCTCACCGAGGGCGCGCGGTCCGTGACCATCGAGGCGCCCGACGGGACGGAGACGACCGTGCCGATGGAGGAGATCACCCCCGGCCGCTTCGTGGCGGAATACCAGGGGGCGGAGCTCGGCCTCTACCGGCTGCGCGAGGGCGACCAGGAGGCGGTGATCGTGCTCGGCCCCGCCGCGCCGCGCGAATTCGAGGAGACGATCGCGACCGGCGAGAAGCTCGCGAGCTATGTGCGCGGGACGGAGGGGGGCGTGCTCGCGCTCTCGGGCGGCGTGCCGAACCTGCGGACCGTGCCCGAGGGGCGCAACGCCGCCGGGCGCGGCTGGATCGGGATCACCCCGCGGGAGGCCTATGTGACTCAGTCGACGCGGCTCACGCCGCTTCTTCCGGGCTGGGTCTGGCTGCTGGCGCTCGCCGCCCTGAGCGTCTTCGCCTGGCTGCGCGAGGGCAGGCGGTAGCCGTTTCGCGCCGGTCCGCACCCCGGCGCGGGATGCCCGACGGAAAGCCGACGCACGTCCGACACGTCCCGCCGCCCGGTTCAGAGATCCTCGCGCATCAGGATCGACCGGGTCTGCGAAAAGAATTCCCGCCGCAGCATGATGTAGATCGCCACCGTCGTCCCGAGGAGAAGCCCCACCGGCCCCAGAAGCCATGTGAGCGCCCCGAGCCCGAAATAGATGCACCGCAGCCCCGAATTGAACGCCTTCGCCGCGGTGATGTTGAGCTCCCCCGCCTTCTGCGCCCGCGGCAGCGCCTGCGGATCGTCCTCGTCATTGCTGACCGAGGCCATCACCACGCCGCAATAGCCGAAGACGCGATTCGACCAGATAAACTTGAGAAATCCGTTGGTGACGAAGAAGAGCGGCAGGAGG